>NZ_JBLUPY010000035.1:0-45080 GCF_048068215.1 Pseudomonas sp. NY15372
TGGCTTTGGGTAAAGGGTTGTCTTCATCGCCGGCAAGCCGGCTCCCACAGGGTGTGGTTGGCGCTGCACCAGTGGGAGCCGGCTTGCCCACAACCATAGAATCTCCCACAGCGCGTCTACATTTCTGAAGCCAGTGCAGCCCGAAGGGCTGGGCGATCTTCCTCAGGGCTGGTGGGGGCTTGCCGGCGAGGGTTCAGGAACGCCTCGGTTGCCCATACGCCTGGCTGATCCGGTCGATGACCATCGCCAGTGCGACGATCGCCAGCCCGGCCTCGACCCCTTGGCCGACATTCAGCGTCTGGATGCCGGCCAACACATCTTCGCCCAACCCCCGGGCTCCGATCATCGAGGCTACCACCACCATCGACAGTGCCATCATCACCGACTGGTTCAGCCCAGCCATGATGCTCGGCAAGGCCAGGGGCAGGGCAATGCGCCGCAGTCGCTGCCAGCGGTTGGCACCCAGGCCATGGGCGGCCTGCAGCAACGAGGGGTCGATCTGCGCCAGGCCCAGCTGGGTCAGGCGCACCAAGGGCGGCAAGGCATACACCAGGGTGGCGAACACGGCGGGCACCTTGCCCAGGCCGAACAGCATCAGCACCGGGATCAGGTAGACGAATGCCGGCAGGGTCTGCATCACGTCGAGCACCGGCAACAGCAGGCGTCGAGCCAGTGGCCGGGTCGCCAGGACGATTCCCAGCGGCACGCCCACCAGTACACACAGGCCCGTGCTGACCAGTACCAGAGCCAGCGTCTGCAGCAGCTTGTCCCAAAGCCCGAGCATGCCGATCAGGGCCAGCAAGGCGCACAGCACCACCGCTCGCACCAGGCTACGGCTGGCATGCCAGGCGAGCAGGCCCACCATCAGCAGCAACAGCCACCACGGCAGCAGGCGCAAGCCGTTCTCCAGGCCTACCAGCACCTGCAATAGGTGGTCCGAGAGGTGACGCAGCTGGTTGCCGTAATGCAGCACCAGCCAATCGACCAAGCGGTTGACCCATTCGGCGAAAGAAAATTGCAGCGCTTCGGGAAAGCCTGCGCTCACAGCGCGCCCTCGACCTTCGCTGCGGCCTCGGCAGGCAGCCAGGCCTTCCACACCGCCGGGTTGTCTCGCAGGAACGACAGGGCCGCGTCACGCGGCGGCTGGCGGGTTTCGCTCATCCACGCCAGGGCCTTGTTCAGGCGCTCGATCGGCAGGTCGACCTTCTCGAATACCGCGACCAGGTCCGGGTATTGCTGGCGGAAGGGCGCCGACACGCCGATCGACAGCTTCGCCGGCAATGAGCGGCTGCCCTTGGGCGCCGGATGCTTGGCATCGGTCAGCGTGGCCCAGGCCGCGGCGTCGAAAGGCGGCTCCTCCAGGCGGACCAGGTCGTAGCGCCCCATCAGCGGCGTCGGGCTCCAGTAATAGAACAGCACCGGCTGGCCGCGCCGGATCGCCGAGCCGATCTCCGCATCCAGGGCCGCGCCCGAACCGCTGCGAAAGTTGTTATAGAGGGTGTCGAGGCCATAGGCCTTGAGCTTCTGGCTGTTGACCGTCTCGGACGTCCAGCCGCTGGGGCTGTTGAGGAAGCGGCCTTTGCCCGGGTTTTCGGGATCACGAAATACCTGCGGGTAGCGCTTGAGGTCCTCGACGGTACGCAGGTCTGGGGCCAGCGGTGCCAGGTTGCGCTCTGGGTCGCCCTTGATCACATAGGCCGGCACCCACCAGCCTTCCTCGGCATTTTTTACCGTGTCGCCGAGGGCGAATACCTGGCCCGCTTGCTCGGCCTTGACCCAGGCAGGGCTGCGCCCGGCCCATTCCTCGGCGATCACCTGCAGGTCGTTGCGTGCCAGGGCAACCTCCATGCTGACGGTGCTGCCCGGCAACGTATCGGTGGGGTAGCCGTAACCGTGCTCGACGATCAGCCGCAGGATCTCGGTGGTCAACGCGCCACTTTCCCAGCCTATGGCGCCGAAGTGGATGGGCGTGCGTTCGTCGGCTGCGGCACTGTCGGTGCTGGTCAGGCCGAAAGTGAGTAACAGGCCGGCCAGCAGCGCAGGAATCTTCTTCATGTTTGCCTCTAGGTTGCCAGTCCTTGGGTTGGGGCAAGTGTAGACGACGAAGGTTCGACACCTTGGCTGGCGCGGCTCAATGTCCATGGAGCCTTGGTGCGGTTGGATGCTGAGGGGAGGGCGGTTCTACTCGGCACCCGATGAGCTGTAAAAGGTTGGGGCGCTTTGCGCCCCGATAGCAGGACAACCGTTGCTGAAGAAGGCTGAGTGAGCACTCAGACGCGGAACTGGTCCATCAGCCCTTGTTGCTGGTTGGCTAGATCATTGAGCGACTGGCTGACACGTGCCGACTCGTTGGCCTGGCCCGACAGCGATTCGGTGACATCGCGAATGGTCGCGACATTGTGGTTGATCTCTTCGGCTACCGCGCTCTGCTCTTCGGCGGCCGAGGCGATCTGCAGGTTCATGTCGGTAATGACGGTCACTGCCTGGCCGATGCGTTGCAGTGCGGTGACTGCCTGCCCGACCTGCTCGACGCCGCCCTGGGCCTGGCGGTGGCTGTTGTCCATGGCGCCGACCACTTCCTGGGTGCCGGCCTGCAGTGCTTCGATCACCTGGCGGGTCTCTTCCACCGACTCCTGGGTGCGCCGGGCCAGGTTGCGTACCTCGTCGGCGACCACCGCAAAGCCGCGCCCGGCCTCACCCGCCCGGGCGGCCTCGATGGCAGCATTGAGGGCCAGCAGGTTGGTCTGCTCGGCTATCGAGCGAATCACCTCCAGCACCGAGCCGATCTTCTCGCTGTTCTGGGCCAGGCCTTCGACCTGGGCCATGGCGCCGCTCATGTCGGCGGCCAGCGCATCGATGCGGGTGGTGGTGCGGTCTATCACCGCCAGGCCTTCGCGGGTAGCCTGGTCGGCCTCTCGCGCGGCTTGGGCGGCCTGGGCGGCGCTACGCGCTACGTCCTGGGCGGTGGCGCTCATTTCATGGGAGGCGGTGGCTACCTGGTCGACCTGGCGGTACTGCTGTTCCATGCCGGCGCTGGTCTGGGCGGCGATGGACGCGGACTGGTCGGCCGTGCCTCGGGCGGCCTGCACCGAGCGTTTGACCTCAGCGATGGTCGGTTGCAGCTTATCGAGGAAGCGGTTGAACCAGCCGGCCAACTCACCCAGCTCGTCGCGCTTGTCGTAGGCCAGGCGGCGGGTCAGGTCGCCTTCGCCGCTGGCGATGTCCTTGAGCATGGCGGCAACACCGAGAATCGGCCGGGTGACACCGCGGGCCATCAGCCATACCAGCAACAGCCCCACGATCGCCACGGCCAAACCAAGGCCTAGCTCGAGCAAGGTGCCGCTGGTATTGAGGGCATCGAGTTCCTGTTTGAGCGCTTCGGCCGGGCCGGTCAGGGCGCTCTGCGGCACATCCAGCAGCACCCCCCAGGGCTTGCCGCCCGGGATCGGCTCGAAGGCAGCCAGCACCTTCAGGCGCTGTTCGTGGTGCATGACCTGCAGCTTGCCGCCTGGCAGCTTGCGCACCAGTTCACCGCCCTGGGCCGGGTCGACCTGGTCCAGGCGCTGGGCCAGCTTGCCGGCGTCGGCGCTGTAGCCGGCCAGAAGGCCAGCGGGGCTGAGAATGCCGACCGTGGTACGGCCTTCGTAGAGACTACGGCTGGCGCGCTCACTCAGGGCTTGAAGGCTGTTGAGGTTGATGTCGATGGACAGGGTGGCGATGACTTTGTCTGCCACGATCAACGGGAACACGATGCTGGTCATCAGCACCTGCTGGCCATCGATGGTATAGAAGTACGGCTCGCTCACGCACACCTTGCGGGTGCTACGCGGGCATACCCACCACGTGTTGGCCGGCTCGCCGCTGGGGCCGATCTCGGTGTTGGCCATGTCCTGTTCCGGCAACGCCATGGACGTCAGCTGACCGGCGCGCGGCTGCGACCAGTACAAGGCAAAGCGCCCGGTTTCGTTACTGCCCAGCTCGGCCTGGCCGTTGAACAGGCTGTCCTTGCCATCCAGCGCGTTAGGCTCGAAGACCAGCGACAGGCCGAGCAGGTCCGGGTTGGCCTGCAGCGCAGCGCGCACCTGCCGGGTCATGTCCTCGCGCAGGTCATAGGCGTCGAGAAAGCGTTTCTCGGCCTGTTCACGCAGGAACAATACCTGGCGGGCGAAACCGGCGCCGTACTGGTAGGCATCCATGAACTGGCGGCGGATATCCAGGGCCTGCACCTCGCCCTGGGACTCGATGCGCGCCTGGGCCGACTCGGTGAGCATCTGCATGCTGCTGGCCTTGACCAGGTCCGAATTGTGATCCATGCGGTACAACGACAGACCGATCAGCACCGTGACGATGGTCGCCAGGCACAAGCCGGCCAACAGAGTGATCTTCCACTGGATGGAAAGTTGACGCAAAGGCATTTGGGGATCCCTTGTAAGAGGTCTTGGCCTATGCCAGCCGGTCTTGTCGTGGCTGCTGTGACCCTTCCATCGCAGGCCTAGGAGCGGGCTTGTCCCGAGATGACCGCACAGCAGCCCGGCCGATCGGCAGCAGGGCCTGGGGCTGCCCTTTATGTCGGCGAATCGATCCCTTTCTTTATCCAAGCGTTCAATAAAAAAGCTGTATTTTCAGGCGCTTCTGACACGCGTCGCGGGTTTGACCGCTTTGACAAGCGCCCAGGTGTGCTTCAGAGTGTGCGCCCTTCATAACAACATCCCCTGGCCCGGCCACTGCCCGCAGGCAGCCTGTCGCCGGCGCACTCGCTTTTCGTCTGTCGTAACGAGGTAAACCACACCATGAATGCAGTCATTGCCGCGGTCGGTGTCATGCTTGTCTTGAGCCTGTCCCGCGTGCATGTGGTCATCGCCCTGATCGTCGGTGCCCTGACCGGTGGCCTGGTCGGCGGCCTGGGTACCGAAGGTACGCTGAAGGCCTTCAACAGTGGCTTGGGCGGTGGTGCCACGGTGGCGCTGTCCTACGCGCTGCTCGGCGCCTTTGCCGTCGCTATTGCCAAGTCAGGCCTGGCCCATGCCCTGGCCGACCGCGCCTTGGCGATGGTCGATCGGCAAGGGCATGCCGACAATGGTGCGCTCAAGTGGGTGCTGGTCGGCCTGATGCTGGTGGTGGCTGTCTGCTCGCAGAACATCCTGCCCATCCATATCGCCTTCATCCCGCTGTTGGTACCGCCGCTGCTGTACGTGCTGACCCGCCTGCGCATCGACCGGCGGCTGATCGCCTGCGTGATCACCTTCGGCTTGATCACCCCGTACATGTTCCTGCCGGTAGGCTTTGGCAATATCTTCCTCAACGAGATCCTGCTGGCCAACGTTGCGCGTGCGGGTGTGGACGTCAGTGGCGTCAACGTCACCCATGCCATGGCCATTCCGGCAGCGGGCATGCTCGCCGGCTTGTTGCTGGCCGTGTTCGTCAGCTACCGCAAGAAGCGCGACTACGACCTGGGCCGCATCGAACAGGTCGAGCAGGTCAGCGTGCGCTACAACCCCTTGACCCTGCTGGTGGCCGGTGCCGCGATCGCTGCGGCGTTCATCATCCAGCTGTGGCTGGACTCGATGATCATCGGGGCCATGGTGGGCTTTCTGATCTTCTCGCTGTCGGGCATCGTGCGCTGGAAAGACACCGACGACCTGTTCACCGAAGGCATGAAGATGATGGCCATGATCGGTTTCATCATGATCGCCGCTTCGGGCTTCGCCGAGGTGATGAAGGCCACGGGTGAAGTGAACGGCCTGGTCGAGGCTTCGGCACAGTGGATCGACCACAGCAAGGCTGTCGGCGCCTTGCTCATGTTGCTGGTAGGGCTGCTGGTGACCATGGGCATCGGCTCGTCGTTCTCCACCGTGCCGATCCTGGCGGCGATCTTCGTGCCGCTGTGCGTGCAACTGGGCTTCGACCCGCTGGCCACCGTGTGCATCGTGGGCACCGCCGGAGCGTTGGGCGATGCCGGCTCGCCTGCATCGGACTCCACCCTCGGCCCGACGTCAGGGCTGAACGTGGATGGCCAGCATCACCATATCTGGGACACCGTGGTACCGACCTTCATCCACTACAATCTGCCGCTGCTGGCGTTTGGCTGGTTGGCGGCGATGGTGCTCTGAGCCCGCGGCTGATAGCTAGCTCGCCCCTTGTGGCAGCGAGCTGTCTTGAGTTGCTTGCCCCGGTCCTATCGCTGGCAAGCCAGCTCCCACAGGTACGGCGGTATCTCTGAAGACAGCGCAGGCCTTGTGGGAGCGGGCTTGCCCGCGATCAAGGGCGAAGCCCTTGCCAGGCGACGGTGATATCGGGCCCGGCCCAATCGCGGGACAAGCCCGCTACCACAGGGGGCGGCGCTAGCCGCTTGTCCTTTGTGCGACAGCGCAGCCCGAAGGGCTGGGTTATCTCCCACAGGGCCTGATGGGCAATTGTCTTGCGGAGTGTGAAGCTCTACGGTTTCTGGATCGGTTTGCGCTGCTCAGCCACGGCTGGGCGGTGGCGAGATGCGATTGAGCACGATGCTGCCATCCTGGCTACGCGTCAGATAGACCGGCAGCACTTTGGGCAGGTTGTCCACCAGGCGTTCCACCTCGTCGATGCTGTACACCCCGCTGATGCGGATCTTGCCCGTGCCTTCGTCAGCCAGGCGCAAGGGGTTGTCCAGGTAGCGGTTGATCACCGGCAGGGCTTCGGCCAAGGTAAGGTTGTCCAGGATCAACTTGCCGCTGCGCCAGGCCAGGCTGTTGCCAGCCTCGTCGCTTTGCGCCAGTGCAGGCTCGAAGTCGCCGGTGCGGTAGCTGGCCTGCATGCCAGGGCCAAGGCGGTAGCCGTCATCGGCGCCATGGCTGGTGACCAGCACCGAGCCTTCCACCAGCGTCACCTTGACCTGATCTTCATGTTTCCAGACATTGAACTGGGTCCCGGTGACCCGGGTCTGGCCGCTGCCTGCCCGGACGATGAACGGGTGACGGCTGTCGTGCTTGACCTTGAAGAACGCCTCGCCCTTGACCAAGGTGACCTGACGCCGGTTCTTATAGTTCAGGTAGCGCAACTCGGTGTGCAGGTTGAGCTCGACCACGCTGCCGTCGCTCAGGGTCACTTGCCGTAGCCGGCCATCGCTTTCGAAGTGCTGGTAGCGGCTAGGCAACCAGCCTTGTTCCCAGCCGACCCAGCCAGCCAGGGGCAGGGCGAGCAGAAACACCGCTGCGGCCGAGGCCAGCGGGCGCCAGGAGCGCTGGCGCACCACAGGCCGGGCACCCGGGTTGAAGTCCACCACCGTGGCGGTAGCGGGCAAGAGCTCGGCGGTGTGCCAGATGTCCTGCATCGCCAGGTACTCCTCCCGATGCCGCGGATCGGCCGCCAGCCAGCGCTGGAATGCCTCGCGCTCGGCTGCCGTGCAGTCGTCGGCATGCAGCCGCATGCACCAGTGTGCGGCTGCGTCGGCGAGGGCATCGTCGGGGTTGGGGGTCAAGCGATCGTGGTTCATTGCGGCTCCCGGTTTTGCGCATTCTACCCTCGACCGGGGAGTGTCGAGAACCGAGATAATGGCAAACGACTATCAGATGCCCGTTTTTTCATCGCGATTCCGGCGGATTGATACAGCGTATTGACGAAAATTTACATAGCACGCTAATCAAGGCTTTGACATTCACTGCCTAGGCAGTAATATTTCTACACATATTGCTCGGGCCTTCGCCATGTCTCATTTCTCTCCGGAAAACTTCCAGACCTGCACCATCGGCATGCTCCTGGGCCGCGCCGCGTTGCTCAAGGACCGCATCCTCGATTGGCACCTGGAAGCAGACGGCGTCACCGCCGCGCAGTTCAAGGTGCTGATCATCGTCACCCAGTACGAGGTGGATACCCCAGCCGAACTGTGCCGCTACCTCGGCCTGGACAGCGGTTCGATGACGCGCATGCTCGATCGTCTCGAGCAGAAGGGCCTCATCCTGCGCAACCGTTGCCCCGAGGACCGCCGCCAGGTCCGCCTGGCGTTGACCGACGATGGCCAGCGCCTGGCCGACCGGCTGCCGGAGATCGGAGCGGCGGCAATGAACGAGCTGGTCGGCGCATTGCAGCCTGAGGAGCTCAAGACCCTCGAAAGCCTGCTGGCCAAGGTGCTGCTGAGCGCCGGCGACCCCCTGACGATTCGCCGTTTCGGCGACCGTTGACCCTGTAACGACTCTTCCCAAGGTTATTGTCATGGCCTCTTCCGCTGATACTTCCACCCCAGCACCTGCGCCGGACAACACGCGCAAGCGCAAGGCCTGGCTGCTGGGCCTGCTACTGGTGCTGATTCTGGCAGGCGCCGCTACCTGGGCATGGTATGCCCTGGTCGGGCGCTGGCATGAAAGCACCGACGACGCCTACGTCAACGGCAACGTGGTGGAAATCACGCCGCTGGTGACTGGGACCGTTACCAGCATCGGCGCCGACGATGGCGATCTGGTGCACGAAGGCCAGGTGCTGTTGCGTTTCGACCCCGCCGACAGCGAGGTGGCGCTGCAGGCCGCCGAGGCCAAGCTGGCGCGCACCGTGCGCCAGGTGCGCGGGCTGTATAGCAATGTCGATGCCCTCAAGGCGCAATTGCAAACCCGCCAGGCCGAGTTGCAAAAAGCCCAGGACAACTACCGGCGGCGCAAGGTGCTGGCCGACAGCGGGGCGATCGCGGCCGAGGAGATTTCCCATGCCAGGGACGATCTGAGCGTCGCCCAGAGTGCCTTGAACAGTGCTCGTCAGCAGCTCAATACCAGCGCCGCGCTGGTCGACGACACCGTGGTGTCTTCCCACCCTGAAGTCATGGCTGCCGCCGCGGACCTGCGCCAGGCCTACCTCGACCATGCCCGTACCACACTGGTGGCGCCGGTCACCGGCTACGTGGCCAAGCGTACCGTGCAATTGGGTCAGCGCCTGCAGCCGGGTGTGGCGACCATGGCGGTGATTCCCCTGGACCAGGTATGGATCGATGCCAACTTCAAGGAAACCCAGTTGCGCGACATGCGCATCGGCCAGCCGGTGGAGATTTCCGCCGACCTGTACGGCAGCGACGTGAAGTACAGCGGCACGGTCGACAGCCTAGGTGCCGGTACCGGCAGCGCGTTTGCCCTGCTGCCGGCACAGAATGCCACCGGCAACTGGATCAAGATCGTCCAGCGGGTACCGGTGCGTATCCACCTGAACCCTGAGCAGCTCAAGCAACACCCGCTGCGTATCGGCCTGTCCACGGTGGTCGAGGTCGACCTGCATGACCAGAGCGGCCCAGCCTTGGCCCAACAACCCCCGCAGCAGGCCAGCTATGCCACCCAAGTGTATGACCGCCAGCTCGTCGAGGCGGACGACCTGATCGCCCGGCTGATCCACGAAAACAGCGCCAGCGGCAAGACGGCCCAGCGATGAGCAACAACGCGCCCGCACAGTTCACTCCGCCGAGCCTGCTGCTGACCACCATCGGGCTGTCGCTGGCCACCTTCATGCAGGTGCTCGACACCACCATTGCCAACGTGGCCCTGCCGACCATCTCTGGCAACCTCGGCGTGAGCTACGAGCAGGGCACCTGGGTGATCACCTCGTTCGCCGTGAGCAACGCCATTGCCTTGCCGCTGACTGGCTGGCTGAGCCGACGCTTTGGTGAAGTGAAGCTGTTCATCTGGGCCACCTTGTTGTTCGTGCTGGCGTCATTCCTGTGCGGTATCGCCCAGTCGATGCCGGAGCTGGTGGCGTTTCGTGTGCTCCAGGGGGTGGTCGCAGGCCCGCTGTACCCCATGACCCAGACCTTGCTGATCGCCGTGTACCCGCCCGCCAAACGCGGCATGGCGCTGGCCTTGCTGGCCATGGTCACGGTGGTGGCGCCGATTGCCGGGCCGATCCTCGGCGGCTGGATCACCGACAGCTACAGCTGGCCGTGGATCTTTTTCATCAACGTGCCTATCGGCCTGTTCGCCGCCGCCGTGGTGCGCCAGCAGATGCGTACGCGGCCGGTCACCACCAGCCGCCAGCCGATGGACTACATCGGCCTGCTGACGCTGATCATCGGCGTTGGCGCCCTGCAGGTGGTATTGGACAAGGGCAACGACCTGGACTGGTTCGAGTCGTCGTTCATCATCGTGGGCAGCCTGGTCTCGGTGATATTCCTGGCGATTTTCGTGATCTGGGAGCTGACCGATCGCCACCCGGTGGTCAACCTGCGGCTGTTCGTGCACCGCAACTTTCGCGTGGGCACCTTGGTGATGGTCGGTGGCTACGCTGGGTTCTTCGGCATCAACCTGATCCTGCCGCAATGGTTGCAGACGCAGATGGGCTACACCGCCACCTGGGCGGGCCTTGCGGTGGCGCCGATCGGCCTGTTGCCGGTGGTCCTGTCGCCCTTCGTCGGCAAGTATGCGCATCGGGTCGACCTGCGCCTGCTGGCCGGCCTGGCCTTCCTGGCGATCGGTGCCAGCTGCTACATGCGTGCTGGCTTCACCAACGAGGTGGACTTCCAGCACGTGGCCCTGGTGCAACTGTTCATGGGTATCGGCGTGGCGCTGTTCTTCATGCCGACCTTGAGCATCCTGCTGTCGGACCTGCCGCCGCACCAGATCGCCGACGGCTCGGGGCTTGCGACCTTCCTGCGTACTTTGGGCGGCAGCTTCGCCGCGTCGCTGACCACCTGGATATGGATCCGTCGCGCCGAGCAGCACCATGCCTACCTGAGCGAGCACATCAGCGAGTACGACCCGGCCACCCAGCATGCCCTGGGGCAGCTGGGTGGGGCCAACCCGCAGAGCTATGCGCAACTGGAGCGTATCCTCAATGGCCAGGCCTACATGATGTCGACGGTGGACTACTTCACCTTGATGACCTGGGTGTTCGCCGGCCTGATCTTGCTGGTATGGCTGGCGCGACCACCGTTCACCGCCAAGGCGGCGCCGGCCTCGGCTGGGCATTGACGGCTGCGCGAACTGTGTGGAGCGGGTAGGCCCGCTCCCGTAGGCCCTGCGTCAGCCGCTTTTCCCATGCGCTTCTCAAGGGCATTCACAAGCATTGCCTTTTCCCCTATTGTCGGGAATCCATTCCCAAAGCAATTGGCGGATTCATGGAGAAGGTCATCGTCATCACCGGTGCCAGCCGTGGCATCGGCGCTGCCACGGCGCTGCTGGCGGCACAACAGGGCTACCGCATCTGCATCAACTACCACGCCGACGACCAGGCCGCCGAACAGGTGCTGGCCCAAGTGCGCGCGTTGGGCGCTACGGCCATCGCCGTGAGGGCCGATGCCAGCGTCGAGGACGAAGTGTCCCAGCTGTTCCATCGCGTCGACCAGGAGCTTGGCCCGGTTACCGCGCTGGTCAACAACGCCGGGACCATCGGCCAGCAGAGCCGGGTCGAGGAAATGTCAGAATTCCGCCTGCTCAAGGTGATGAAGACCAACGTGGTCGGGCCGATGCTGTGCGCCAAGCATGCCCTGTTGCGCATGGCTCGGCGCCATGGCGGGCAAGGCGGGTCGATCGTCAACGTGTCGTCGGTCGCGGCACGTCTGGGTTCGCCCAATGAATATGTCGACTATGCGGCCTCCAAGGGCGCGCTGGATACCTTCACGCTGGGGCTGGCCAAGGAAGTGGCGGGCGAGGGCGTACGGGTCAATGGCGTACGCCCTGGGTATATCCATACGGGCTTTCATGCCCTGAGCGGTGACCCGGACCGCGTGGCCAAGCTCGAGCCTGGCCTGCCCATGGGACGAGGCGGGCGGCCAGAGGAAGTGGCCGAGGCGATCATGTGGCTGCTGTCGGACAAGGCGTCCTATTCGACGGGCAGCTTCATCGACCTTGGGGGAGGACGCTAGTGTCCTGGCAGGTCGGTCAGAATGACCTGATGATTTTCCCCAGCGTCTCCATGGCCTGTTCTGCCGTGTCGTGCCAAGGGCTGCCATAGTTCAGGCGAATGCAATTTCCAAAGCGTCGGGTCGGCGAGAAGATCGGCCCTGGGGCAATGCTGATGCCCTGGGCCAGGGCCAAGTGGAACAGCTTGAGGGCGTCCATCTGCTCGGGCAGTTCCAACCACAGGAAGTAACCGCCGGTGGGGTGGCTGACCCGTGTCTGGGCCGGGAAGTGCCGGGCGATTGCGGCGAGCATGCTCAGTTGCTGGCCCTCCAAGGCATAGCGGAGCTTGCGCAAATGCCGGTCGTAGCCGCCGTGCTGCAGGTAATCGGCAATGGCCGCCTGGGCCGGCATCGAGGCGCACAACGAGGTCATCAGCTTGAGCCGTTCGATCTTCTGAGCGAAGCGCCCGGCCGCCACCCAGCCGATGCGGTAGCCGGGTGCCAGGCTCTTGGAAAATGAGCCGCAATGCATCACCAGCCCGTCGGTGTCGTACGCCTTGGCCGGCTTGGGCGCTTGCTGCGAGTAATAGAGTTCGGCGTAGACATCATCCTCGATCAGTGGCACCTGGTGGCGGCGCAACAGGTCGACCAGCGCCTGCTTCTTCGCTTCGGGCATGCTGGCTCCCACCGGGTTCTGGAAGTTGGTCATGCACCACACGGCCTTGATCGGATGTTTGTCCAGAGTCTGTGCCAACGCTCCCAGGTCCATGCCTTCGCGTGGATGGACCGGAATCTCCACGGCTTTGAGCTTGAGCCGTTCCAGGACCTGCAGGCAGGCATAGAAAGCCGGGGCTTCGATGGCCACCAGGTCGCCGGGCTGGGTCACCGCCTGCAAACAAAGGTTCAGCGCTTCCAGCGCGCCGTTGGTGATCAGTAGTTCCTCCATCGGTAACATCAGGCCGCCGACCATGTAGCGCAGGGCGATCTGCCGACGCAACTGCGGGTTGCCCGGTGACAGGTCGGTGACCACCATGTGCGGGTCCATGGTGCGGCTGGCGCTGGCCAGGGAGCGCGACAGGCGTTGCAGCGGGAACAGCTCGGGGCTGGGGAAGGCCGACCCGAACGGCACGGTGTGCGGGTCCTTGATCGAGTCGAGGATGGAAAACACCAACGCACTGACATCCACATCGGTGGACTCGCTGACCGATGCCTGACTCAGGGGCTCGCTGAACTGGCGTGGCGCATGGGCATTGACGAAATAGCCCGAGCGCGGCCGGGCACGGATCAAGCCGCGACGCTCGAGCAGGTAGTAGGCCTGGAACACCGTGGACGGGCTTACGCCGTGGGTCTGGCTCGCGTAGCGCACCGAGGGTACCCGCTGGCCAGGGGCGAGCACGCCGGAGCGGATCAGTTCGGCAATGTCGTCGGCGAATCGTTCGTAGCGTTTCATCGTGGCTCGGCAGGCAGGTGACACATCAGTGTAAGGGATCAGCGGTTCAGCGGGGCGACGAACCGGCTATGGGCCTGGCTGCAGGCCGATGGCGCGCCAGTTGCGCAGACTTCGAAGGTCAGCTCCTGGGTGCTGTTGGCCGGGCGGTCGGTGAGCATGGCGACCGACACCGGCAGTTCGTGCATTTCGCTAGCGGGAATAGAGAATACGGTTTTAGCGTTCAGCTCGAAGCCCTCGGCATGTACCAAGCGCAGGTGGTACTGCCGCGGCTGTTGGGTCTTATTGATGATCTTGAGCAGGTAGATGTTCTCGATCCGGCCCTGGGCGTTTTCGCGGAACAGGCCGCGGTCCTTGATCACATCCAGCGACACCATCGGGCGCATGTGCAAGGCTATGCCCAGAGCGCCGACCATCAGCAGCAGGGCGCTGGCGTAGCCGAGCAAGCGCGGGCGCAGCCAATGGGTCTCGCCACCTTGCAGCTTGTGTTCGGACTTGTAGCCGACCAGGCCGCGGGGGTAGCCCATCTTGTCCATCACGCCGTCGCAGGCATCGATGCAGGCGGCGCAGCCGATACAGGCCATCTGCAGCCCATCGCGGATATCGATTCCGGTGGGGCAAACCTGTACGCACAAGGTGCAGTCGATACAGTCGCCTAGGCCCCGGGCCTCTAGGTCGCTGCCTTTCTTGCGCGAGCCACGGGCTTCGCCACGGCGCGGATCGTAGGCTACCGCCAGGGTGTCCTTGTCGAACATCACGCTCTGGAAGCGCGCGTAAGGGCACATGTGCAGGCATACGGCTTCGCGCAACCAGCCGGCGTTGAGGTAGGTGGCTGCGGTGAAGAACGCCACCCAGAACAGTGCCACGCCGCCCAGTTGCAAGGTGAAGAGTTCGGCGGCCAAGGGGCGAATAGGGGTGAAGTAACCGACGAAGGTCAAGCCGGTGACCACGCCAATAGCCAACCACAGGCCATGCTTGAGGCTGCGACGGGCGACTTTCTCGAGGCTCCAGGGGGCCGCGGCGAGCTTGATGCGTTGGTTGCGATCGCCTTCGCTGACTTTTTCGCACCACATGAACAGCCAGGTCCAGACGCTTTGTGGGCAGCTGTAGCCGCACCACACGCGGCCGGCGAACACGGTGATGGCGAACAGGCCGAAGGCGCAGATGATCAGTAGCGCCGACAGTAGGATAAAGTCCTGCGGCCAGAACGTGGCGCCGAAGATATGGAACTTGCTCTCGGACAAGTCCCAGAGCACCGCCTGGCGGCCATTCCAGTTCATCCAGGCCGTACCGAAGAACAGCACGAATAGCGCACCGGCAAAGCCGATGCGCAGGTTGCGGTACAGGCCGGTAAAACTGCGGGTGTGGATGCCGCTGTCATCCAGGGCTTTGCGCTTTTTTACTGGCGCGGCAACCTCGATGACCTGGCAAGGGATTCTATCGCTCATGGCGCGGTGCTCTTCTGGCTCGATCAGGCCCAACCACTATGAGACGTGATCTGTTTTCAGCACAGGCTCAGGTAAAACGATAAAAACCGTATCAGATGGCCGTGGATTGTCACACAGCCCCTAGATAACGGAGCCTGGCGCACTGCTCTTCAGGTGCCTGCGGCTATCTATCGCACCGGCCACGGTAAGCGCGTCGGCTTCGGCCTCGGTGATGGGGACGCGTTGGCCGGCGAGCAGCGCCACGGACATGCGCAGCTGTTCATCGGTAATGATCTCGATGTCCGGGCCTTCGGCCTCGATGCGCAGGTCCTCGCCGATCAGCGTGCAGCGGCGGGTGGTTTCATCGATTTCAATGGGCATGGCGAATTCCTCTTATGGCGGTCATCGGTTGTGACCGCGCCAGGTTCGCGGTTGCTGCATCGTTCCGCTCGGCGGGGCCGATCGCACTCCGAGCAGGCGCAACGGTCCATCGTTGTGAGCGCAGCGGCAGGCGCCTGGCACGCGTTGCGCTGGGCTGCCCCTGTTGGGGCGTTGCAGAACCTGGGAGGCATAGCATGGAACCCTGGTGGCACACGATATGGCAGGCCATACAGGCCGAGTTCGCGGATATCGCCGATCAGCGCGAGGTTACTCAGGTTCTGGTGCGCCTGATCATGGCGGCGCTTCTGGGCGCGGTGCTGGGTTTCGAGCGTGAGCACAAGGGCAAATCGGCCGGCGTGCGCACGCATATGCTGGTCTCCCTGGGGGCAGCGCTGTTCGTGCTGGCGCCTAGCATGGCCGGGGCGGACGAGCAGGCATTGAGCCGGGTGATCCAGGGTATCGTCGCGGGCATCGGCTTTCTCGGTGCCGGTACCATTCTCAAGGGAAACGGCACGGACACCAGCCATGTGAAAGGCCTGACCACCGCAGCCGGGTTGTGGATGACCGCTGCCATCGGTACCGCCGCCGGCACGGGGCGCGAGGCCACGGCAGTGATCAGCACGGTGCTGGCCCTGTTGGTGCTGGGCAGCATGCCGGTGCTGGTGGAGAAGATCGAGGGCGAGGAGGAGAAGCAGGAGGGGGATGACAGGAAGCACTGAGGGGAGCCGAAGCTCCCCTCATAAGCGTTGTTGCTTGCTCTTTTTTATTATTGGAGACTGGCCTGTTGTTGTTTTTGTCAGCCTTCGCCTCTGTACTGCGGGTGGCCCCCACTCGGGGCACAAGAGCAAACGTATTTTTTTGAGCGCCGACCTGCCTTCATCATTGCTGATCCGATCCTGGCTGCCGCTACCTGAAGGTAGTTTTATTGTTCTGTGTCAGACCGCGGGGCGAACCCCTGAAAAGCGTGTTTACTCCAAAAAAATCTGCTTGCTACGCCTCTGCCGTGTTGTTCTTGTTATGTCAGAGCCGTTACCTGTTGTTTTTATTGGGTGTCACGTTTTTGTTCTTGTTATGCCAGAGATAAAGCAGATGGCGTGCCAACTTTTTAAAATCCTTTAAAATCAATGGCTTAGGTGAAAATGAAAAAAACAGGGCACCTGAAAATATGCCGATTTGTTTCCCTGTTACCCGATTTTTCGCTGGCAAACGTGGGGGAGGTAACACTCCACCCACACGAATGTGACACCTCGATGACCTATTGTGCGCTACGGGCACGCGCCACCCGCGACCCATTGTCGCGGCCCAGGACTGTGCTGATACGCTGCCCGGCAGCGATCAGTTGCGCAAGGTCGATGCCAGTCTCGATGCCAAGGCCCTGCATCAGATACACCACGTCCTCGGTGGCGATGTTGCCGGTAGCGCCCTTGGCATAGGGGCAGCCGCCCAGCCCCGCGACCGAGCTGTCGAACACCTGGATGCCTTCGAGCAGGCTGGCATAGACATTGGCCAGGGCCTGGCCATAAGTATCGTGGAAATGCCCGGCCAGCTGTTCGCGCGGCACTTGGGCCGAAACCACCTCGAACAACCGGCGGGTGTCGCCAGCGGTACCCGTGCCGATGGTATCGCCCAGGGAAACCTCGTAGCAGCCCATCTCGTGGAGTGCTCGTGCCACTGGGGCGACCTGCTCGACACTGACCTTGCCTTCATAGGGGCAGCCCAGCACGCAAGAGACATAGCCGCGCACGCGTACCCCGTGGTTGCGCGCTGCGTCCATGATCGGCTCGAAGCGCTTGAGGCTGTCGCTGATCGAGCAGTTGATGTTGCGTTGGGAGAACGCCTCGGAGGCGGCCGCAAATACCGCTACCTCCTTGACGCCGGCCGCCAGGGCATCTTCGAACCCTCGCAGGTTGGGTGCGAGCGCGGCATAGGTCACCCCTGCACGCTGCCTGATCGCGGCGAATACCTCGGCCGAGCCGGCCATCTGCGGCACCCACTTGGGCGAGACGAAACTGCCCACTTCGATATAGGACAACCCAGCATCGGTCAGGTCGTCCACCAGGCGAACCTTGTCGGCGACGCTGATGGGCTGGGCTTCGTTCTGCAGGCCGTCGCGTGGGCCGACTTCGACCAGGCGGACTTTCTGGGGCAATGACATGGTGGGATTCCCGTGGCGGATCAATGGCTGTTGTTGTGGTTCTGTTTGTTCAGGGTGGCGGCCAGGGCCTGTTCACAGCGCTCCTGGGCGGTATCCAGCTCCAGGTGCATTTGTTGGATGTCGAGCATCTGCTGTTCCAGCTGGGCACGACGTTCGGCGATCTTGGCGAGCATGCTGGTCAGTTGCTTGAGGTTGCCGCCGCTGGGGTCGTACAGCTCGATCAGCTCGCGACACTCGGCCAGGGAAAAACCGATGCGCTTGCCGCGCAGGATCAGCTTCAGGGTGACCTTGTCACGCGCTGAATAGATGCGCTCCAGCCCTCTGCGCTCAGGGCTGAGCAGGCCTTGTTCCTCGTAGAAGCGGATCGCGCGGGTGGTGATGTCCAGTTCGCGGGACAGGTCGGAGATGCTGTAGGTCTGGCTGCTCATGCTCGGGCTCGGAAGAGTGGATAGCCGTAAGCTAAAGGCAGGTTGACGTTTACGTCAAGCGAGCCGTCCCGGGCTTGTCCCGCGATTGGGCCGGACCAGATATCACCGTCGCCTGGCAAGGGCTTCGCCCTTGTTCGCGGGGCAAGCCCGCTCCAGGTGCGGGGCGGGGAATACTATCTATCCAGCAGGGACACCATCTCCCGATAACCACGCTGGCGCGCATGTTCCAGCGCCGTCACGCCATCCTTGTCGGCGATCGTCGGGTCCGCTCCGGCCGCCAGCAGACGACGCACGATCTCCACGTGACGTGGTCCGCCGTCGCCGAGAATCACCGCTTCGAGCAGGGCGGTCCAGTGCAGCCGGTTGAGGTGGTCCACGTCGACACCGGCATCGATCAGCATCTGCACGGTCTCGACATGCCCGCGCTCGGCAGCGGGAATCAATGCCGTGCCGCCGTAGCGGTTGGTGCTCTTGAGGTCGGCCCCGTGATCCAGGGTCAGGCGCAGGATGTCGTTCAGGCCGCGGGCACCGGCATACAGGTAAGGGCTGTCCTGGATGTGGTCCTTGGCGTTGACGTCGGCACCGGCTTCGATCAGTACCTTTGCCGCCTCCACACGGTTGGCGTGGGTGGCGACCAAAAGGGCCGTGCGGTCCTGGCTGTCGCGGGCATCCACGGCGGCCCCTTGGTCGAGCAATTGGCGTACAGCGGTGGCATCGCCACGTTGGGCGGCATCGAGCAATCGGATATCCATGGCAGAGGTCTCGGCGTGGACGGCAAAGCTGGTGAACAAGGCGAACAGTGCAGTGGCGAACGGCAAGCGCATGGGCTGGGCTCCTGATTGACCGGCTTTCATCCTAGGAAAACCACATACAGGCTTGGAAGTTAATTATCCGCATGGCATGCAGTGCATTTGTTGATGCGAGTCGTTTTGCGGTTTTTTACGCAGGCTCGACTAAAATCGCTGTTTTTGGCATGCGTTGCCCATCGGATTACAGGACGTCACGCTTGAAAAGGCCTTCGCACACACTGTTGCTTATCCTCTGCGGCTTCCTGGCCCTGACCGGTTGCGGCTTGGGCGGACGGGCAGGGCAGCCCTCCCTGCCACCTGCACCGGAACTTGCATCCGGCTATCGCGCAGGCCTGGTACCTACGTATGCCAGCCGCCATATGGCGGCGGCGGCCAACCCGCTGGCCAGCGAGGCGGGGCGGGCCATGTTGCGGGCCGGTGGCAGCGCCATCGATGCGGCCATCGCCATGCAGGCGGTACTCACCCTGGTCGAGCCGCAGTCCAGCGGTATCGGCGGCGGGGCGTTCATCCTGTATTGGGATGGCCGGCACGTGCAGGCTTTCGATGGTCGCGAAAGCGCCCCGAGTGGTGTTACCCCAAACCTGTTCCTCAAGCCCAACGGCAAACCAATGGGCTTCAGAGAGGCCCAGATCGGCGGGCGTTCGGTCGCAGTGCCGGGTGTGCTGCGAGCATTGAAGCTAGCCCATGAGCAGCATGGCCGGTTGCCGTGGCGCGACCTGTTCGCGCCGGCCATCGAGCTGGCACGAACGGGCTTTCCGGTTTCCAGCCGCCTGCATGCATTGCTGGCCTCCGATGCCTTCATTGCCGATTCGCCGAGCATGGCCCGGTATTTTCTTGATGCCCAGGGCAAGCCACTGGCAGTCGGCGCGCTGCTGAAGAACCCCGAGCTTGCCCATACACTGGAACTGATCGCAGCCCAGGGGCCCGATGGGTTCTACACCGGGGAGATCGCAGAGGCGATGGTGGCGGCTGTGCGTGATCACGCCAATCCCGGCTACCTGTCGCTCGAAGATCTGCGGCAATACCAAGCCAAATCGCGTACTGCCTTATGCGGCCCGTACAAGGCCTGGCGTATCTGCGGCATGCCGCCGCCGTCTTCCGGCGCGGTCGCCGTGCTGCAGACCCTCGGCATCCTCGAAGCAGTGCAAACGGCGACGCCTCGGCTGGACCTTGCAAACATGCCGCCCGTGCCGGTGCCCTCGGTGGCGGGGCTGGAGCCGACCCCCATGGCGGTTCACCTGATTGCCGAGGCAGAGCGTCTGGCCTACGCCGACCGCGCCCAATACCTGGGCGACAGCGACTATGTTCCGGTCAATACCCAGGGCCTGCTCGACAAGGCCTACCTGGCCAAGCGCGCCAGGTTGATCGGGGCGCAGAGCATGAAGCACGCATCGGCCGGTTCTCCGCCTGGCGTGGACCTGTCGCTGGCCCCGGATCGCTCGCCGTTGCGAATCGCCACGTCCCATGTTTCGGCCGTCGACGAGCAGGGTGGGGCCATCGCCATGACCACCTCGGTGGAAGCCGCGTTCGGCTCGCATCTGTTCGTCAAGGGGTTCGTTCTGAACAACCACCTTACCGACTTCTCCTTCGTGCCGAGCGAAGGTGGCAGGTTGGTCGCTAATCGCGTCGAGCCGGGCAAGCGGCCATTGTCGTCCATGTCGCCAACCTTGGTGTTTTCCCGCCAGAGCGGCGAGCTGGTGGCCAGCCTCGGCTCGCCCGGTGGTTCGCAGATCATCGGTTACGTGAACAAGGCATTGATCGGCCTGCTGGATTGGCAGCTCGACCCCCAGCAAGCCATCAACCTGCCCAATTTCGGCAGCCGCAACCTGGGCACCGAGGTAGAGGCCGGGTTGGTCAGCCCCGGGTTGGTGCACGAACTCGAGCTCCGCGGGCACGACGTTACGCCCATGACGATGACCAGCGGCACCCAGGTCATCCTACGCACGGTCGATGGCTGGTCGGCCGGCGCCGACCCGCGTCGCGAAGGGGTGGCGCTGGGCGACTGATCCTTTGGGCGCTGTTGCCCGCCATGGGTAGGCGTGCTAGAAATCGGGCCTGTCATTCATAAGTTGAATAGCTCTATGTCTATTAGCGTTAAATCGAATAGGGCTCTGTTCGACCTGGACCTGTTGCGTGCCATTGTCGTGGTGGCCGACTGCGGCAGTTTCACCACCGCCGCGGCACGCCTGCACTCGACTCAGTCCACCATCAGCCAGAAAGTGCGTCGGCTGGAAGACATGGTCGGCCATCGCCTGCTGGTGCGAGGTAACCGCGATGTGCTGCCCACCGATGCGGGGCAGACACTGCTCGGCTATGCCCGCCACATGCTCGCGCTCAATGACCAGATGCTCGAAGCCCTGGCTGGCGCCATGGTGGGCGTGACGGTGCGCCTAGGCGTCCCCGAGGACTTCGTGGGTGGGCGCACCACCAATGCCTTGTCGGCATTCAGCCGACGCCATCCTGAGGTCAAGCTGGAAGTGACCAGCGGGCTGTGCCGCGACCTCAGCCAGGCCTACGACAACGGTGAGCTGGACCTGGTGCTGCTCAAGCAGCGCCGCAACGCTCGCGAGGGCGTGGCCTGCTGGCCGGAACGCCTGCAGTGGATCGACAGCGTGCGGACCCCGGCCTTCGAGCTGGACCCTATTCCCTTGGTGACGTTCCCACCCCGGGGGCTGTACCGGGACGACATGATCACTGCCATTGAGGGGATGGGCCGGCGATGGCGCATCAGTTTCACCAGCTCCAGCCTGAGCGGGATACAGGCTGCAGTGGCCGATGGCATGGGCATCAGCCTGCTGCCGCCGCGCGCGGCGACGGCCGAGCACAGGGTGTTGGGAGCAGGGCAAGGGCTGCCGGAAGTGGACAGCTACGAGATCGTGGTCGTACACCGGCCCACTGCGGATGCCATGGTGCGGGCATTGGGTGACGTACTGACGGAGCTTCTCGCGGCCCATGAAATCTGAAGGTGCAACTTTCTGTGTTCATTGGGTGGTGCTTTTTCAGGCAATTCCTACACAAAAGGTGCAACCACTCCTCGGTCAGGGCTATGCAAGTGCAACCTGATCGGCGCACAATCGCGCCCCTCTTTTTCGGTTGAGGTGCGCGAAGCCCCGTGTTTCGCCACTCTCAGCCTGTTGCAGTCTTGCGAGTGGAGTTGCACCCGGAATGAATGAGCAGGCCCCAAGCGTCGAACAGCGCTTCGAAGAATCGACCCCCGCCACCCTTGGCAGCTGGTCACGACAAGATACCACCTGGATGCTGGGCCTGTTCGGCACGGCGATCGGTGCAGGGACCTTGTTCCTGCCGATCAATGCCGGCCTCGGCGGTTTCTGGCCGCTGCTGATCCTGGCCGTGCTGGCCTTCCCGATGACCTACTATGCCCACCGTGGCCTGACCCGTTTCGTCCTTTCCGGGCGCAGTGGCGACATCACCGAAGTGGTGGAAGAACACTTCGGGCTCAAGGCCGGCGCCTTGATCACCGTACTGTACTTCTTCGCCATCTTCCCCATCCTGCTGATCTACAGTGTGGCCCTGACCAATACGGTCAGCAGCTTCATGGAGCACCAACTGCACATGACCCCGCCGCCGCGGGCGATCCTGTCGTTCGTATTGATCCTGGGCCTGTTGGCGATCGTGCGCTGCGGCGAGCAGGCCACGGTCAAGGTCATGAGCCTGCTGGTGTACCCGTTCATCGTCGCCCTGGCGTTGCTGGCCCTGTATCTGGTACCCCACTGGAACGGCGGCATCCTGGACAGCGCCACCGCGCTGCCGACCGGCTCGGCTTTCCTGCATACCCTGTGGCTGGCGATCCCGGTGATGGTGTTCTCCTTCAACCACTCGCCGATCATCTCGGCCTTCGCGGTCGACCAGAAGCGCCGCTACGGCGAACATGCCGACCAGCGCAGCGGTCAGATTCTGGCCCGTGCCCACCTGCTGATGGTGGCCATGGTGCTGTTCTTCGTCTTCAGTTGCGTGCTGACCCTCAGCAGCGCTCAGCTGGCCGAGGCCAAGGCGCAGAACCTGTCGATCCTGTCGTACCTGGCCAACCACTTCAGCAACCCGACCATTGCCTTTGCGGCACCGGTGATCGCCTTCATCGCTATTGCCAAGTCGTTCCTGGGCCACTACATCGGTGCCAGCGAGGGCCTCAAGGGCATCATCGCCAAGGCTGGTCTGCGCCCCGGTGCCAAGGCCCTGGATCGCATGGTCGCCGCGCTGATGCTGGTGGTGTGCTGGATCGTCGCCACGCTCAACCCTAGCATCCTGGGCATGATCGAGTCCCTGGGCGGGCCGATCATCGCAGCGCTGCTGTTCCTGATGCCGATGTACGCTATCCGCCGTGTGCCTTCGATGCGCAAGTACAGCGGCGCGATGTCCAACGTCTTCGTCGTGGTGCTTGGCCTGATCGCCATGTCTTCGGTGGTCTATTCGGTGGTCAGCAGCCTGTTGGGCTGACCCTGCGAATAAAAATACCTAGGCAGTTTGTTGCTGTCTGGGTATTTTTTTGTCCACAAAAAAATCCAGGAAATAGAACAATTTAACTTTTCCGATAGGCACCTGCGCGCCTTCATGCTTAACTCAGGCTCCTTTTCAAACCCCGTATAAGGATTTCGTCATGGCTCAAGTGACCCTCAAAGGCAACCCAGTTCAGGTCAACGGCAACCTGCCACAGGCGGGCGCCCAGGCACCGGCTTTCTCCCTGGTGGGTGATGGTCTGGCCGACAAGTCGCTGAAGGACTATGCCGGCAAGCGCAAGGTGCTGAACATTTTCCCAAGCGTCGACACCCCGACCTGCGCGACTTCCGTGCGCAAGTTCAATGCCCAGGCCAACGATCTGGCCAACACCGTCGTGCTGTGCATCTCCGCCGACCTGCCGTTCGCCCAGGCCCGCTTCTGCGGTGCCGAAGGCCTGGAAAACGTGCAGAACCTGTCGACCCTGCGTGGTCGTGAGTTCCTGGAGAACTACGGCGTGGCCATCGCCGACGGCCCGCTGGCTGGCCTGGCCGCCCGTGCGGTGGTGGTGCTGGACGAGAACGACAAGGTCCTGCACAGCGAGCTGGTTGGCGAAATCGCCGACGAGCCGAACTACGACGCGGCGCTGGCTGCCCTGAAGTAAGCGCAGCAGGGGCGCTTCGCGCCCCATCGTTGATTCTGCGGGGAAGCTCAGCCCATCAGGCCGTTCCCACGGGGGCAGCCCGAAGGCTGGGTTGCTCTCACAGGGCTCTACGCATTCAAAACGGACGGCCTGGAACGATTTCCAGGCCGTTTTCATTTAAAGTTCAGCATCTTGGCAACGTAAGGCGAAGGTAAATGCCTGGTAAAGGTTCTTTGCTAACACCAAGTCAGTGCTTATCGTTCAATCTCCCCAAGTCGTTATCACCGAACAAGGTTCGTTCAACCCATGCAAGCTTCCGTCTCTCGTTCCCCTCGTCGCTGGCTCTTCGGCCTGCTGATCCTGCTGCTGGTGGCCTTGCTGGCCTGGTGGCTGTGGCCCGCGACGCCGACCCATCAGGCGCAGCCCAGCGGCCGCCCGGGGAAAGGCATGGGCATGGGGATGGGCGGGCGCCCAGGCTTCGGTGCCTCCAGCGACCCGGTGCCGGTGCGTGTGGAGCCGGTGCAGGTCGGTGACTTCCCGCTGTACTACAAGGCCCTGGGCACCGTTACCGCGACCAATACCGTCAATGTGCGCAGCCGCGTGGCCGGAGAGCTGGTCAAGATCCACTTCAAGGAGGGCCAACAGGTCAAGGCCGGCGAGCTGCTCGCCGAGATCGACCCGCGCCCGTACCGCATCGCGTTGCAGCAGGCCGAAGGCACCTTGGCGCAGAACCAGGCCCAGTTGAAGAACGCCCAGGTCGACCTGGCGCGCTACAAGGGCCTGTATGCCGAAGATAGCATCGCCAAACAGACACTCGACACCGCCGAGGCCCAGGTCGCGCAGTTCCAGGGGTTGGTCAAGACCAACCAGGCCGCGGTCGCCGACGCCCGCCTGAACCTGGACTTCACCCAGATCCGTGCTCCGATCAGCGGCCGTGTAGGCCTGCGCCAGCTTGACCTGGGCAATTTGGTGGCGGCCAACGACACCACCGCCCTGGTGGTCATCACGCAGACCGAGCCGATCAGCGTGGCCTTCACCCTGCCGGAAACCGAACTCTCCACGGTGCTCGCGCGCTACCGCAGTGGTGCCAGCCTGCCGGTCGAAGCGTGGGATCGTGGGGATAGCAAATTGCAGTCCACCGGTGTGCTGGGCAGTCTCGACAACCAGATCGATACCACCACCGGCACCCTGAAGTTCAAGGCCAGGTTCGATAACCAGGACCAGGCGCTGTTCCCCAACCAGTTCGTCAATGTGCGCCTGCTGGCCGATACGCTCAAGCAGGTGGTGCTGGCCCCGGCCGCGGCGATCCAGTTCGGCAACGACGGCACCTTCGCCTACGTGGTGAATGCCGAAAGCAAAGTCAATATCCGTAAGGTCAAGGTCGGCGCCAGCGACGGTGAGCAGAGCGTGATCCTCGATGGCCTGGCCGCAGGCGATCGATTGGTGCTCGAAGGCACCGACCGCCTGCGCGAGGGCAGCAAGGTCGAAGTGGTGGAGGACAGCTCCCAAGTGCCGACCACCCCCGGCCAACACCTGCAGGGCCAGGATGCCAAGGGCTCGGCCCAGGCCGGTGAATCGGGCAAGGCGGGCGCATGAACCTCTCGCGCCTGTTCATCCTGCGGCCGGTCGCCACCACGCTGAGCATGCTGGCCATCGTCCTGGCCGGCCTGATCGCCTACAAGCTGCTGCCGGTCTCAGCGCTACCCCAGGTGGACTACCCGACCATCCGCGTCATGACCCTGTACCCCGGTGCCAGCCCACAGGTCATGACCAGCGCGGTCACCGCGCCGCTGGAACGCCAGTTCGGCCAGATGCCCGGCCTGACCCAGATGGCCTCGACCAGCTCCGGCGGCGCATCGGTACTGACCCTGCGCTTCAACCTCGACATGAACATGGACGTCGCCGAACAGCAGGTACAGGCCGCGATCAACGCTGCCACCAACCTGCTGCCCAGCGACCTGCCGGCGCCGCCGGTGTACAACAAGGTCAATCCGGCCGACACCCCGGTGCTGACCCTGGCCATTTCTTCCAAGACCATGCCGCTGCCCAAGCTCAACGACCTGGTCGATACCCGCGTGGCGCAGAAGCTTGCGCAGATCAGCGGCGTGGGCATGGTCAGCATCGCCGGTGGCCAGCGCCAGGCGGTGCGCATCAAGGTCAACGTCGACGCCCTGGCGGCCAACGGCCTTAACCTCGAGGACGTACGCACGCTCATCGGCGCATCCAATGTCAACCAGCCCAAGGGCAACTTCGATGGCCCGACACGGGTGTCGATGCTCGATGCCAACGACCAGCTGCGTTCGCCCGAGGAATACGCCAACCTGATCCTGGCGTACAACAACGGTGCGCCCCTGCGCCTGAAGGATGTCGCCGAGATCGTCGATGGCGCCGAGAACGAGCGCCTGGCGGCATGGGCCAACGAGAACCAGGCCGTGCTGCTGAACATCCAGCGCCAGCCTGGGGCCAACGTCATCGAAGTGGTCGACCTGATCAAGGCCATGCTCCCGTCGATCACCGACAACCTGCCCGCTGGCCTGGACGTGATGGTCCTGACCGACCGTACCCAGACCATCCGCGCCGCGGTCAAGGACGTGCAGCACGAATTGCTGATCGCCATCGCCTTGGTGGTCATGGTCACCTTCGTCTTCCTGCGCCGCTTCAGCGCTACCATCATCCCGTCGATTGCCGTGCCGCTGTCGCTGATCGGCACCTTCGGCGTGATGTACCTGGCCGGCTTCTCGGTCAACAACCTGACCCTGATGGCCCTGACCATCGCCACCGGTTTTGTGGTCGACGACGCCATCGTCATGCTGGAGAACATCTCCCGGCACATCGAGGAGGGCGAGACGCCGATGCAGGCGGCGCTCAAGGGCGCCCGGCAGATCGGCTTCACCTTGGTATCGCTGACGTTCTCGCTGATTGCGGTGCTGATCCCGCTGCTGTTCATGGCCGATGTGGTCGGCCGACTGTTCCGCGAGTTCGCCATCACCCTGGCGGTGGCGATCCTGATTTCCCTGGTGGTGTCCCTGACCCTCACGCCGATGATGTGCGCACGCCTGCTCAAGCGCGAGCCCAAGGAAGAGGAGCAGGGGCGTTTTTACCGTGCCAGCGGCGCCTGGATCGACTGGCTGATCGAGCGCTATGGCCGTGGCCTGCAATGGGTGCTCAAGCATCAGCCGCTGACCCTACTGGTCGCTGTCGCCAGCCTGGCATTGACGGTGTTTCTCTATATCATCGTGCCCAAGGGGTTCTTCCCGGTGCAGGACACCGGGGTGATCCAAGGCATTTCCGAGGCGCCGCAATCCACCTCGTTCGCCGCCATGAGCGAGCGCCAGCAAGCCCTGAGCAAAGTGATCCTGCAGGACCCGGCGGTGCAGAGCCTGTCGTCCTACATCGGTGTGGACGGCGACAATGCCACCCTCAACAGCGGCCGCCTGCTGATCAACCTCAAGCCCCATGCCGAGCGCGATGTCACCGCCAGCGAGGTCATCGGTCGCCTGCAACCGCAACTGGACAAGCTGGTGGGCATCCGCCTGTTCATGCAGCCGGTGCAGGACCTGAGCATCGAGGACCGGGTCAGCCGCACCCAGTACCAGTTCAGCCTGTCGTCCCCGGATGCCGACCTGCTCGCCGAATGGAGCGGCAAGCTGGTCCAGGCCCTGCAGCAACGCCCGGAGCTCCAGGACGTGGCCAGCGACCTGCAGGACAAGGGCCTGCAGGTGTACCTGGTGATCGACCGTGACATGGCCAGCCGCCTGGGCATCAGCGTTTCGCAGATCACCAACGCCTTGTACGACGCATTCGGCCAGCGACAGATCTCCACCATCTACACCCAGGCCAGCCAGTACCGCGTGGTGCTGCAGTCCCAGGCGGCGTCGAGCATCGGCCCACAGGCGCTGGAGTCGATCCATGTCAAGGCCAGCGACGGTGGCCAGGTACGCCTCTCGGCGCTCGCCCGCATCGAGCAGCGCCAGGCACAGCTGGCGATTTCCCACATCGGCCAATTCCCTGCAGTGATGATGTCGTTCAACCTGGCCCATGGCGCATCCCTGGGCGAGGCGGTCAAGGTCATCGAGCAGGTGCAGCAGGAGATCGGCATGCCGCTGGGCGTGCAGACGCGCTTCCAAGGCGCCGCCGAGGCGTTCCAGGCCTCGCTGTCGAGCACCTTGCTGCTGATCCTGGCGGCGGTGGTGACCATGTACATCGTGCTGGGCGTACTCTACGAGAGCTACATCCATCCGGTGACCATCCTCTCGACATTGCCGTCGGCAGCGGTCGGCGCGTTGCTGGCCTTGCTGTTGAGCGGCAATGACCTGGGCATGATCGCCATCATCGGCATCATCCTGCTGATCGGCATCGTCAAGAAAAACGCCATCATGATGATCGACTTCGCCCTGGAGGCCGAGCGCCACCAGGGCATGACCCCGCAGGATGCGATCTACCAGGCAGCGCTGCTGCGCTTCCGGCCGATCCTGATGACCACCCTAGCCGCGCTGTTCGGGGCTGTGCCACTGATGCTCGCCACCGGCTCCGGCGCTGAGCTACGCCAACCGCTGGGGTTGGTGATGGTCGGTGGCCTGTTGGTCAGCCAGGTATTGACGCTGTTCACCACGCCCGTCATCTACCTGTACTTCGACCGCCTGGCTCGCCGCTGGCGCCCAGCCACTGACGCGCAGCAGGCTGAGGCATGAATCTGTCCGGTCCGTTCATCCGCAGGCCGGTGGCAACCATGCTGCTGAGCCTGGCGATCATGCTGCTCGGTGGCGTGAGCTTCGGCCTGTTGCCCGTGTCGCCCTTGCCGCAAATGGACTTCCCGGTGATCGTGGTGCAAGCCAACCTGCCGGGGGCCAGCCCCGAAGTGATGGCTGCCACTGTGGCCACGCCGCTCGAGCGCAAGCTGGGCAGTATCGCCGGGGTCACCACGCTGACCAGCAGTTCCAACCAGGGCTCGACCCGCGTGATCATCGGCTTCGAGATGGGCCGCGACATCGATGGTGCGGCGCGTGAGGTGCAGGCGGCGATCAACGCTACTCGCAACCTTTTGCCCAGCGGTATGCGCAGCATGCCCACCTACCGCAAGATCAACCCGTCGCAGGCGCCGATCATGGTGCTGTCACTGACCTCGGACGTACTGCAGAAAGGCCAGCTCTACGACTTGGCCGATACCATTCTGGCCCAGAGCCTGTCCCAGGTCAGCGGGGTAGGGGAAGTGCAGATCGGCGGCAGTTCGCTGCCGGCGGTGCGCATCGCCGTGGAGCCACAGCTGCTCAACCAGTATGGCCTGTCTCTGGACGAGGTGCGCACGGCGGTGGCCAATGCCAACCAGCGCCGGCCCATGGGCTTTGTCGAAGATGCCGAGCGCAACTGGCAGGTGCGGGCCAACGACCAGCTGGAAAAAGCCGACGACTACAAGCCGGTGGTGATCCGCCAGCAGGATGGTTCGATCCTGCGCCTGTCCGACGTCGCTACCATCACCGATGGTGTGGAGAACCGCTACAACAGCGGCTTCTTCAACGACCAGAGCGCCGTGCTACTGGTGGTCAACCGCCAGTCCGGTGCCAACATCATCCAGACGGTCGAGCAGATCAAGGCCCAGTTGCCTGCCCTGCAGTCGTTGCTGCCGGCCAGCGTCAAGCTGGACGTGGCCATGGACCGCTCGCCAGTGATCAAGGCGACGCTGAAGGAAGCCGAGCACACCTTGTTGATCGCCGTGGTGCTGGTGATCCTGGTGGTCTACCTGTTCCTGGGTAACTTGCGCGCGTCACTGATCCCCAGCCTGGCCGTGCCGGTGTCGCTGGTCGGCACCTTCGCGGTCATGTACCTGTGCGGCTTTTCCCTGAACAACCTGTCGCTGATGGCGCTGATCCTCGCCACCGGCCTGGTGGTCGACGATGCCATCGTCGTGCTGGAGAACATCTCCCGCCACATCGAGAACGGCCAGCCGCCCATGCGTGCTGCCTTCCTGGGGGCCAGGGAGGTTGGCTTCACCCTGCTGTCGATGAACGTCTCGCTGGTGGCGGTGTTCGTCTCGATCCTGTTCATGGGGGGCATCGTCCGCGGCTTGTTCCTGGAGTTCTCCATCACCTTGGCAGCGGCGATCCTGGTCTCGCTGCTGGTGTCGCTGACGTTGACACCGATGCTCTGTTCCCGCTGGCTGAAGCCCAGCACCCAGGAGCAGAACCGCCTGCAGCAGTGGAGCGAGCATGTGCACCAGCGCATGGTCGCGGCCTACGACCGCAGCCTCGGTTGGGCGCTGCGGCACAAGCGCCTGACCTTGCTCAGCCTGCTGGTGACCATCGGCGTCAACATCGCCCTGTACGTCGTGGTGCCCAAGACCCTCCTGCCGCAACAGGACACCGGCCAGCTGCAGGGCTTCATCCGCGGCGATGATGGCCTGTCGTTCAGCGTGATGCAGCCGAAGATGGAGATCTACCGCCGCGCCTTGCTGGCAGACCCAGCGGTGCAGAGCGTGGCCGGCTTCATCGGTGGCAACAGTGGCACCAACAATGCCTTCGTGTTGGTGCGCCTCAAGCCCATCAGCGAGCGTAAGCTGTCGGCCCAGCAGGTGATCGAGCGCTTGCGCAAGGAAATGCCCAAGGTACCCGGCGGGCGTCTGTTCCTGATGGCCGACCAGGACCTGCAACTGGGCAGCGCCGGGCGCGACCAGTCTACCTCCCAGTACCTCTATACGCTGCAGAGCGGTGACCTGGTTGCGTTGCGCGAGTGGTTCCCCAAGGTGGTCGCGGCCCTGCGCGCCCTGCCTCAATTGACGGCGATCGATGCCCGTGACGGAGCCGGCACCCAGCAGGTGACGCTGGTGGTCGACCGTGACCAGGCCAAGCGCCTGGGCATCGACATGGACATGGTCACCACGGTGCTGAACAACGCCTACAGCCAACGGCAGATCTCGACCATCTACGACAGCCTCAACCAGTACCAGGTGGTGCTGGAGATCAACCCGAAATACGCCTGGGACCCCAGCACCCTGGAGCAGGTGCAGGTGATCACCGCCGATGGCGCCCGCGTGCCGCTGTCCACATTCGCTCATTACGAAAACAGCCTGGCCAATGACCGCGTCAGCCATGAAGGCCAGTTCGCGTCCGAGAACATCGCGTTCGATATCGCTGAGGGCTACAGCCCGGACCAGGCGATGGCTGCGGTGGAGCGTGCAGTGGCCAAGCTTGGTTTGCCGGAAGAAGTGATCGCCAAGCTCGGCGGTAGCGCCGATGTCTTCGCCCAGACGACCCAGGGCCAGCCCCTGATGATCCTCGGTGCCCTGGTGCTGGTGTACTTGGTACTGGGTATCCTCTACGAGAGCTATATCCACCCGCTGACCATCCTCTCCACCTTGCCGTCGGCCGGTGTCGGCGCCTTGCTCGCGCTCTATGCCACGGGCGGGGAGTTCAGCCTGATCTCGCTGCTGGGGCTGTTCCTGTTGATCGGGGTGGTGAAGAAGAACGCCATCTTGATGATCGACCTGGCCTTGCAGCTGGAGCGCCACGATGGCCTGAGCCCCGAGGAGTCCATCCGTCGGGCGTGCCTGCTGCGCCTGCGGCCGATCCTGATGACCACTTTGGCGGCCATTCTCGGCGCGCTGCCGCTGCTGCTCAGCCGTGCCGAGGGCGCCGAAATGCGCCAGCCCTTGGGCCTGACCATCATCGGTGGCCTGGTGTTCAGCCAGGTCCTGACCCTCTACACCACGCCCGTGGTCTACCTGTACCTCGACCGCCTGCGCCACCGATTCAACCGTTGGCGCGGCGTGCGCACCGACGCCGCACTGGATACCCCGCTATGAATTTCGCCCAGACCCCACTTCACCGCGCCCTGCAGATGCTGACCCGCGGGCGTGGCTCGCGCCTGGTCGGCGCGGGCCTTTGCGCCGCGCTGCTCAGTGCCTGTACGCTGAGCCCGGACTATCACCGCCCAGAGCTCGCAACCCCGGCACAGTTCAAGCAGGCCGAAGGCTGGACCCAGGCCAATCCCTCCGATGCCATCGCGCGAGGGGCGTGGTGGGAAATCTACGGTGACAGCGGCCTCAACGCGCTGGTCGATGAGCTCAACCGCAGCAACCAGACCGTTGCCCAGTACGAGGCCCAGTACCGTCAGGCCCAGGCTCTGGTGCGCAGCAGCCGGGGCGCGCTGTTCCCCAGCCTCGACCTGTCGGTGGGCAAGACCCGCTCGGCCCAGGGCACCGGCAGCAGTAGTTCTAGCCTGTCCAACAACAGCAGCGGTATTCGCAATACCTACAACGCCCAGCTTGGCGTGAGCTGGGAGATCGACCTGTGGGGCAAGCTGCGCGAAACCTTGAATGCCAACGAGGCCAGTGCCCAGGCGAGCCTGGCGGACCTGGCCGGTATTCGTCTTAGCCTGCAGTCGGAGCTGGTGCAGAACTACCTGCAGTTGCGGGTCATCGACGAGCAAAAGCGTCTGCTGGAGGCCACCGTGGCGGCCTACGAGCGTTCGTTGCGGATGAACGAGAACCAATACCGGGCAGGCGTCGCCGGGCCGGATGCCGTCGCCCAGGCGCGCACCCAGCTCAAGAGTACCCAGGCCGACCTCATCGACCTGGCCTGGCAGCGTGCCCAGTACGAAAACGCCATTGCCGTCTTGCTGGGCAAGGCCCCGGCTGATTTTGCCCTGGCCGACAGCAAGGCTATTCCGGCGCTGCCGCAGATTCCGCTGGCATTGCCTTCGCAGTTGTTGGAACGCCGCCCTGACATCGCCTCGGCCGAGCGCAACGTGATGGCGGCCAACGCCAATATCGGCGTGGCCCGCGCGGCCTATTTCCCGGACCTGAGCCTGAGCATGAGCGGTGGCTATTCCAGCAGCAGTTTCAGCAACTGGATCGAGCTGCCCAACCGCTACTGGTCGGTGGGGCCCTCGCTGGCCATGACCCTGTTCGATGCCGGCAGGCGCAGTGCCGAGGTCGACCGCACCGTCGCAGTATACGACCAGACCGTGGCCCAGTATCGGCAAACCGTGCTCGATGGCTTCAAGGAAGTGGAGAACTACCTGGTGCAGTTGAAGGTGTACGGCGACGAAGCGCTGGTGCGCCAGGAGGCGCTGGATGCTGCCCGCGAGTCGTTGCGCCTGACCGAGAACCAATACCGCGCCGGCCTGATCAGCTACTTGGACGTGGTCAACGTGCAGACCACAGCGCTGAGCAACGAGCGCAGCGTGCTGAACCTGCTGCAGGGCAGGTTGGTCGCCAGCGTGCAGCTGATTGCGGCATTGGGCGGCGGTTGGGATGCACAGCAGGCATTCGCCGAGGCCGAAGGCGACCGGTAACGCCTTGCTGGACCTCGCCGGTCGGTTTCATCTTGATGAGGTATGGACGCGCGTTGCGTCAGATCTCGAATCTTTGACTTCTTTCCTCGAATTCGCCCTCTTCATGTGAGGGCGAATGCCCCGCCTCTTGATCGAACACGATCAGATCTTCTTGCGAAAATTGCCAGGTCATTATGTCGGACTCATACACGCTCTTAATAGAGCGTGGATCATAACGACTTACAACCTTGTACTTCTGATGGTTATCCGCTGCTGAGCGGCTCAATAGACTTCTCTATCCAACGCACCTTGGAATTGTTCTGACCTGCACGGCTCCTGCGCGTCCATGCAGCAGGGCGCCTACGTCAGAGCCTTGGGCTTGTTTTTGGTTTTAGAAGCGTTCGACGGTTTCTCGTCTCGCTCAGTTCAGTGCCGCACGGCAAACTATTGAGGATCTATCGTGATACAAGTAAATCATGATGCTCAGGCTGCGCTATGCGCAAAGGCCGGTATCAACTCCCTCGCTTCGGCTGGGTTACGCTCTTGTGCAGAACTGCAATGCCTGGATAACAGCCTGACATCGCACGATATGCGGGTGCTGCACAAAGTTGCGACGAGAACCCGCGACGATGCAATGCTGCTCGAAAAGAAAATATTGACCCATGCCTCGCCCTTGCTGCCCCAGGCGATCAAGTTGGGTATCAAGCACCCCGGTGTTTCGTTGCAGGACTACCAAGACTGGTTCGGGGGGCGCGCATTGAAATTTGCCGCCCCGGGCGACGTTGCTTCGATGTTTTCACCGGCGGCCTATCTGGTGACGCTGTACCGCGAAGCCCAAAAACTCTATCCCGAGGACAATCCCTGGCATATCGATGTGCGCCGTCCTGACCTCAAGGACCTGACACTGAGCCAGGTGAACCTGGATACGCCAGTGAGCGCGTTGAGCCTGTCCAACACCATCTTGATGAAGCGCCTGGACGAAGCGGGCGAGACCCTTGAGGGGCTGTCGGCCCATGTGGGATACGGGGTCACGCCTTACCATCATCACTACAACCGCTTCAGCCAGGCTCGGCGCCTGAAGGATCCGGCATTCGAGCACATGGAGGGTGCGCCTCATGTCTCCAAGCATCTCGGCGATGCCTCGATGGCCGGGTTTCGTCACGATATCTCGCCCGCCCTGTATGCACTGCTGGTTGATGAAATCACCGATGAAAACGTGGATGCCAAGTTCGCGACCTATTTCCCTGGTACCGTGCCAGAGGAAATGCTGCGTCCTGCCCGGTTGCGCGAATGGTTCGGCCTGACCGACAAGGCGCTGATGGCGTTCATCAACGGTGGGGTCAAGATCGAGGACGAGCGCAAGGGCCCCCAGACGGACGTCTCGGAGCTGATCAATAACGGCGGGGTCATCTACCAGTTAGGCGTCGGCTCGGCCAGCACGGCGATCCACTACGCGTACCTGTTCTTCCTGGGCGGCGATCGCTGGGAGCTCAGCTTCAGCCTCAAGCAAGCCGGGGCGATCGAGTTCATCCTGGAGGACGTGCATAGCCTCAGGTTGTCGCCGCAGATGCTCAAGGTCAAGGCCTTCGAACCGGGTAAAGAATACCGCTACGCGTTCGAGTGGAACGGGCCAAGCGGGTACCGTTCCTATGCGTCCTACACGGTGAAGTTCGAAAGCGACACCGACCGCGGCCGTGTCCTGAGTGCCCGTTTCGCCACGCCGAAGCTTTCGCCGGCGCACTTCCTGCTCAAGCTCAACAAGACGATCAGACTGCACAAGGCCACAGGGCTCGATGCGCAGACGCTGGATAGTATCATCCGCAGCGTGGATCCGACCCAGATCAGTGCACAGACCCTAACGGTGCTGTCGCATGCGGTACGGCTGGCCAAGCGCTACGCCATTTCCCATGAGAGCGCCCTGGTCATGGCACGGCAGTTGATCGACGTGGCTGCCCCTGCTGGCCAGATGAGCCAGTTCGACCGCCTGTTCAACGACCCACCGCTGATCGAAGGTGGGCTGGATCCGGAGGCAGAGTATTCCATGCTCGACCTGGATCCCAGCAAGGCTAGCGAGCACGCTGACATCAAGGCCACGCTCAAGCGTGCCTGCCAGACGGATGACGAGGGGTTATACCAGCTGGGTCGGTTCCTTCTGGTCAAATCGAATGACAGGTGGTTGTTTCCCACCACGGTGGACTACCTGTCCGGTCTCTACACCTTGAGCCTGTGGGCACGGTCGCATGGCTTGGCACCGGTCGAGCTGACGTTGTTGTTGGAGACTTTTGGCGCGCCGCGAGAGCTGGGGCAGGCACGGCCGGATCAATGGCTGGCCTTGCTGGAGCGCTTGACGGGGCTGTCCAGCTGGCTGCAGAAACGTGGTTGGACAGTCCAGGACTTGGTCCTGATGTCCCGCGACGTGAATGAAATCCCTGCCAGCACCGAAATTACCAATCTGATCAAGGAGATGCAGGCAGCGATCGCCAATGCAGAGCTTCCCGAGGACCCCGTCACGGAAGACTACCTTCGCGTGCTGACCCCGCTGATCGCCTCGGTCTTTGGCCTGAGCGGGGAAACAACTGCGCAGGCATTGCTCATCTGGGCGGACCGAGCGGCGCCGGGGGGGCTCTCGCTGGTGGAACTGGGCGAGATGCTCAAACTGCAGGAGCCGGTGAGCGATCCAGCGATAGCCTTCGCCTATGGTCTGGCGCAGATGGCGCTGATCGTGCACGCCAGCGGTGTCACCGCCGACCTGCTTGCGCTGCTGGTGGAGCAACCCCATCTGCTGGCCGACGAGGCCGTGGAAGGCGAGGCGAGCCGCGCAACCCTCAAGCGCTCCATGGACATGGTGGTGGCACTGACGGACTTCAGTGCCTGGCTGAAAGAGCTGCCGGACGCCGCGGGCGCAAGCGGCGCCCTGCTTGCCGCGCTTAACGCCAAGGGGGTCTCGCCCGCATTGCTGGCCCAAGCCACGGGGCAGGCCGAAAGGCTGATCGCCCAGGCGGCCAAACAAGCCGATTGGAAGGGGGATGTAAAAGACGCCTCGAGCCTTGTCAGTGCGCACGAAATCGCGGTTGTACGGCAATGGCTCGACCTGGCAGGCGCCTTCGGCGTACAACCGGACACCGTCGCGGCGATGCTGCTGCCAGAGCAGACCTGGAACGATTGGCGAACGCTGGCGGACGCCTTCGAGGGTGGTCTGGACGCTTCGCAGGTCAAGCGGGCGCAGGTAGCGGTCGAGGCGCCGCTCAGCAGTGCCCTGGCTGGCGTGCTGGCAGGGCGCATGAACTTCGGCGTTGAGCAGTTGAACCAGCACCTGCTGCTCGACAGCCTCAATGGTGCGCAAGTGATGACTTCGCGTATCGCCGAAGCCATGGCGGCACTGCAGATGTTCATCCATCGCACCCTGTCCGAGCCGGAAGACAAGCATGCCCTGAACACTGCGGCACTGGACCGACAGTTCTTCCGCGACTGGACCCGCTGGAACGCCCGCTATGCCACCTGGTCGGCCGGGCAGATGCTGATGTACTACCCGGAAAACTACATCGACCCGACCGTGCGCCTGGGCCAGACCAAGGCGATGGACGACATGCTGCAGGTGCTGGGGCAGGCGCAGATCAACGGCGATACCGTGAGCGATGCGTTCCATGGCTACCTCAGTGCGTTCGAGGAAGTGGCGAACCTGGAGACCATCAGCGGTTATCACGATGGACGCGATCCAGACGCCGATAGCCAGCATGCGCTGGGCAAAACCTGGTTCATCGGCAGCACACGTGGCGAGCCTCGCGAATACTGGTGGCGGATGGTTGATGAAAGCAAGCGTGGGACCGATGGCGTACTGCCGGCCAATGCCTGGACGGCTTGGACGAAGATCGAACTGGCGGCCCAAGTGCAAGGCCGTCTTATCCGGCCGGTGGTCTACCGTGAACGTCTATATCTGATGTGGGTAGAGCGCCAGGAACACATCATCACCCGCGATGACAAAGGTGAACCCAAGGATCGTGAATGGCGTTGGTCCTACAAGCTTGCCTGGCTGCGCTATGACGGCACCTGGAGCATGCCACTGGATTACCCGATTTCTTCGACGGTCGTGAAAGAACTCGAGAGTAATAAGGTTGAAATAGAAAAATTATCGTTGTTCCTCGCTTATATGCCAGGGCTGAATGCGCTTGTGGCAGGCATGTATGAACGAGGCAAAAGGATAGGCTATGGCGGTATCGAGATCTATGAGGCCCTGAACAGCAAGGCGATAGGTGAGGAGGACTTCACTACCGATTTGGAAGCGAACATGCATTGGCTGGATACCGATGAACACACTGGATTATGCGCTGTGCTCTATAGGAAAGGGCAGGTCATGGAAGGCGAAATTGTCGACACCGGCTCGCCTGTACCGACTGGGTTCAAGGCGTTTACCATTTCCAATATGAAGGTGAGGGCCATCGAAACTTCGAATGATGGCGATGACTATAGCTATAGTCTGTACCTCGATACGGTGCTGTCGGTAGAAGGCAAACGTCCGGAGATCGACAATCCTTGGATATCGGTATTGGTAACTGAGTATGAGGAGCTTGCACAGGAAACCAGAAAGATAAGGGCGCTGGCGCGAGGGCCCTGGGGAGCGTTCTTGTTACGTGAGGAGAATCAACAGCTCTGGGCGTATTTCTGTGTCACTCAGCAACGTCTGTCTGAGGTTTTCCCTCACCACATCAGGAATATTATAACTGTATGTGATTATCCGATTCCAAACGAGAAAGAAGACCTCAAGTTCGTCTGGGCGCGTGAGGAACAGGCGCGTGTTGCTAAGTTCAGGATAAACTCTGAGGGTCCGCTATCCGAAATTAGCGTAAGGTTTGGTTTGGCGAACCTTTCGTTTACCCGTGAAATCCATGTCATGACGTTACTGGATCATATGGGTGAGCCTGACTTGGTCGCGCCTCATTCATATGTGAATATCCCCGGGGAAATTTCCGGCCATGAAGTAAAGCGTATCGTCCATCGTGCCAATGGGAGAGAGGGTACCGTCGAAACGGCATCTCGTGACTTTGATCTGGGGCGTGGCATGCAACAGTTCAAGTTTACAGGCGTATTGGCAGTCGGCCAGATGTCAGAGTGGGAAGGCCAAGACAAAGCCTCGCATCAATTAGTTTTTCAGTTTGGCGAGGGTAATACTCGCACATGGCGGATCGACCTGACCAAGAAACCCGACACCTCGTCGTACGGTGGTGAGCGTACAGAATGGGTGGCCCGATTCGAAGCCGCTTCCGAGAAAAACGCCATCATTGGTCAAACCGCCGAAGGCGCCCAATATTTCAAGCGTGGCCGATCGGTCACCCGGCTCAATACGCTGTTCGCCCGCCAGCTCACCGAACGTGCAGTCCTGGGCATCGACACCATTCTGAGCTATGACACCCAGCAGATCCCCGAACCCGTCATCGAAGGCAACGACGCCAGCCCGATGATGGACTTCCGGGGCGCCAACGCGCTGTACTTCTGGGAGTTGTTCTATTACACGCCGATGATGGTGATGCAGCGTTTCCTGCAGGAAGAGCGCTTCGACCTGGCCGAGCAATGGCTCAAATACGTATTCAACCCGACCGGCTATACGGTAGACGGCGTTCACACGTACCGCATGTGGAACGTACGCCCGCTGGAAGAGGACACCTCATGGAACGACGAGCCCTTGGAATCGCTGGACCCGGATGCGGTGGCGCAGAATGACCCGATGCACTACAAGCTCAATGCGTTCATGCGCTTGCTGGACATTACCCTGGGCCGTGGTGACGCGGCATACCGCAAGCTCGAGCGCGACACCCTGAGCGAAGCGAAGGTATGGTACCAGCGTGCCCTGCGCCTGCTGGGCGACGAACCCTGGATCGAGCCGAGCACAGATTGGAATGATCCGTCGCTGGGCGATGCCGCATCGCAAAAGGCGCTGGATGACCGCATGGATGCTCTGTCGATGATGGCAGACGGCGTTTGTGCCGACGATGTGGTGCGCCTGCGTGCGGTAGGTAAAGACCGCGCCGAGGCGGGCAGAACGCTGTTCCTGCCCGAAGCCAACCGCATGCTGCTGGGGTATTGGGAAGCGCTGCGCATTCGACTGTACAACCTGCGGCATAACCTGACCCTGGACGGCCAGCCGTTGAGCTTGCCGCTCTACGCCACGCCGGCGGATCCGAAGGCCTTGTGGGCCGACGCCGTTTCCGCGCAGGCGGGCAACGCGAGTGCCTTGCCAAAAATCGACCACGTGCCTGCCTTGCGCTTCATTCCCCTGATGGAAGGCGCACGGACCATGGCCTCGCAGCTCATTCAGTTCGGCAGCACGATGCAAAATATCCTGGAGCGCCAGGATGCCGAAGCGTTGGCTGAGTTGCTCAATACCCAAGGCGTGGAGTTGGCGACCAGCAGCGTGAAGTTGCAGCAGCAGACGCTCAATGAACTGGTCGCCGAACGTGAGGTGCTGACGGCGTCATATGCAAGCGCAAGCCTGCGTCATACCCATTACCACCAGCTCTACGAGCAGGACATCAATACCCGCGAACACCTGGCACTGGACATGTCCACCTCGTCTCAGACCATCAGGGCCGCTGCGAAGGGGCTGCACATGGCGGCCTCGTTCGCCGACGCTGTGCCGAACATCTTTGGCCTGGCCAATGGTGGTGGTCGCTGGGGGGCGACATTCAATGCCATGGCCATTGGTACAAGCCTGGCTTCGGATGCGCTCGATATTGCCTCGTGGCGTATGGGCCAGGAAGAGGCCTACCGCCGCCGTCGCCAGGAGTGGGAGATCCAGTACAAATCGGCCGAGCAGGAAATGAAAGTCATCCAGGCCCAGCTCGACGCTCTGACTGTGCGGGAAACCTCGGCCAACATGCAGATCGCACATATGCAGACCCAGTCGGCCCACGCCCAGGCGCAACTGGCCTTGTTGCGTGGCAAGTTCACCGGCAAGAAGATGTACAGCTGGCTGCGAGCGCGTCTGGCGAGCATTTTCTATACCTACTACGACCTCACTGCCTCGCGTTGCATGATGGCGCAGAAGGCGTTGCAGTGGGAAATGGGTGACGACACCCGCTACCTGCGCACCGGCACCTGGAACGGTGCCTGGGCTGGGTTGCTGTGCGGCGAGGGGCTGATGTTGGCCCTGGGTCAGATGGAAAACGCCTGGGTGAAATGGCAGAAACGTGAACTGGAAGTCAGCCGCACCGTATCGCTGGCGCAGCTCTTCGAAGGGCGCTTCGAAATAGCGGATACGGTGAACCCTGACCTTACGCTCAACGATGTCATCAAGCTGATGCTCGACAAGTCACAGAAGGTCACGGTCAAGGACGCCGAGCTGACCAAGTTCGAGATCACCGACGCGAAAGATCTGGCGATTCATTTTGGCCTGAGAGAGCTGGGCCTGACGAAAGACTTCGCCAACAGGTCATGCAGGGTTCGCAGCCTGGCCGTTTCCTTGCCAGCCTTGCTCGGCCCTTACCAGAATGTACGGGCTCGTCTGCGCACGGACTTCCAAGGCTTGCCGCTTGGCTGCGAGGAAGTGGCGATTTCCCATGGCATGCAGGACAAAGGTTTGTTCCTGCCCGATGCCGGTGATTCCCATCCGCGCTGGGGGGCTCAGTGGTTGCCTTTCGAAGGTCTGCGCATCGTCGAGGACGAGGACGAGGACGGCAAATATCGCAACACGACCATGACGTTGAGCTTCACCGACGTCCTGGGTGAGCAGAAGACCCTGCTGCAAAGCCTGAGCGATATCGTCGTGCACGTTCAGTTCACCGTCCGCTGATCTTGCTAGGGAGGCTCGCGCCTCCCCCTGCGACCACGCCGCGCAAGCCATCGAGCTTGTGCGGCGTTTTTATTTTAGGATCCGTTCCCATTCTCAAAAAGCCCGTGCGTTTCGTCCGTGCTCCAGTACAATGGCCAGCTTTTTTTCGAGTTCTTGTTCAGCCCTGGCTGGGATTCAAATGCTGATCGGTAGTTATTCCTCTTCCCTTGTATTGATCTCATTGTGCGTGGCCATCCTGGCGTCCTACACCGCCCTGGACCTGACCGGTCGCATCGCCACGGCCAAGGGCCGTGCGGCCTACCTGTGGATGGGAGGAGGCGCCTTCGCCCTGGGCGTAGGCATCTGGTCGATGCACTTCATCGGCATGCTCGCCTTCAGCTTGCCCATCGAGCTTGGCTATGACCTGACCCTGACCGCGCTGTCGCTGCTGATCGCCGTGCTGTCCTCGGCCTTCGCCCTGTGGCTGGTGAGCCAGCCTAGCCTGCCCTGGCTGCAGTTGGCGCTTGGGGCGTTGATCATGGGCGGCGGGATCGCCAGCATGCATTACACCGGTATGGCGGCCCTGCGCATGCTGCCGGGTATCGACTATGACCCGACGCTGTTCGGCGTATCCCTGGGCATTGCCGTCGGCGCATCGGCGGCGGCGCTGTGGATCGCCTTCCGCCTGCGCCAGCACACCCCTTATGTGCGCCACATACGGGGGGCAGCTGCGGTGGTGATGGGTATCGCCATCGTGGGTATGCACTACACCGGCATGGCAGCAGCCAATTTCCCGGAAGGCAGTTTCTGTGGCGCGCTGGCCGATGGCCTGCGCGGTGATGGCCTGGATTACCTGGTGCTGATCACCACCCTGGCGGTGCTGGCGGTGGCCTTGCTCACCTCGGTGCTGGATGCACGCCTGGAGGCGCGTACCGCTGCACTGGCGCACTCGTTGACCCTGGCCAACCAGGAGCTCACCCAGCTGGCGCTGCATGACACCCTGACCGGCTTGCCCAACCGCACCCTGCTGGCCGAACGCATCGAGCAGTCGATCAGCAAGGTGGCAGAGCAGGGTGGTTGCTTTGCCCTGATGTTCATCGACCTGGATGGCTTCAAACCGGTCAACGATGCCTTTGGCCACCATGTCGGCGATCAGTTGCTAAAGGCCGTCGCGGCGCGCCTGCGTGGCCATTTGCACAGCCAGGACACCCTGGCGCGCATCGGTGGCGACGAGTTCGTCCTGTTGGTTGCGCTGGACGAGCCGGCCGATGCCATGGACGTAGCGGTCAAGCAGGTGGACCTGGTGGCCCGGCCTTACCGCGTGGCCGAGCACGACCTGCAGCTTTCCGCGAGCGTGGGCATCGTCCTGTACCCTGGCAACGGCCAGGACCAGCATGAACTGCTGCGCAATGCCGACGCCGCCATGTATCACGCCAAGAGCGCGGGCAAGAACGGCTACAGTTTCTTCGACGTGTCCATGAATACCAATGCCCGCCAGCAGTTGCAGTTGCTGCAGGACCTGCGTGCTGCCTTGCAGCACGGTCAGTTCCGCCTGCACTACCAGCCCAAGTTCGATGCGGTCGCTTGCCGGCCGATCGGTGCCGAGGCCTTGTTGCGTTGGGAGCACCCACAGCAAGGTCTGCTGCTGCCGGACCGTTTCATCGGCCTTGCGGAAAAAACCGGGCTGATCATTCCGATCGGTGATTGGGTGCTCGGCGAAGCCTGTCGGCAGATGCGCCTGTGGCTCGACCAGGGGCGCAGCGACTGGCGCATCGCGGTGAACCTGTCGGCCATCCAGTTCTGTCACGCCGGGCTGGTCGACAGCGTGGCCCGCGCGCTGCAGGGCAACGACCTGCCGGCCAATCGCCTGACCCTGGAAATCACCGAAACCACCGCCATGCGCGACGCAGACGCCAGCCTGGCGGTACTGCAGAGGCTTTCCGACATGGGGGTGGACCTGTCCATCGATGATTTCGGCACCGGCTATTCCAGCCTGATGTACCTCAAACGCCTGCCCGCCAATGAGTTGAAGATCGACCGCGGGTTTGTCCGCGACCTGGAGCAGGACAGCGATGATGCGGCAATCGTCTCGGCCATCGTCGCCTTGGGCCAGGCCCTGGACCTGCGGATCGTCGCCGAAGGGGTGGAAACCAATCGCCAGCAGGAATTCCTCACCCGCCTGGGTTGCGATTCGTTGCAGGGGTACCTGCTCGGCCAGCCCGTACCGGCCGAACAGTTCATGGAACGGCTCGGTGCCATGGGCCAGCCTGGCGATGAAGTTCGGGCTAGCTAGACCGCGTCTCGCAGCACACAGGAAGGTTCGAACGCCTCCATCTCGGCCTCGACGGCCTCGATGATACGTTCCACGTCCGCAGCAGCCATGATCGCTGCGCAGGGAATGCCGGCGATGGCCAGCAAGGTTTCGCCGGTGGCGCGGTCGAACAGCCGTGCGACCATGCTGCGCGGGGCATCCATGCTTGCTTCGAAGCCCAATGGGTGGAAATGCCAGCGCATCACCTGGCAGGCGTTGGGGAACGTCATCTTGTTCATGCCAGCCTCCTTGTTCTGATCCTGAACCCGGTGATCGGCCGCTCACTCGGCCGGTGGGAATCTAACCATAGCACCTGTGTCGCCAGTGTCTCGCGTCGAACATGACAAAAATGCCATTGCTTGACGTGCGTCACAGGCGACCGGTGCCTGGCCGAGTGCCGGCAGCCGCCGGGGCAAACGTTTTTCTGGGCGATAGCGGTCGGGCCGGGAGGTTCCGGCCACTGTCGAAAAACAGCGCACTTTCGGACCAGCGGTTCACGGGTATGTCAACCCAACAGGCCGGCTGCGATGTTGATGGTGAACCCGAGGATCGCGGTATTGAACACGAAGCCCGCCCGCTGAGGGTGAAGGCGAAGTAGTGGAAACCCAGGGCCCCTCGCGCCCGCGGTCGAGCGATGGTCGGCTGGGCAAGCATGGAGCAATCCTTGGTTCGAACAATGGGGCGCTAATGGGGTACCATCCCGAACCATGCCAGCGGCAAATCCCTTGTATATCAGGGTGATGGCACGCGAAGGGTCGAATTGACCTGGCCGTTTTATTGTCGCTCTGACTATCAACCACGTCGTATTGACTCGCTTCATGCTTCGCCTGCCGAAGCTACCGCTACAGGATCCATGTTTTGTCCGATCACCTGCACAATCCGCTGCTGCAGTACCTGGCCCGCCTGGCCCCTTCCAGCCAGCTGACCATGCGCTACATCCTCCAGGACGCAGCCGACCGCCTGGGTTTCGTCGACTGCGATATCACCGAGGTACCCTGGCACTTGCTCGAGCCTGGCCATGTGGTCGCCTTGGTGGCGGCGCTGCGCGCCGATGGCTACGCGCCCAATACCTCGTCGTTGTACGTGAATGCCGTGCGTGGCGTGATGAATGAGGCGTGGCGCCAAGGCCTGATCGACCATGAAAAACTGCTGCACATCCGCGAGGTCAAGCCGGCCAGCGGCAGCCGCCTGCCGCCGGGGCGCAACCTGCGGCGCAGCCTGATCCGCGAGCTGATGGACGTGTGCGCGGCCGATCCGCGCCCGCAGGGCGTACGTGACGCTGCGATCATCGCGCTGCTGTATGGCACAGGTATGCGCAAGTCCGAATCGGTGGACATCGACCTGGCGCAGGTCGACTTCCAGGCGCGCAGCCTGCAGGTCGTGGGCAAGGGCAACCGGCAACTTATCAAATACGCACCGGCCTGGGCATTCGAGAAACTGCAGGCCTGGTTGGACTTGCGTCGCGCGCACCTGCCCGCGGGCGAGGCGGATGATGCCTTCCTGTTCAACCGCATTCGGCGCGGCAGCCACATCACCCGGGCGCGCATCACCAAGCATGCGATCTATTACATCGCCCGTCAGCGAGGGTCGCAGGTGGGGGTGAAGATCATGCCCCACGATTTCCGCCGTGCCTTCATTACCCGGGTGATCGAGGAGCATGACCTGTCGATTGCCCAGAAGCTGGCGCACCACGCCAATATCCAGACCACCGCCAGCTATGACCGGCGTGACGACAACGAACGACGCCGGGCGGTGGACCGCTTCGACTACTGAGGCGCAGAGAACAAGCGGCTAGCGATGCCCCTTGTGGGAGCCAACTGTCTTGAGTTGCTTGCCCCGGTCCTATCGCTGGCAAGCCGGCTCCTGCAGGTACGGCGGTATCTCTGAAGACAGCGCAGGCCTTGTGGGAGCGGGCTTGCCCCGCGATCAAGGGCGCAGCCCTTGCCAGGCGACGGTGATATCGGGGCAGGCCCGATCGCGGGACAATCTTGTATGGTGATACTTGAAGGGGGGGTGGGAGCCGGCTTGCCGGCGATTGGCCAGAACGGGCAACAGCATCATGAATCCTGAGCGAGCAGGGCTGGTTGAGTGCATGGTGATTACCTACACCGGGATGCGATCTGGCTTTGGGTAAAGGGTTGTCTTCATCGCCGGCAAGCCGGCTCCCACAGGGTGTGGTTGGCGCTGCACCAGTGGGAGCCGGCTTGCCCACAACC
>NZ_JBLUPY010000036.1:0-44627 GCF_048068215.1 Pseudomonas sp. NY15372
GCGAGGGAACCCCGGAGCGCAGCGTAGGGGCCGGATGCAGGAGCCAGCGTTTTTTGGTTACTTTTTGTCGCGTCTGACAAAAAGTGACCCGCCGTAAGGGCGCAAAGGTGACTCAGCGTCGCCATCGCAAACGGACTTTGCGCTTATGTCAAAACCAGCAGTTTCAAAAAATCGACTGCATTGAAATTTGCGTGATCCTCGGATTCAGCGCTAACCGCTTGCTCATTTCGTCATCGGCTCAAGGCGAAATCGGATCGCTCGCTGGGAAGGTTTCGTCCAGCGCATTGTCCACATTGCTCTCCTTGGGCTGCACCATCTCGGCGCAATTGCAGCCGGCCATGCGGCACGGCTCGCCGTTGCGGTGGCCGGTAGCACAGGCTTCGCAGCAGTAGGCCTTGTCATCTTGCAGCACGGCGTTGGCCTCGACAGTGCAGGCACAGTGGTTGCAGGCACAGCGTTGCTCGGTCATGGTCAGCTCCTTTGTTCATCGTCATCGGGTTCGACCGGCGATACCTCGTCGGTCCAGGGCTCGCCATCGAGCGGCGCGGAACGGGCCAGCTCGGCTTCATCCAAACCGATGCCACCGCCGATCTCGTGTTCCTCGACACGGCGCAGGGTCTTGTCCGCCGGCCCGCCCGCACCACCGGGTTCATGGGGATCGCGGGCACCGGTCTGGTCATAGAGGGTGTCCGGGCTCAGGTCGTCGAGGGTGACGTTGTCCTCGTGCAAGCTGTCGCTCAAGGCTTCGCCGCCACTCATGCCGCTTTCGGCCACGCGCCGCGGAGGGTATTCCTGGGCCACTTCCTGGGCTGGGCGTTCATCGCCGGCCCGGCCTTCGCGCTCGTCTTGACGGTCGCTGAAGTCCAATTCACGCACGCTGCCCATGCGGTCCTCGGTATCGTCGATTTCGACCTGGGGCCTGGTTTTCGGATCATCTGGCTTGGGCATCACGGCTCTCCGTCAGGTGGGTTCATGCGGTCGACTGCCAAGGCCGGGCAATGATTCAGAGTTTCTGCCCGGTGGCGCTTGCAAGCGGAAAGTTTGAACTCTGCCTGGCGCGGCTCCCTCCCACTTCTAGAGACCCGCGTACCGTCCCGGAGCCCGACATGGCCAAGCCTCTGCAGGAGTACCAGCGCAAGCGCGACTTCAATGCCACGCCCGAACCATCCGGCACGCGCCGACGTGGCCAGGCCGCCCATGCGCTGCAGTACTGCATCCAGAAACACGACGCCAGCCACCTGCACTACGATTTCCGCCTGGAGCTCGATGGCACCCTCAAGAGCTGGGCGATCCCCAAGGGCCCTTCCCTGGACCCCAAGGTGCGGCGCCTGGCCGTGCATGTCGAGGACCACCCGCTGGACTACGCCGACTTCGAAGGCCATATCCCCGAGGGGCATTACGGCGCAGGCGATGTGATCGTCTGGGACCGCGGGGTCTGGGAGCCCGAAGGCGACCCCCATGCCGGTTACGCCAAGGGCAAGCTGCGTTTTCGCCTGCAAGGTGAAAAGCTGTCCGGTACCTGGAACCTGTTCCGTACCCACCTGGCCGGCAAGAAGGAGCAGTGGATGCTGGTCAAGTCCCACGACGGCGAGGCGCGCAGCGAGGCCGAGTACAGCATCGTCGAGGCCCAGCCCGACAGCGTGCTCAGCGAACGAACCCTGGTGCCGCGCCGGGCCAAGAACAACGCCAAGCCGGCCAGACGCCCCATCTCGGCACGCGCACGCGCCAGCACGGAGAAGAAAGCCGAGCTGCCCGAGCGCCTGCAGCCGCAGCTGGCCACGCTGGTCGATTCGCCCCCGGCCGGGGATTGGCGCTACGAGGTCAAGTTCGACGGCTACCGTATCCTCGCCCGTATCGACGGTGACAACGTGCGCCTGTTCACCCGCAATGGCCATGACTGGAGCGAAAAGATGCCCCATCAGGTCCGGGCCCTGCGCAAGCTCAAGCTCGAATCCGCGTGGCTCGACGGCGAGGTGGTGGTCGCTGGCGAAAACGGCATGGCCGACTTCCAGGCCCTGCAGAACGCCTTCGACACCGCCCATGACGAGCACATCGTCTACTACCTGTTCGATTTGCCGTTCCTCGGTGGGCAGGACCTGCGTCAAGTGCCGCTGCAGGAACGTCGCGAGACCCTGCGCCAACTGCTGGAGGGGCGCGAGTCGGAGCACGTGCGGTTTTCCGCCGACTTCGACCAGCCCGTCGACTCACTGCTCGACAGCGCTTGCCAGCTGGAACTCGAAGGCCTGATCGGCAAGCGCGCTGACAGCTTCTACGTTGGCCGGCGCAGCAGCGACTGGGTCAAGCTCAAATGCAAGCAACGCCAGGAATTCGTGATTGTCGGTTACACCGACCCCAAGGGCAGCCGCAACGGCTTCGGCGCCCTGCTGTTGGCCCTGCATGACAACGACAGCGGCCAGCTGCGCTATGCCGGCAAGGTCGGTACGGGCTTCAGCGCCACCACGCTCGATAGCATCCATGCGCGGTTAAAACCGCTGGAGGTGCCCAAGCCGGCCCTGGCCAAACCGCCCACCGGGGCCGAGGCCCGTGCCGTGCACTGGCTCAAACCACAACTACTGGCCGAGGTCGCCTATGCCCAGATGACCCGCGACGGTGTAGTACGCCATTCGGTGTTCCATGGCCTGCGCGACGACAAGCCGGCCACTGCCATCGACCTGGAGCGCGCCATGCCCAAAACCCGCCTGCCTACCTCCGGCGCCAAGGCCCAAGCGGCCGAGCTCGGCGAGTTGCGCCTGACCCACCCCGACCGGGTGATCGATGCCACCACCGGCGTGACCAAGCGCCAGGTGGCCGAGTACTACGCCGAAGTCGCCCGCTGGATCCTGCCGCAGCTCAAGGACCGCCCGGTCGCCTTGGTGCGCGCCCCGGACGGCCTGGGCGGCGAGCTGTTCTTCCAGAAGAACGCCGGGCAACTGCACATCCCCAAGGTGATCAGCTACAGCAAGGCCGAGGCCGGCCAGGCGGCGATGGTCCTCAACCATGCCGAAAGCCTGCTGGGCGCGGTGCAGATGAACATGCTCGAGCTGCACACCTGGAACGGCACCGACAAGGACTTCGACAAGCCCGACCGCTTCGTTCTGGACCTGGACCCTGACCCGGCGCTGCCGTGGAAGGCGATGCTCGAGGCCACCCAGCTGACCCTTACCCTGCTTGACGAGCTGGGCCTGAAGGTGTTCCTCAAGACCAGCGGCGGCAAAGGCATCCACCTCGTGGTGCCGCTGACCCGGCGCGCCGGCTGGGACGAGGTCAAGGACTTCAGCCATGCCATCGTCAACTACCTGGCCCGATTGTTCCCCGACCGCCTGAGCGCGGTATCCGGCCCGAAGAACCGGGTCGGGCGGATCTTCATCGACTACCTGCGCAACGGCAAGGGCGCCACCACGGTCAGCGCCTATTCGTTGCGTGCCCGTGAAGGGTTGCCGGTGTCGGTGCCGATCTGGCGCGAGGAGCTGGCCCAGCTCAAGGGCGCCAACCAGTGGCATATCGGCAACCTGGCCGAGCGGCTGGCCGATGTGCAAGACCCTTGGGCCGACTTGACCAAGACCCGCCAGTCGATCACGGCGCGCATGCGCAAGCAGATGGGGATGGGCTGATGGGGCTGGTGATCGACCTGTTGCAATGGCCGGCCATGCTGCTGACGGTGCTGGCGGCCTGGTGCATCGGCTCGCGGCAGCCGCGAAGACGCCGCGTGGGCTTCTGCTGCTTCATCAGCAGTAACGTGCTGTGGGTGATCTGGGGTTGGCAGGTGCAGGCCTGGGCCTTGATCATCCTGCAGTTCTGCCTGTGCGCGATGAACCTACGGGGGTTCAGGAAGAACACCTCGACGCAACCGAGCCCGTGATGGCCCCGTAGAAGCGGCACAAGGCCGCTCCTGCAGAGCCCGCGCTAACCGCTCGATGCCTTGCGCGAACGCTTGGTCGGTTTCTTTTCCGGTGCCGCTTTCTTGCCGCCGAGGCTGCGCTTGAGCAGCTCGGTGAGGTCGATGATATCGGCCCCTTTTTCCGCGGTGCCCTCGCCCTTCTCGACCACACTGATCTTGCCCTTGCTGGCCTTTTCCTCGACCAGGTCGAGAATCGTCTGGCGGAAAGCGTCGTGGTAATCCTCCGGCGTCCAGGGCCCGCTCATGTCTTCGACCAGACGCTTGGCCATGTCCAGCTCGCGCTTGTCCACCTTGGCGTCGGTCACGCTCTTGTCCAGTTCCAGGGTCTCGAGCCCACGCACTTCCTCGGGCCAACGCAGTGTGATCATCACCAGGGCGTCGTCCAGCGGGCGCAACAATGCCAGGTGCTGGCGGGTATGCAGCACGACGGTCGCCAGGGCCACCTTGCCGGTGCTCTCCAGCGTCTCGCGCAGCAACGCATAGACCTTGCCACCGCGCCGGTCAGGGCTCAGGTAGTAGGGCGTGTCAAAATGCTGCAGGGGGATATCGGTGGCTTCGACGAAGGAGAAGATATCGATGGTCTGGGTGGCTTCCGGACGGGCGTTGCGGATCTCCTCCTCGCTGATGATCACATAGTGCCCTTTCTCGTACTCCACGCCCTTGACGATGTTTTCCTTGTCGATCTCCTTGCCCGTGACCTTGTTCACCCGTTTGTAGCCCACCGGCTCCATGCTGCGCTTGTCGAGCCAGTCGAAATCCACACGCTCGGTACGCACGGCCGTGTTGAGGCTGACGGGGATGTGCACCAGACCGAAACTGATCGCGCCTTTCCAGATTGCCCGGGCCATGGCTTGCTCCTAGGGTTCGAACGGTTGGCCGGGCCGGCAGTAGCGCTGCGCGCCACACCGTTCGCAGCACTGGCATTGCAGCCCGGCAATTTCAGAAATGGGCGTGGCGCACCACTGGCAACCACGCAGTAGGCAGATGAATGTCATCGGCCACCTCCCTGCCCCTTCACCGGGGCAACTACTACCAAGGACCGCATGCCGCCCTGAAGGTTTGCTCGCCCTGCCCTACGGCAGCGGGTTGCCACCCGTGACGCCGAACACCTCGCCGGTGATGTAGCTGGACTCTTGGGACGCCAGCAGCACGTACACCGGAGCACATTCGGCCGGCTGCCCCGGGCGCTTCATCGGCGACTGCGAACCGAACTCCGGGATTTTCTCCGGCGGCTGGCCACCGCTGGGCTGCAGCACCGTCCAGATCGGCCCCGGCGCCACGGCGTTGACCCGGATGCCACGCTCGACCACCTGTTTGGCCAAGGCCTTGGTGAAGGCAACGATGGCCGCCTTGGTGGTGGCGTAGTCGAGCAGCGTCGCCGAAGGCTGGTAGGACTGGATGGAGGCGGTGTTGATGATCGTCGCCCCGGCCGGCATCAGCGGCACGGCCGCCTGGCACAGCCAGAACAGCGCGTAGACGTTGGTCTTGAGGGTATGGTCGAACTGTTCATGGCTGATCTGGCCGATGTCCTTGCGTGCCTCCTGCTTGCCGGCCACGTTGACCAGGATATCCAGGCCACCAAGTTGTTCATGGGCCTGGTCGACCAATTCCTTGCAGAACACTTCGTCTTTCAGGTCACCGGGAATGGCGATCGCCTGGCGTCCTTCGGCCTCGATCAGTTTGATCACCTCGCGGGCGTCGGCCTGCTCCATGGGCATGTAGTTGAGCGCGATGTCGGCCCCCTCGCGGGCGAAGGCAATCGCCACGGCGCGGCCGATCCCCGAGTCGGCTCCGGTGATCAGCGCCTTGCGCCCGGCCAGGCGGCCGAAGCCCTTGTAGGTGTCTTCGCCATGGTCGGGCTTGGGCTGCATGTTGGCATCGAGGCCTGGTGGAGCCTGGGTCTGGTCGGGAAATGGCGGGTGCGGGTACTGGGTCAGCGGGTTCTGCATGCTGAACTGGTCACGGGGTTTGTTGGGCATGGCGTGCCTCCTTATTCGGCATTTCAACGAACGGCTTGGCCCGCGAGGGCACCTAAGCGTTCGAGGCCGCCCGGCAAACGAAGGTTTGTCCGGCCCGCCGGGTGTGCCGACGGGTGGTAGATGCAGGCCGGATGAACCATTGGCCTAGGCCTGGCGTCCATCGCAAAAGGCCCGAACGAGGCGCAGCCAATGCATGACGATCCCGTCCAGGATGTCCTGGACTACCTCAAAGCCCATGAGCTGGTCCTGACCACAGCCGAGTCGTGTACCGCCGGGCGCATGGTCGCCCTGCTGGCCGAGCACCCAGGGCTTGGCGAGTCGCTGGAGAGCGGCTACGTGGTGTACTCGCCCAAGGCCAAGCAGCGCCTGCTGGGAGTCAGCACGGCGACCATCGAGCGCTATGGGCTGACCAGCGAGGCAGTCGCCTGGGAAATGGCCCTCGGTGCACTCAAGGACAGCACCGCCAATGTCGCCATCGCCACCACCGGCGTGGCCGGCCCCGAGGGCACCGACGGTATCGCCCCGGGCACCTTGTGCTTCGCCTGGGCCTTCGATGGCGAGCCGATCGCCGTCTTCACCCGCAGCCAGCGCTTTTTCGGCGACCGCGCCGAGGTGTTGCGCCAGGCCGCGCTGTATGGGCTGACCCGCCTGCGTCACTACCACGAGCGCTGGCTGCGGGGTGAGCGGGCCTGACCGAAGGAGCCACCGATGAGCGACGATGAACAGCGCTCGCGAAACCAGCCAGTACAGGAAGACATGCCCATGCAGCGCCGGGTCTGGCGTTTCGAGCGGGTCGGCTGGTACATGCTGGTGCTGCTGGTACTGCTGGCCTTGGCGGGGCTGTTCGGCAATGGCCCGCTCAGCCGGGCCGAGGTTTCCAGCGCCGACGGTCGGGTGAAGGTCGAATACCAGCGCTTCAACCGTGCCGGGGCCATGGACAGCATGCGCATCAGCGTGCATGGCAGCGGCGACGGGCCGGTGACGGTGGTGCTCAGCGGTTCGCTGTTTCGCGAGGCCAGCATCGAGACGATGCAGCCTCAACCGCTGGCGTCGCTGTCCCAGGGCCAGGCCTTGCAGCTGCAGTTGGGCACCGGCGGCGATGGCAAGGCCACCCTCTACCTGACACTGCGAGCCGATGCACCCGGCCCGCTCGAAGGCGTGGTGCGCGCCGGGCCGAACAGCGCCGTACGCTTTTCCAGCTTCGTCTATCCCTAGGAGCCGTCATGGATTCGATCCTTCGCGCCGCTGCCATGTACGTCGCCCTGATGCTGTTGTTCCGCATCGCTGGCCGGCGCTCGCTGGGCGATTTGACCACCTTCGACTTCGTGCTGCTGATGATCATCGGCGAAGCGACCCAGCAAGCGTTGCTGGGCGAGGACTTCTCGTTCATCAACGCCATGCTGGTGATCGCCACCCTGATCATGCTGGACGTGGGATTGTCGCTGGCCAAGTTGAAATCCCGGCGCCTGGCCCGAGTGCTGGACGGCCATGCCACCTTGGTGGTGGAACATGGGCGATTCCTGCATGGACGCATGCGCAAGGCGCGCCTGACCGAGGACGATATCCTCGAGTCGGCGCGCGACAGCCAAGGGGTGGAGACGGTGGAGCAGATCCGCTATGCGATTGTGGAGCGTAACGGCAAGATCTCGATCATCAAGGAGGCATGATCGGCGTAGCTTCATCGCGGGACAAGCCCGCTCCCACAAAGGACCTGCAAACTCAAATAGTTATGCGTTGTTCTATGAGAGCGGGCTTGCCCCGCGATGGGATTTCAACCCTTGCTGTGCTCCGGCGATGTAGGCCCGGTGCCGGGCTTGATACCCCGGGGCCCGAACAGGCCCCAGATGACCAGCCCGACCACGGGGAAGATCACCAGCAGCAAGGCCCAGAGGATCTTGGTGCTGTCACGTTCTTCACTGCGGAACACACTGACGATGGCCCATAGGTCCACCAACAGGATGATTGCCGCAACCGCTATCCAGAAGTAGATCATCAGATCGCCCATGGCGAGTACCTCCTCGAATACGAATGGGTTCAGACGTGCCCCTGGGCCAGGGCGAGCACCGGCTCGCAGCCCCGCCCCTGGGCCAACACCTGGTCGACCACCGCGTGCAAGGCTTGGCGTGCATCCAGGCCCGCGCCGCGGGCCTGCTCCAGGCAGTCGAGCTGGTGGTCAGCGCTGGTGCCCTCGCGCAGGATGCGCTGGGCCTGGATGAAAGCGCGCTCGGCATCCACCGTGGCGGCCGGGTAACGGGCCTGCAACTGCGCGAGCCAGTCTTCGGCGGTGACCGGCGCCTGCTCGTGCACGCCGATGTATTGCCCATGCCGGCCATGGCGTTTGGCGCGCCAGTAGTTCTCCTGGGTGATCCAGCGCGTCTCTCGGGTGAGTGGGTCCAGGGCATGGTGGTTGGCCAGGCAGCTTTCCACCAGGTGACGGAACAGCCCGGCGATGCACAGCGCATCCTCCAGGCGCGGGCAGGCGTCGCAAATGCGCAGCTCAACCGTGGGGAAGCGTCGGGACGGGCGGATCGCCCACCAGAAGTCTCCGTCCTTGGCCAACGCTCCCGTACGTTCGAGCAATGCCCGGTAGCGCTCGTAGGCCCCCCAGTCGACCAGGGGTTCGGGCAGTTCCATGTGCGGCCACTCGGCACAGATCACCCGCCGGTAGCTCATGTAGCCTGTGCAGTGCCCACCCCAGAACGGCGACGAAGTGCTCAGCAGCAAGAACAACGGCAGCCAGTACAACACCCGGTTGATCAACTGGATGCGGTCGCACCCCGGCGGCACGCCGACATGGACATGCAAGCCGGACAGCAGGCTGCGCCGGGCCACGTGCTGGTAGTCGTCGAACACTTGCCGGTAATGCGGCGTGGTCCTGGCCCGTTGGCGCAGCCATTGGGCGCTGGGGTGGCTGGCGGCGCAGTACAGACCCACGCCTTCCTGGGCCAGGGCCTCAGCCAGGCGCTGGCGGCTGCTCGCCAGAAACTGGTGCGCCTCATGCAGGTTACCGAACACCGGCGAGGCAACCTCGATCTGGCTGCGGAACATCTCCTCGGCGAAATACGGGCCCATGATCTCCCGGCAACGCCGAGCCACCCCCAGCGATGGCGTGGCCAGTACCCGGCCGCTGCCCAGGTCCACGAGCAAGTATTCTTCCTCGATACCAAACGTGCAGGGTCGGTACATGGCCATCAGGTGTTACGGGTGACGGTCAACGCCACCGCTGCGATGCGCTCGACCTGCTCGTAGCCCGGCTCGAGCAACTGTTCGCCGAACACATCTGGGTCCACTTCGCGGTACACCCAGCTCCATTGGGGCCCGGCCAGGCACAGGCGGACGGCCTCGAGCAGCGCGTCCCGGCCCTCGACGATGGCCACGCCCGTGTAAAGCAACAGCGAGCCGCCAGGGCTCAGGCGTTCGCGCGCCTGCTCGACGATACGCAAGGACAGTCCAGCGCCCAGCGCCCCACCGCCATGGCGATAGACCCGCTCGCTCGTATCCAGCATGTACGGTGGATTGGCGACGATCAGGTCAAAGGTGCCGGTGATGCCGTCAAGCAGGTCGCTCGGCTCCACCGAGAGGTTGCCCACGCCCGCCAGGGCTGCGTTGATGGCGGTGTAGCGCAGGGCCAGCGGGTTGATGTCCACCGCGCTGACCTGGGCGTGCTGGGCAGCACGCGCGATCAGCAGTGCGCCGACACCGCTGCCGCAACCGATATCCACCGCATGCTGGACAGGGTTGGGGCAGCGCTGGAGATGGTCATGGATCACCTGGGCGAAACGGTAGCTGTCCGGGCCGAAGAACACAGCGTCGCTGGCATCGGTGGGAAACGCCGAATGCACCAGCAATAGGTCGTCCAGGCTGGACCAGCGCACCGTGCTGCGCAGCAGTTCGCCCTCCTCGACCACCACCTGCGCCGCGGTCAGTTGTGCAAGCTCGTCGGCCGAAATCAACGAAGCGGCGAACGGCCGACTCCAGCCGAACACATCGCGCAGCGTACGCGCCCGTCCGGCCCCTTCGCGGGCGTTGTTGCGGGCATGGGTCGCCGGCGTCACGCAGGTGAAGCGATAGCCATCGGCGCGCAAACGCCGGCCCAGTTGTAGCAGGGCCTCGTCGGCCTGGATCTGTTCTTCGGCGAGCAGCATCAGCGGGACTCCTCCTGGGCAAGCCCGGTGGCCTGGATATACGCGCGGGTTGCGCGCAGGCCTTCCGGCAGGGCGTGGCCGTTGCCAGCCATGCGTTCGATCAGCACCGACACCGGCGTGCGCTCGATGCCGGTGTCGTCCGGCTCGACATCCAACTGCCAGCTACCAGGCGCCACCCGGGGTTGCCGGGGCGCTTCCCAGCCATTGGCGATCCAGTCGTGCCAAAGCTGCTTCTCGTAGGCACTGAACACGCCGAACATGGCGGCGGCCGGGCCTTCGATCAACTTCCACAGGCGACTGCGCGCCGGATCTTCACCCCGACGCACCCAGCCCTGGCCCTGCAGGGCCTTGAGAAAGCCCGGCATGGCGTCGGCTTCGGACAACCACTCGTTGATGCTGCGCCCCTGCAGGCGGCAGTGGTCCGAATGCATCATTTGGCCGAAGGCGCGCTTGCGCTCCAGGGCCGCGAGCAATTCGTCCTCGAGGTCGAAGCTGGCGATCAGGCTGGGTGTGTCGGTGCCCAGGTCGTTGAGCCGATAGCCGCGCCGTACCCGTTGATAGAACCCCTCGCCGTCCTCTGCCGGCCAAAGTTGGCGCAGCGCCTGGATGGCCTTGTGGGCATGACCGCTGGCGGCATTGTCGATGGTCACGTGCAGCTGGAAATAATGACCATCGATGCCCAGCTCGGCCAATTCATGAGTGGTGATCAACAGATGCAACGGCGGTTGTTCATAGCCGAGGTTATAGCCGATCACCTCGGGCAGGAACGCCTCGGTGTTCTGCCCCAGGGCCAACTGCACGGCCCCTTGCAGGTAGCGCTCCGGCGCCAGAGGCAGCGGTTCGAGGCAGCCCAGGCGGCTGAGCAGGCGCTGGTAGATCAACACATGGTTGCAGCGTGGGTCGCCGTCGCCCAGTTCTTCCAGGTAGGTGCGGATCAACCCGTGGTAGCGTGGGTCGGGCCATTGGTGCAGCAGGCCTTGCAGCCATGCGCCATCCACCGCCTTGGTCGGCGCCACCTGCTGGAGGAACCACAGGGCCTGGGCGCGGTTGGCGAAGTAGCGGCGTGGCGCCCCTTGGCGCCGCGCCTGCAGGTAGGCCGCATGGTCACGGGCGACCTTGGCGGCATGTCGCGCGGACCAATCGTCCAGTTGCGCGGCTGAAGTGGGCAGGTCATCGGGCAGCGTGTCAGCCCGGTCCAGTTGTTCGGCAAGCCACAGGGCGCTGTCTTCGCAACGGCCTTGCAGCAGGGCCTGGTAGCGTCGCTCCAGGCTGTCGTTCGCGGCCAAGGCCGGCGCCACGGGGGCGGCCTTGCGGGTCATGACCGTCATGCCTCACTCCTTGCGCGATCAGTTGTCTTGGGACGGTACCGGCTGCGAGTCAGGGGCAGGCTCGGTGGCCGGCGCGTCAGGCTTTTGCATTTGCAGTGACGGTTTGCTGGGGTCGGCGTCCTTGGCCGGGTGATCGTCGTCGCGATCGAAACATCCGCCCACGAGCGTCAAGCTGCCGAGCAGGCAGATCAATGGGGCCATGCGCATAGGAAATCCTCCTGGCAGAAAGTGATCGCAGTGCCAGGACGCCTGGCACTGCGTTGCCTCACTTACGAGCGGCCGCCCTTGCGGCTCGACTCGCTGGAACGGCCGCCACCGGAGTGCTGCCCGCCTTTACGGCCGGCTTCGGAAGCTTTCTCGCGGTCGTTGGCGAAATTGCCTGGGTTTTTCGATCCACCCTGGCTGCCGGTCCTGCTGTTTTCTTTATTGGCCATGGTCTGTTACCTCGTGTGGCTTCGGAATGCACGGCCGCTGCCGTACATAGCTTGGGAGTACGGCGATAAAACGGGATTCGCTTTATTCCGGCACCCACCGGACCGGTGGCATTAAATAAGCGGCCATTGTTTATTTGGCGCGCAAGGTTTGCCTCAATGGGCCTTGGCCACGCCCTGGAGCACTTCGCCGCATACGTGGTTTTGCCGCGCGCTGGCCAGGTTGCCCAGCGACACGATGCCGACCAGGCGTTTCTCGCTGTCGACTACCGGCAGGCGGCGCTTCTCGATATCGGCCATGTTCGCCGCCACGGTTTCGACGTCGTCGCTGTCGAAGCAGTAGCAGACCTTGTCGCTCATCAGCGATTGCACGGCGCTGTCCAGCGAGCGCCCGTCGGCCACGCCACGGATAACGATGTCGCGGTCGGTGATGACGCCGATCATCTTGTCGTTGTCGCCGACCACCAGCGAGCCGATATCCTGCTCGCGCATCAGCTGGGCGGCCTCGCGCAGGCTGGTGTCGGGGTTCACGACCTGGACGTCACGGCTCATGATCTCGGAAATTTTCATGGGGTGTCCTCCTCTGTTCTGGGAAAAGTTCCGTCGGTTGCACAACGGTAGAGGACAGGGTCGAGCGCGGGTTTGAAGGGTGGCGTGGGTTAGCCGATGGATGGTGGGGTAGGCAACCGCCGGCGCGTGGCCGGCGGCATTCGAAGGTCAGGCCTGCAACAACAAGCTCAGGTCGACACCGGCCGGGCCCATGGGCGGGCACCAGTAGTAGCCGCCGGTCAGCGGGCGGCTGAAGCGGTACAGGCCATCGATGATGCCGTCTTCCAGGCCGCTCATGCGCCGCAGCTGCACCTCGAAGGCATCCAGCGAATGGCCCAGGGCCACGAAGGCCAGGCCCGCGCCACGCTCGTCGGCCCAGGCCACGGAGCGCCGCACGACGAACGCCTCCGGGGCGAAGCTTTCCTGGGCGGTCCGCTTGACGTGGGCCGATGCGGGGGCGTCGTCCAGCTCTTCGTTGTCGCTCAGACGACGGCCGATGATGTTGTCCTGCTCCTGCTGGGGCAACGACTTGAAGTAGTTCAGATCGTGCTTCCACAGCTGGAAGGCGGCGAAGCTGGAGCCGGCCAGGCCGGCCTGGTCGCCGGCGACGATGGCAGCCTCCACGGCCGCTTCGTCCAGCGGGTTCTCGGTGCCGTCCTCGTAGCCGGTCAGGTCATGGCCGCCGCGATGCAGGAAGCCATCGACGCTGTCCACCAGGCGCAATGCCGGGGCCAACATTTGCTCCAGGGACTGGGCGCGCAGGAACAGGTCGCCACGTTGCTCGCCGCGCAACCACAGCCACAGGGCGTGCTGGGTGCTGGGGTTTTCCACTATCGCATCCAACTGAGGGAAGGCGCGCAGGCCAGGAACCTCACGGCCCAGCGCCTTGACCAGGGGGGCACCCACGCAGAGGATCAGGCTCTGCCCATCGACCTGCGGCAACAAGGCGTCGAGTGCCGCCGGCAGCGCTTCGGCCGACTGTACGGCGAAGAACAGGTGGCGGGCGTGTGCGGGAACGGGTGTGGCAAGCAGACCTTGCTGGAACGGCATGTGTGGCTAATCCTCGGGTAAGAGCGTAGTGCTTGGTTGGGCCTGCTGTGCAGGCCATCGCGGGGCAAGCCCGCTCCTACAGGAGGTCGTAGAAGCAGGCTTGTCTCGCGATGGGCCACGCAGCAGTCTCAGAAACCCGGAATGCTAGAGCCGTGCGGCGCTGCCTTCAAGCGGCAAATCGACTCGGGGCAGGCGCAACGACCCGCTTTAGCGTTCGCACAACTGCAACGTGCCGGGTACCAAGTTGCGGCTAGACTGCCTTCAACTTGCTAAAGGAATGCCACCATGACCGCGTCGCCGCTGCTCACCGCTGTCCTGCCTCTCGCCCTGGGCATCATCATGCTTGGGTTGGGGCTCTCGCTCACCCTGGCCGACTTCGCCCGGGTGGTGAAATATCCCAAGCCGGTCGTGGTGGGCCTGGCATGCCAAATCCTGCTGCTGCCGCTGGTGTGCTTCTTGATCGCCAACGGCCTGGGCCTGGAGTCGGCCCTGGCGGTGGGCCTGATGCTGCTGGCTGCCTCGCCCGGCGGCACCACGGCCAACCTGTTCAGCCACCTGGCCCATGGTGATGTGGCGCTGAACATCACCCTGACAGCGGTCAATTCGCTGATCGCCATACTGACCATGCCGCTGCTGGTGAACCTGTCGCTGATGTGGTTCATGGCCTCGGACCAGGCCATCCCTCTGCAATTTGCCAAGGTCATGCAGGTGTTCGCCATCGTCCTGCTGCCGGTGGCCCTGGGCATGCTGGTCCGCCGCTGGGCACCCGCCTTCGCCAACCGCATGGAGAAACCCATGAAGCTGCTGGCGGCATTGTTCCTGGCCTTTACCATCATCCTGGCCCTGGCCAAGGACTGGCAAACCGTGGTCGAGTATGCGCCGGTGGTGGGCGGCGCCGCGCTGCTGTTCAACCTACTCAGCCTGGGGGTGGGCTACTGGGTGCCAAGAATGCTGAACATCCCGCGCCGGCAAGCGATTGCCATCGGCATGGAGATCGGCATCCACAACGGCACCCTGGCGATCGCCCTGGCCCTGAGCCCTTCGCTGCTGAACAACGCGACCATGGCAGTGCCCGCGGCGCTCTACAGCCTGATCATGTTCTTCACCGCCGCGGCGTTCGGCTGGTGGGTCAGCCGCGGCCAGGCGCAGGGCGTATCCCAGGCCCAGCGCCCCGCCGCGGGCGATTGAACCGGGTATGGCACGCCCCCACGCGCTACAGTGACAGGACGGGCCTGGAGGACCGTACCACGCAAAAATGCAGAAAGGTGCTGCAGATTTGTCGATTGTGCATGGCATATTCGCATGCCAGGATCCTGCGATCCTCCAGCGCACTCCAAACTTCACTTGGAAAATCAATAACAAAGCAGGGAGACCGCGATGAACGCGCATGCTCATTCCGAGGCCCAGGTACTGGCCGAAATCCGTAACCATATCGGCCACCTGACCCTCAATCGTCCCGCCGGCCTCAATGCCCTGACCCTCGACATGGTGCGTAGTCTGCAACGTCACCTGGACCAATGGGCCGAAGACCCGCAGGTGCACGCCGTGGTGCTGCGTGGCGAAGGCCCCAAGGGCTTCTGCGCCGGCGGCGATATCCGTTCGCTGCACGACAGCTTCAAGGCCGGCACCCGCCTGCACACGGATTTCTTCGTCGAAGAGTACGCCCTGGACCTGTGCATCCATCACTACCGCAAGCCGGTGATGGTGCTCATGGACGGCTTCACCCTCGGTGGCGGCATGGGCCTGGCACAAGGCGCAGACCTGCGCGTGGTCACCGAGCGCAGCCGCCTGGGCATGCCGGAAGTGGCCATCGGCTATTTCCCGGATGTCGGCGGCAGCTATTTCCTGTCACGCATTCCCGGCGAGCTGGGCACCTACCTGGGCGTCAGCGGCACGCAGATCCAGGCCGCCGACGCGCTCTACTGCGGCCTGGCCGATTGGTACCTGGAGAGCGACAAACTCGCCGCCCTGGACGCCGGCCTCGACCGCCTGGCCTTCGGCGAGCACCCGCTCAAGGACCTGCAAGGCCTGCTGGCCAAGCTCGGCACCCAGGTGCTGGACGACGCGCCCCTGGCCAAGCTGCGCCCGGTGATCGATCACTTCTTCGCCCTGCCCGACCTGCCCAGCATCATCGAGCAATTGCGCGCCGTAAGCATCGGCGACAGCCACCAATGGGCCCTGACCACCGCCGACCAGCTGGAAAGCCGCTCGCCCCTGGCCATGGCGGTTACATTGGAGATGCTGCGTCGCGGGCGCCACCTGAGCTTGGAGGCGTGCTTCGCCATGGAGCTGCACCTGGACCGCCAATGGTTCGAGTACGGCGACATCATCGAGGGCGTGCGCGCCCTGATCATCGACAAGGACAAGCAGCCACGCTGGAACCCGCCGACCCTCGCCGGGCTCGACCGCCAACGCGTGGAGCAATTCTTCGAAGGCCTGTGAGCCGGGGAGTACACAGATGCAAGACCTGGAACTGAGCGAAGAACAGATCATGATCCGCGACATGGCCCGGGACTTCGCCCGTGGCGAGATCGCGCCCAACGCCCAGGCGTGGGAAAAGGCGGCCTGGATCGACGATGCAGTGGTGCGCAAGATGGGCGAGTTGGGCCTGCTCGGCATGGTGGTGCCGGAAGCCTTCGGCGGCAGCTACACCGACTACGTGGCCTATGCCCTCGCGGTCGAGGAAATCGCCGCCGGCGACGGCGCAACCGGTGCCTTGATGAGCATTCACAACTCGGTCGGCTGCGGCCCGCTGCTGGCCTATGGCACGCCCGAGCAGCAACAGGCCTGGCTGCCGCGCCTGGCCAGCGGCGAGGTGATCGGTTGTTTCTGCCTGACCGAACCCCAGGCCGGCTCCGAGGCCCACAACCTGCGCACCCGCGCCGAGCTGATAGATGGCCATTGGGTGATCAACGGCGCCAAGCAATTCGTCAGCAATGCCCGCCGCGCGGGGCTGGCCATCGTCTTCGCGGTGACCGACCCGGAGCTTGGCAAAAAAGGCCTCTCGGCGTTCTTGGTACCCACCGACAACCCCGGTTTCAAGGTCGACCGCAGCGAGCACAAGATGGGGATCCGCGCCTCCGATACCTGCGCAGTGACCCTGGACGACTGCCGCATCCCGGCCGCCAACCTGCTGGGCGAGCGTGGCAAGGGCCTGGCCATCGCCTTGTCCAACCTCGAGGGTGGCCGCATCGGCATCGCCGCCCAGGCCCTGGGCATCGCCCGCGCCGCATTCGAGGCGGCGCTGGCGTACTCCCGCGATCGCGTGCAGTTCGGTAAGCCGATCAATGAACACCAGAGCATCGCCAACCTGCTCGCCGACATGCAGGTGCAGGTCAATGCCGCACGCCTGTTGATCCTCCACGCCGCGCGCCTGCGCAGCGCCGGCAAACCGTGCCTCTCCGAAGCCTCCCAGGCCAAGCTGTTCGCCTCGGAGATGGCCGAACGGGTGTGCTCGATGGCGATCCAGGTGCATGGCGGCTACGGCTACCTCGAGGACTACCCAGTGGAGCGCTATTACCGCGATGCGCGTATCACGCAGATCTACGAGGGGTCGAGCGAGATCCAGCGCATGCTGATCGCGCGGGAACTCAAGCACTATCCGTTGTGAGGTCCATTGGGGCCTACGCGGCCCTTTCGCGGCGCAAGGCCGCTCCTACAAGGTCGCCGCGATTGCTGTAGGCGCGGCCTTGCGCCGCGAACAGGCCGCAGAGCAGCCCCGAAGACCGCTCAAAAATGATCGACGCCATAGCATTTATCCATTGAATGCCACGGCAAAGGTGCAGTAAGCTCGGGCTCATTCACTGGAGAGCAACATGACCCACAGCATCCGCAACCACGCCAACCACACCGGTCGCACCGCGCGCCCTGTGTCGGCCGTTGCCCGCTGCCAGTCCGTTGCCAGCTTTTATTTTGGGTATTGGTTTAGCCACTAGGCGCCGCTGATACCCACACGGCGCCCACCTTCGAGGGGCCGCCGAATACGAGAATACTCAAACCCCCGGTCGGCTCCCCGCCCCGGGGGTTTTGCGTTTCCAGGCTTTTGAAAAACACCGATTCACCTTGAGGACAGATTCATGAACTACATCACTTATCACTACGCAGACACCTACACCTGGCGATTTAGCCAATCCCGTTCGGGCCAGCCTGCCGCCTCCGTTCGGTCGACCTTGGGTGGCAACGCCGTACGCAGTACCTCACCGAATATCTGTCGAACACCTCGATAGGGCCGACCGCGCGGGCTTGAACCCGCCGTCCGCCCAGGGAAATACGCCATGCAATCGTCGAACCTCGCCCTGCCCCTGACCCAGCCCCAGGCTGCCAACACCGCCGTCAGCCAACGCTTGCCAAGCCCGCATCTGCTCAAGCAGCAAATGCCACCGAGCAGTGCCCTCGCCCAGCAAGTCCAGCACCATCGCCAGGCCATACGCGCCATCCTCGAAGGCCTCGACCCACGCCTGCTGGTGGTGGTCGGCCCATGCTCGCTCCACGACCCGCGCTCGGCGCTCGAATACGCAGACCGCCTGGCCGCCCTAAGCCGCGAAGTGGATGACAAGCTGCTGCTGGTGATGCGCGCCTATGTCGAAAAACCGCGCACCACGGTGGGCTGGAAAGGCCTGGCCTACGACCCGCATCTGGACGGCAGCGACGACATGCACGGTGGTATCGCCCTGTCCCGCGGGCTGATGCTGGGCATGATCGAGCGTGGCCTGCCGGTCGCCACCGAGCTGCTGCAACCGATGGCCGCCGGCTACTTCGACGACCTGCTGGGCTGGGCCGCCATCGGCGCACGCACCACCGAATCGCAGATCCATCGCGAGATGGTCAGTGGCCTGGAGCTCCCAGTGGGCTTCAAGAACGGCACCGACGGTGGCGTCGGCATCGCCTGCGATGCCATGCGCAGCGCCGCCCACCCGCATCGTCACTTCGGCATGGACACCCAAGGCTACCCGGCGATCATCGAGACCCTCGGCAACGCCGATACCCACCTGGTTCTGCGCGGCGGTCACCAAGGCCCCAACTACGACGCCGCCAGCATCGCCCAAGCCCGCCAGGGGCTAGGCAAGGCCGGCTTGACCGCGCGCATCATGGTCGACTGCAGCCACGCCAACAGCGGCAAGGACCCGGCCCGTCAACCTGCGGTGTTCGAGGATGTGCTGGAGCAGCGCCTGCAAGGCGACCGCTCGATCATCGGCATGATGCTCGAAGGCCACCTGTTCGACGGCTGCCAGGCACTGGGCAAGGGCCCGTTGAAATACGGGGTATCGATCACCGATGGCTGCCTGGGCTGGGACTCGACCGAGGCTCTGTTGCGACGCGCGGCCGAGCGTTTGTGAACGCTTCGGCACCCACTGGGACGTCTGCCAGCTGGCAGATCCACCAGGCGACGTATCCAATGACTGACCCTACCGTTGGCGCAAACCAACGGAGGGTCAGCCATGAAGCTACCAGCAGTACCCATTCGCATGCTTGCCATGCTTTCGATCCTGTCCACCCCACTGGCGCTGGCATCGCCGAGCACCAGCGGCGTCAGCGGAACCATCGCCAGTGATTCCCTACCACCGATCCCATCCAGGCCCGTGCTGGGCCAGCAACGGGTGCTGTTGGTCGTCGGCCGATGGGCCGATGGCTCCACCACCGACCCGAAGGTGCAATGGAACCAGGTGTTCGGTGCCGATTCGCAGTCCCTGCGCAGCTGGACGCTTGCCAGTTCCATGGGCAGGGCAACGCTCGATCCTGTGCAGACACCCGACGGCAACCAGATGCTCATCGCCGACTTCGGCGAACGTCCGACAGGCAACTGTGGCTCTTCGGACATGCACGCACGCGCCCGTGAAGCCGCCGCAAAGGTCAACATCAACCGGGAAGACTATGATTACCTGTTCGTGGCGGTGAAGTGCCAGGGCGGCGCGCTAGCCGCCGTGCCGGGACACACGATCACGTTGTTCGGCCAAGGTGCCAATGCGCACGTATGGCGACACGAATACGGGCATAACCTTGGTACCAGCCACCCTGGCATGTACATCAACTGCCCAGTGGCGGACGGTAGCCTCCAAGCCCCCGAAGGTTGCGCGACCCGAGCCACCAACGACCCAGGCGACCCGACAGGTGGCGGCAGCACGCACTATCCCGGCATTACCCGTGCATTCGCAGGCTGGCTCGATCACACCGAACACGGGTTGTTCACAACCACTGGCCTCTACAGCCTCACTGATCTGGGCGCGCCCGGCCCCCAGCTGTACCTGTTCCAGAGCCCACAAGACAATCGTTACCTGTCGTTCGAATACCGCAGGGATGCCGACGTACCTGCCAACGGCGGCATCTGGATCCGCTATTCACATATCGGAGGCAGCGTCAAATCGGTGCTGGTCAACGCCAGCCCGACCGGCAACGACCTGAAGCAGCCTCAGTTGAAGGCAGGCCAGGTGTTCACCGACACCCAGGCGGGCCTGAAAGTGAAGGTCTGTTCGGCCAACCAGAATGCGACCCTCGCCGTAGCCCTGGGTGATGACCCTCTACCCGCCTGCGATGGCGTGGCAGTAGCCAACCTGAAAACTCCGACCCACAATGGCACCGCGACGCAATACCCGATGTTTACCGGCACGGGTATCCCAGGCGCGCAGGTTAGGGTAGCGCAAAGCTCCAACCCGCAAAACATCCTGGCGACGACTCACGTCGATGCGCGTGGCGAGTGGCGCGTCCTAGCCGAAAAAGAGCTGCCGGTAGGCCGCTACTCGGTGTCGACGATGCAGTTCGTCGATGGCAAGCGCTCCAGCTGGGGCGCCAATATCCGCTTCGTCGTCGAACAGGCCAAGCTGACCCAGCCGGTCATCGAAACGCCGGTTGCCAACCTGCTCACCGGGCAACACCCGATCGTTTCCGGCAATGCCATCCCTGGCGCTACCGTACGGATCGTGCGCAGCCACGCGCCTGGTCACGTGCTGGGCGAGGTACGAGCCGACGGGCATGGACATTGGTCGCTGTTATTGTCCAAACCGCTTCCTGAGGGCGCGTATTCGGTAGCGGCACGCCAGTGGTTCAATGGTCAATGGTCGTCCTGGTCCTTGGATCGCGCCTTCCAGGTCACCACCGAAGTGGCCCCACCGGTGATCGAGGAGCCCGCTGTCGGCGCCCTGGTCACCACAAGCCCCCTGATTTCTGGCACGGCGCTGCCTGGAGCCAGGATCGCGGTGCATCGCTCCCATAATCCAGGCACCTCCTTGGGCTTCACCCAAGCTGATGGCCATGGCAATTGGTCAATCCGACTGAAGGGCCCATTGCCCATCGGTAACTTCTCGATCTCCACCCGCCAGACAGCCATGAGCAAAGTCTCATCGTGGTCAGCCAACCGCGCCTTCAAGGTCGTGGAAACCGACCACTGATCCTGGCTCTGACAACGCCTGGTGCACGAGTGGTGCGCGAGTGGTGCGCGCCACCACCGAAGTGCGCTAGGCTTGCCTTTTTCACCCAAGGAGTACCCTTCCCATGGCACGTGCCACTGCCCGCCACATCCTGGTCAGCACCGAAGAGAAGTGCAACGAGCTCAAAGCACAGATCGAAGCCGGTGCCGACTTCGCCGAAGTCGCCAAGGCCAACTCCACCTGCCCATCCAGCCGTCAGGGCGGCGACCTGGGCTCGTTCGGCCCGGGCCAGATGGTCAAGGAGTTCGACACCGTCGTGTTCAGCGCCCCGGTCAACACCGTGCAAGGCCCGGTCAAGACCCAGTTCGGCTACCACCTGTTGGAAGTGACCAGCCGCCAGGACTGAGCCTGACTTGGCCCTGTCCGCCCGCCTCCCCCCTGTGGGAGCGGGCTTGCCCCGCGATTGCGCCAGCAGGGGCGACACTGTTGCCGCCTCTGCCGCTATCGCGGGGCAAGCCCGTTCCCACCGGGGCATGCGTCGCTCGATAGCCTGGTGCATCGTCTGGTTCCTCGGCCTGCCCTCGACCAGCCACGCCGCGCCCACCCACGCCCTCACCGTCTATGGTGAAGCCCCGCGCTACCCCGCCTCCTTCCGCCATTTCGACTACGTCAACCCCGACGCCCCCAAGGGCGGTACCCTGCGGCGCTCGGCCCTGGAGATTGGCCAGTTCGACCATATCCTGCCGTATATCGACAAGGGCATCGGCGTCAGCGAAGTCGATGGCTGGCTCTACGCCCCGCTGGCGGTGCGCTCGTTCGACGAGCCCTATACCGTCTATGGCCTGGTCGCCCGACGCATGGAGCGCGGCCCCGACGATGCCTGGTTGCGCGTCGAGATCGCCCCCAAGGCCACCTTCGCCGATGGCAAGCCGGTACGCGCCGAAGACGTGCGCTTTACCTTCGAGCTGTTGATGAGCAAGGGCAGCCTGCGCTATCGCACCCAGTTCGCCGACGTCGCCGCCGTGGTGGTTGAAGGCCCACGCACGGTGCGCTTCGACTTCAGGCAACCCCACGGCCGCACCCTGCCCCTGGACCTGGCCAGCCTGCCGGTACTACCCGAACATGACTGGCAGCGGCGCGACTTCGCCAATGGCGCAGGCTTCGACACACCGGTGGGCAGTGGCCCCTATCGCATCGCGCGGATCGACAACGGTCGCAGCATCACCTTCGAGCGCGACCCGACCTGGTGGGCCCGGGACCTGCCTGCCAGCCGCGGCCGCTACAATTTCGCGCGCATCCGCATCGAATACTTCGGCGACACCGAGGTGGCCCGTCAGGTGCTGCGTGGCGGTGGCTATGACTACAACCGTGAATTCTCCGCCACTGCATTCACGCTCGGCTACAACGGCGACGCCCTGGATGACGGCCGCCTGCAACGGGCGCACCTGGGCCCGGCCAAGCCCCAGACCGCCCAGGGCTTCGTATTCAACCTGGAGCGGCCAGTGTTCCACGACCGCCGCGTGCGCCAGGCCCTGGCCATGCTTTGGGACTTCGAATGGAGCAACCGGCAGATGATGCGCAACCTGTACATCCGCCAGCAGAGCGTGTTTTCCAATACCCCGCTGGCAGCGCGCCAGTTGCCTGATGCCGCCGAGCTTAAGCTGCTCGAGCCGCTGCGCGGCCAGGTGCCGGACGAAGTCTTCACCCAGGTCTACCAGGCGCCGGTGACCGATGGTTCGGGCATCATCCGTCCCCAGCAGTTGCAGGCCCTGGCCCTGCTGCAAGCGGCCGGCTGGCATCCACAGGACGACCGCCTGGTGAATGCCGCGGGCGAACCTCTGAGTTTTACCTTCCTCAATGGCCAGGCGGGCCTGGAGCGCCTGCTGCTGCCGTGGAAGCGCAACCTGGCGCAAATCGGCATTACCCTGAACATCCGCAACGTCGACTCGGCCCAGTACGTCAACCGCCTGATGGCGCGCGACTACGACATGATCGTCACCGGCTACCCGGTGACCCTCTCGCCTGGCGCCGAGCTGTACAACTACTTCGGCTCGGCCGCCGCCAAGGACCCTGGCTCGAACAACCTCATGGTGCTGCGCGACCCGGCCGTGGACACCTTGCTCGATGGGCTGGTACGCGCCGAAACCCAGGCCGACATGCTGCACCACGCCCATGCCCTGGACCGAGTGCTGCAGTGGAACTACTACTGGATCCCCAATTACTACCCACCGGGCAGCTCCACGGTCTGGTGGAACCGCTTCGGCTTGCCCAAGGTGCAAGCTGCCTACGACGAGGGTCTGGACACCTGGTGGGAAATCAGCCCGACACCGCTGACCAATGAGCAGATGGCCGAGCGCCTGAAGGCCACCCCATGACGGCATACATCCTGCGCCGCTTGCTGCTGATCATCCCCACCTTGCTGGCGATCCTGCTGGTCAACTTCGCCATCGTCCAGGCGGCCCCGGGCGGGCCGGTAGAACAAGCCGTGGCGCGCTTGCAGGGCCTCGGTGGTGGCGCGCCGGGTGCGCGGGCCGAAACGGTGCATGGCGAGTCCCGCGCGAGCCGGGGGTTGGACCCCAAGTTGATCGAGGAAATCAAGCGCCAGTATGGCTTCGACAAGTCTGCCCCTGAGCGCCTGTGGTTGATGCTCGGCCAATATGCCCGCCTGGACTTCGGCCAGAGCTTCTTTCGTGGCGCGAAGGTCACCGACCTGATCCTGGAAAAACTCCCGGTGACCCTGTCGCTGGGCTTCTGGGCCACGCTGATCACTTACCTGGTGTCGATCCCCCTAGGCATCCGCAAGGCCGTGCGCCATGGCAGCCGCTTCGATGCCTGGAGCAGCGCCCTGATCGTCGTCGGCTACGCCCTGCCGTCGTTCCTGTTCGCCCTGCTGTTAATCGTGCTGTTCGCCGGGGGCACTTCGCTGAACTGGTTCCCGGTGCGCGGCCTGGTCTCGGAGGACTTCGACCAGCTCAGCGTGCTGGGCAAGGTGACCGACTATTTCTGGCACCTGGTACTGCCGGTCGGCGCCCTGGTGATCGGCGGCTTCGCCACCCTGACGCTGCTGACCAAGAACGCCTTCCTCGACGAGATATCCCGCCAGTATGTGGTCACCGCCCGTGCCAAGGGCCTGAGCGAACGTCGGGTGCTCTACGGTCATGTGCTGCGCAATGCCATGCTGTTGGTCCTGGCCGGGCTGCCCCAGGCACTGATCACGGTATTCTTCGCAGGCTCGCTGCTGATCGAGGTGATCTTCTCCCTCGACGGCCTGGGGCGCATGAGCTATGAAGCGGCCGTGTCGCGGGACTACCCGGTGGTGTTCGGCACCCTGTTCATCTTTACCCTGGCCGGCTTGTTGATCCGCCTGATCGGCGACCTCGGCTACACCCTGCTCGACCCACGCATCGATTTCGACGCGAGGGCACACTGATGCTCTCCCCGGTCGCTCGACGTCGCTTGCAGTGTTTCCGGCGCAACCGCCTGGGTTGGGTCTCGCTGTGGCTGTTCACCGGCATTGTGCTGCTGAGCCTGGGCGCGGAGCTGGTGGCCAACGACAAGCCGCTGCTGCTCTCGTACAAAGGCGAGCTGTATACCCCGGCACTCAAGCGCTACACCGAGCAGCAGTTCGGCGGCCAACTGCCCTTCCAGCCGGACTACCGCAGCGCCTATGTCCGCCAGTTGATCGAAGGCCAGGGTGGCTGGATGCTGTTCGCGCCGATTCCGTTCAGCGCCGACACGCCCAACTACGACCTGCAGGTGCCCACGCCCAGCCCACCGAGCGCCCACAATTGGCTGGGCACCGACGACCAGGGTCGCGATGTACTGGCGCGGGTGTTGTATGGCACGCGGGTGTCGCTGCTGTTCGCCTTCGCCTTGACCGTGGTCAGCGTGTTGATCGGCGTAACTGCCGGAGCCCTGCAGGGCTACCACGGCGGTTGGGTGGACCTGCTCGGCCAGCGTTTGCTGGAAGTCTGGTCGGGGCTACCGGTGCTTTACCTGCTGATCATCCTCAGTGGTTTCGTCGAGCCGGATTTCTGGTGGTTGCTGGGGATCATGGCACTGTTTTCCTGGTTGACCCTGGTGGATGTGGTGCGGGCCGAGTTTCTCCGTGGGCGCAACCTGGAGTACGTGAAAGCTGCGCGGGCCCTGGGGTTGTCGGATGGGCAGGTGATGCTGCGGCACATCCTGCCCAACGCCATGAATGCCACCCTGACCTATGTGCCCTTCATGCTCACCGGGGCCATCACCACCCTGACAGCCCTGGACTTCCTCGGTTTCGGCATGCCGGCAGGCAGTGCCTCCCTGGGCGAGTTGGTGACCCAGGGCAAGCAGCACCTTGAGGCCCCTTGGCTGGGGTTCACGGCGTTCTTTGCCCTGGCGCTGATTCTTTCGCTGCTGGTGTTCATCGGCGATGCGTTGCGCGAGGCGTTCGACCCGCGGGCATAGCCTGCTCTCACAAAGGCAGCGCTTATAGCCATAATCCCTGCCACCGCATTCCAAAGGCCCGGCCCCATGCAAGAAAGCGACAGCCTCAAGGACTACCCCAAGGTTCGCCAACTGGCGATCCGCTCGCTGTTCGAGATCATCGAGCAATCCAGCGAAGGCACGGTGATCGTCGATCGCCAGGCGCGCATCGTCTGGATGAACGAGCGCTATGCCCGGCGCTTTGGCCTGGCCGATGCGGCCAGTGCCATCGGCCAGCCCTGCGAGGCGGTGATCCCAGGTAGCCTGATGCGCGATGTGGTCACCAACGGGCGGCCGATCCTGCTGGACATGCTCGACACGCCCAACGAGCCGTTGGTGGTAATGCGCCTGCCGATCCACGATGAGCGCGGCGAGCTGATCGGGGCCATCGGTTTTGCCCTGTTCGATGAATTGCGCAGCCTCTCGCCTTTGCTCAAGCGCTATTCGAACATGCAGCAGGAGCTGGCTTCGACACGTTCGCAGCTAAAGGCACGCCAGGCCAAGTACAGCTTCGCCCAATTCGTCGGCACCAGTGCCGCTAGCCTGGAGACCAAGCGCCGCGCCCGCCGTGGCGCGGGCAGCGACTCGCCGGTATTGCTGCTGGGCGAGACCGGCACCGGCAAGGAACTGCTGGCCCACGCCATCCATGCCGCCTCGCCACGGGCGCACAAAGCCTTCGTCAGCATCAACAGCGCCGCCATTCCAGAGACGCTGCTGGAGGCCGAATTCTTCGGTACCGCGCCGGGCGCGTTCACCGGCGCCGATCGCAAGGGGCGCAGCGGCAAGTTGCAACTGGCTGAAGGAGGCACCCTGTTCCTCGATGAGATCGGCGACATGCCGCTGGCCCTGCAAAGCAAATTGCTGCGGGTATTGCAGGAAAAGGAGTATGAGCCGGTCGGCTCCAACCAGATGCTGCGCAGCGATGTACGCATCATCGCGGCCACCTCGATCGATCTGCAGGCGGCCATGGCGCGCGGCACCTTCCGTGCCGATCTGTATTACCGACTCAATGTATTGCCGATCCAGGTGCCGGCGCTGCGTGAACGGCTGGAGGATCTGCCGGCGCTGTGCGAGGCGATTCTCGCCGAGCTGGGCAGCCAGTACGAGCTCGAGCCCGACGCCCAGGCGCTGTTGGCACGGCATGCCTGGCCGGGGAATATCCGCGAACTGCGCAATGTGCTGGAGCGGGCGTCCTTGTTGGCCGACCGCTCACGCTTGGGCGTAGAGGACGTGCGCGAAGCACTCGGGCCTTTGAGCCCGGTGGCGTCGACCGGAGCGACTCGCCAGGGGTATCGGGAGGCCTGCGAGGCGTTCGAGCGGACGTTGATTGTCGATGCGCTGGCCGACAGTGCGGGGAACGTGCCGCAGGCCGCGAAAGCGCTGGGGTTGGGGCGGTCGACGTTGTACAAGAAGATGATCGCACTGGGCATTTCGTCCACCACTTGAGACTTGAGTCTACAGTTGTAGACAGCGCGAGGGCTGCGCCCGATCGCGGCACAAGGCCGCTCCTACAGGGAGCTACGCTACTTCAGAACCTCCTTTGTGGGAACGGGCTTGGCCCGGGATGCAGGCACCTCGGTCTCCATGTAGAGACAAAACTGACCTCTTCGCGCATAAAATCCTTATAAATCAATCACTTACAATTTTGGCACGATTCCCGCTATCTCCCTGTCCATCATAAAAACAAAGACCTGGAGACACCCCGATGACCGTGCTCATCGCCCTCGCCGCCTTGGCACTGCTGATGCTCGCCGCCTACCGTGGCTACAGCGTGATCCTCTTCGCCCCCATCGCCGCCCTCGGCGCCGTCCTGCTCACCGACCCCGCCGCCGTGGCGCCCGCCTTCACAGGCGTGTTCATGGAGAAAATGGTCGGCTTCATCAAGCTGTATTTCCCGGTGTTCCTGCTCGGTGCCGTATTCGGCAAGCTCATCGAGCTGTCAGGCTTCTCGCGCTCGATCGTCGCCGCTGCCATCGGCTTGCTCGGCACGCGCCAGGCCATGCTGGTGATCGTACTGGTATGCGCCCTGCTCACCTATGGCGGGGTGTCGCTGTTTGTCGTGGTGTTCGCGGTCTACCCGTTCGCCGCCGAGATGTTCCGCCAGAGCGACATCCCCAAGCGGCTGATCCCGGCCACCATCGCCCTGGGCGCGTTCTCCTTCACCATGGACGCCCTGCCCGGTACGCCGCAGATCCAGAACATCATCCCCAGCACGTTCTTCAACACCACCGCCTGGGCAGCACCCTGGCTCGGGCTGATCGGCACCCTGTTCGTGTTCAGCGCCGGCATGCTCTACCTGCGTCGACAGCGCAACAAGGCCCAGCGCGCGGGCGAAGGCTACGGCAACGACTTGCGTAACGAACCGGAAACCGCAGACGACCTGGCCTTGCCCAACCCATGGCTGGCCCTCTCGCCGCTGGTGCTGGTAGGCGTGATGAACCTGCTATTCACCCACTGGATCCCCCAGTGGTACGGCGCCAGCCATACCTTGCAACTGCCGGGCATGGGCGCGCCGGTACAAAGCGATGTGGCCAAGCTGACCGCCATTTGGGCGGTGCAGGCGGCCTTGCTGGTGGGGATTCTGATGGTGCTGGTATGTGCCTTCGGCGCCATCCGCCAGCGCCTGGCCGAGGGCACCAAGAGCGCAGTCGGCGGCGCCCTGCTGGCGGCCATGAACACCGCTTCGGAGTATGGCTTCGGCGCGGTGATCGCCTCGTTGCCCGGTTTTCTGGTACTGGCCGACGCTTTGCGTGCCATCCCCAACCCGCTGGTCAACGAAGCGATCACCGTCACGCTGCTGGCAGGTATCACCGGCTCGGCATCCGGTGGCATGAGCATTGCGCTTGCGGCCATGAGCGAGAGCTTCATCGCAGCCGCCCATGCCGCCAATATTCCCCTCGACGTGCTGCACCGAGTGGCCGCCATGGCCAGCGGCGGCATGGATACCCTGCCGCACAACGGCGCGGTGATCACCTTGCTGGCCGTCACCGGGCTGACCCATCGCGAAGCCTACAAGGACATTTTCGGTATTACCCTGATCAAGACCCTGGCGGTTTTCGTGGTCATCGCCACGTTCTACGCCACGGGCATCGTCTAAGGAGACTGGCATGACACTCAACGGCAAGACCGCACTGGTCACAGGTTCCACCAGCGGCATCGGCCTGGGGATAGCCCAGGTGTTGGCCGGCGCGGGTGTGAACATCGTGTTGAATGGCTTCGGCGACCCGGCACCGGCGCTCGCCGAGATCGCCCGGTTGGGCGTGCGGGTCATTCATCACCCGGCCGACCTGTCCGATGTAGCCCAGATCGAGGCGCTGTTCGCCCTGGCCGAACGCGAATTCGGGGGCGTTGATATCCTGGTCAATAATGCGGGCATTCAGCACGTGGCGCCGGTGGAGCAGTTTCCCATCGAGACCTGGGACAAGATCATCGCCCTTAACCTTAGCGCCGTGTTCCATGGCACCCGCCTGGCGCTGCCCGGCATGCGCACGCGCAACTGGGGGCGGATCGTCAATATCGCCTCGGTGCATGGCCTGGTGGGCTCCACTGGCAAGGCGGCCTATGTGGCAGCCAAGCATGGCGTGGTGGGGCTGACCAAGGTCGTAGGCTTGGAAACCGCCACCAGTAATGTCACCTGCAACGCCATCTGTCCCGGGTGGGTGCTTACGCCACTGGTGCAGAAACAGATCGACGACCGCGCCGCCTCTGGTGTTGACCCACAGCAGGCGCAACACGATCTGTTGGCCGAAAAGCAGCCTTCCGTGGCCTTTGTAACACCCCAGCACCTCGGAGAGCTGGTATTGTTCCTGTGCAGCGAAGCCGGTAGCCAGGTCCGCGGTGCCGCCTGGAACGTCGATGGCGGTTGGCTGGCCCAGTGAGGGCCTGCCGGGATCTGGCGCGACTTCCCGTTTGTCTTTAATTAGCAAGGAGGCCTCATGCGCCCATTCCCATTGACCGCGATCCTTTCCCTGACCCTGGCCTGCGCAGCACCCGCTATAGCTGCCGGGCTCAAGGATGTCGCGCCCTACCCCGAGGCGGAAAAAGGCTTCACGCGGCAGGTCATCCACCTGCCCTCGCAAACCGACGAGTCGGCCCATCAGCTGGAGATCCTTGCCGGCAAGACCCTCACGGTCGACTGCAACAAGCAGCGCCTGAGCGGCAAGCTCGAAGAGCACAATCTCGAAGGCTGGGGCTACAGCTACTACCGCCTGGAGAAAGTCGCCGGGCCCATGAGCACGCTGATGGCCTGCCCGGACGGCAAGAAGGCCGAGGCCTTCGTGCCGGTGGTCGGCGAAGGCTTCATGCTGCGCTACAACAGCAAGCTGCCGGTGGTGGTGTACGTGCCGGAAGGCATCGAAGTGCGCTATCGCGTCTGGTCGGCCTCCGAAGACGTACAAAAGGCTAAAGTGGAGTAAAGGCCACCCCGCAGTGGTTTAGCGACGCCCTCCTGTGGGAACGGGCTTGCCCCGCGATTGCGCCCGGTCAGACGACGACAATCGCGGGGCAAGCACGCTCACACAGGGGGCCTTGAACGGCAATGGGAGGTTTCGGCATGAACGACGTGCTCTGGCGCCCTTCCACGGCGCAGATCCAGGCCAGCCGGATGGACGCCTTCCGCCGCCGGGTCAATCTGCGGTTCAACCTCCAGCTTGACGACTACACCGCCCTGCACCGCTGGAGCGTCGAACAACGCCCTGCCTTCTGGCAGGCCCTTGCCGAATATTTCCAGATCCAGTGGCACACGCCGCCTTCCCAGGTGCTCGACGAAGGCCCGCTCATGCCCGACGCGCACTGGTTCCCCGGTGCCACCCTGAACTACGCCGAACACCTGCTGCAGCGCCGCGATGATCGCCCGGCCGTGATCGCCATACGCGAGGATGGCCAGCGTCAGGCCCTGACCCATGCGCAACTGGCGGCCCATGTCGCCGGCATGCAAAGGGCCCTGCAGGGTATCGGCATCCAGGCGGGCGACCGGGTCGCCTCGGTCATGCCCAACACCTGGGAAACCCTGGTGACCATGCTGGCCTGCGCCAGCCTCGGCGCGATCTGGTCCAGTTCGTCGCCCGAGTTCGGCCTGCATGGCATCATCGATCGTTTCGGCCAGATCACGCCCAAGCTGCTGATCGCCTGCGCAGGTTACCAATACGCCGGCAAGGCCATCGATCAGGTGGAGAAGATCAACCAGGTCACGGCCCAACTGACCGACCTGGAGCACCTGTTGATCGTGCCCTACACCCGTCCGCAGACCCGCGCCGACGAATTCGCCGCACCACGGGTCAGCCTGTGGAATGACTTCTACCAACCGGGCGGTGAGCCGCGCTTCGCACCGCTGCCCTTCGACCATCCTCTGTACATCCTCTATTCCAGCGGCACCACGGGCGTGCCTAAGTGCATCGTCCACCGCACAGGTGGCGTACTGCTGCAGCACATGAAGGAACACGGCCTGCACAACGACCTGAAGGCCAACGACGTCCTGTTCTACTACACCACCTGCGGCTGGATGATGTGGAACTGGCTCGCCAGCGGCCTGGCCGTCGGCGCCACCCTGGTGCTGTACGATGGTTCGCCGTTCCACCCTGGGCCCGAGCGCCTGCTCGACTTGATCGACGCCGAAGGCATCCACGCCTTCGGCACCAGCGCCAAGTACCTGGCGGCCTTGGAGCAGGAAGGCATCGTGCCGAGCGACAGCCATCACCTGGGCAGCCTGCGCCTGATCATGTCCACCGGGTCACCGCTCTCGCCCCATAGCTACGACTACGTCTACCGCAAGATCAAGCCGGACCTGTGCCTGGCCTCGATGTCAGGCGGCACCGATATCGTCTCCTGCTTCGTGCTCGGCAACCCGGTATTGCCGGTACGCCGCGGCCAGATCCAGTGCAAGGGCCTGGGCATGGCCGTGGAAGTCTGGAACGAGGCCGGCCAACCGGTCACGGGCGAAAAAGGCGAACTGGTGTGTACCCGCAACTTCCCCTGCATGCCCGTGGGCTTCTGGAACGATGATGGCAGCCGCTACCACGACGCCTATTTCAGCCAGTACCCCGGCGTCTGGGCACAGGGTGACTACGCCGAGGAGCATGCCGAAGGCGGCCTGGTCATTCACGGCCGCTCCGATGCGGTACTCAACCCCGGCGGGGTACGCATCGGCACAGCCGAGATCTACCGCCAAGTGGAAAAGGTCGAGGAAGTGCTCGAAAGCGTCGCCATCGGCCAGGACTGGCACAACGACGTACGGGTGGTGCTGTTCGTGCGCCTGCGCGAGGGCCTGCAGCTGGACGACGCGCTGCGCCAACGCATCCGCCAGGTGATTCGCCAATACACGACACCTCGCCACGTGCCCGCCGTCATCGCCCAGGTCACGGACATTCCACGCACCATCAGCGGCAAGCTGGTGGAGCTGGCCATCCGCAACGTGGTGCACGGCCTGCCGGTGAAGAACACCGACGCCCTGGCCAACCCTGAAGCACTGGCGCAATTCCGCGACCGCGCGGAGCTGCGCGATCAGGCATAATGGCGCCCTTTTTCGCCCCAAGCACAGGTGTTCCCATGAAAGCCCAAGCCCGTCACATCCTGGTCAAGACCGCTGCCGAAGCCGAACAGCTCAAGCAACGGCTCGCCAAGGGCGAAGCCTTCGACGTGCTGGCAAAGAAATTCTCAACCTGCCCCTCGGGCAAGCGCGGCGGTGACCTGGGCGAGATCCGCCCAGGCCAGTTGGTCGGCGCCATCGACCAAGTGATCTTCAAGAAGGCCTTGCGCGTGGTACATGGGCCGATCAAGAGCAAATTCGGCTACCACTTGGTGCAGACCTTCTACCGCGACTGACCCTTAGGCTCTGTCTGAAAGCCTTGATACTTGGTCATGCTGCGTTGAAAACAGCCTCGGAATGCTTATTTACAACCCGTAAACTCCGCTTCCTCGGCTGTTTTCGCCTTGCCTGACCGGCGTCTCAAGACTTTTCAGGCAGGGCCTATCGCCGCGCCGCCAGCAGGCCCAGCCCGGCGCAACCGAGCAGCGAGGCGCTGACGCGGTTGAACAGGCGGCGCGGCCCCGGGCGGCTGAACCAGCGCTGCATGTAGGCGCCAAGGCCCGCATAGATGGCGATGGCCGCCCACTCCAACAGCAGGAACAACACGCCCAGCCAGAGGAACTGCTCAGCCACAGGCGTAGGGCTGCCCACCGAGACGAACTGCGGCAGGAAGGCGGTGAAGATCAGGATCGCCTTGGGGTTGCCTGCAGCGACCCAGAACTCCTGCCGCGCCAACCGCCAGGTACCCCGGGGGTGATCGCCGCTCACCACGGCTTCGCCCACCGGTGCGCGCCACAGCTGCCAGGCGATATAGAACAGGTACGCAGCCCCCAGCACCTTGATTGCCAGGAACAAGTATTCGCTGGTGTGCAGCACCACCGCCAGGCCCATGGCGGCCAGGGCGATCATGCCGCTGAAGGCCAGGATACGCCCGCCGCCGGCCATGCAGGCGGTGCGCAGGCCATAACGGCTGGCGTTGTGCAGCGACAGCAGGTTGTTGGGGCCCGGCGCCATGTTCAGGGCGAAACAGGCGGGGATGAACAGCAGCAGGCTCGACAGGTCCATTATTCTTCTCCATCAGGACGCCAGAAGCGTCGCGCTGGCGTCGTACGGCGTCAAGCACAGTCACTGGGCAAATGGCCGTAACAGTGGCCAGCGTTTACACTTCGGACCTTGGACTTCGGCAAGGCAGGCTTTGCATGACCCGCTCACACAGCGAAATCTGGCGCGACCCGGCGCTGCCGTTCGTGGAAAGCCGCCGCGCCTGCCATAGTCGGGCCTGCTACAAGGCGCACAGCCACCCAACGTTTTCCATCGGGACGGTAGATGCGGGCCTGAGCCATTTCACCGGTGCCGGCGAAGGCCGTGAGCGGTTGACGCCTGGCTCCCTGGTGCTGGTTCCGGCGCAGCGGGTGCATGCCTGTAACCCGCAGCCGGGCCAAGCCTGGAGCTACCAGATGCTGCACCTGGATGCGCAATGGTTGCAGCAACTGCGGTTGGAGGCCGGGGTCGCGGCCGGCGAACCCGGCGCACCGGCACGAATCAGCCGGTCAGCATCGGTGTACCGCCAGTTCTGCCAGCTCAATGCACTGTTGTTTTCCAAAGCGGGGGCAGCGGAAAAGGAAGCGGCACTGGTGGCATTCATCGGCGACCTCGATTTTGCCGCCCATGACACCCTCGATGCGGCGCCGGCTCCGACCTTGAGCGCACCGGCCTTGCGTGAGGCGCTCGACATGATCGAAGCGCAAGATTCGGCTCAGTTGAGCCTGAGCCATCTGGCCGCCCACGTGGGCCTTGGCCGTTACCAGTTGATCCGAGCCCTGCGCGCCGCCACCGGGCTCACACCCCATGCCTACCTGCTCAATGCCCGGGTCAATCGCGCCCGGCGCCTGCTCAGCCAAGGCAGGCCGTTGGCGGAGGTAGCCTATGAACTGGGGTTCGCCGACCAGGCCCATTTCCAGCGCGTGTTCAAGGCCCATGCAGGCATGACACCGGGACGCTATCGAGGTGGGGCCGGCAACACTGTCCCTCTGTGGGAGCGGGCGGGCCCCGCGATCAAGGGCGAAGCCCTTGCCACGCGACGGTGATACCAGGCCCGGCCTAATCGCGGGACCAGCCCGCTCCCACAAGGCCCTGAAAATCAAATAGTTATGCGTTGCCCTATGAGAGCGGGCTGCCCCGCGATTGGGCCGGGTAGCCTGCAATTATCTTCAATACATACGAACACCTGACGAGCAGACTGCGGCTTTCCCCACTGCAGAAGCCTAGCCCCATGGAGCAATTTTTGATCGTCGCCGCCGCCCACTTCCTCGCCCTGCTCTCCCCAGGCCCCGACTTCTTCCTGGTGGCCCGCACCTCGGCCAACGCCGGTTGGCGTGTAGCGAGCGGCGCTTGCCTGGGCATCGCCTTGGCCAATGGTCTCTTCATCGTCGCCGCCTTCGCTGGCGTCTCGATCCTGCACGAAGGCAGCACGCTGTTCGTCACCCTGCAACTGGCCGGCTGTGCCTATCTGCTGTACATCGGCGGACTGTTCTTGCGCCACGCCGGGCACAGCAGCCTCGCGCCCACTGACAGCGGCCTCGCCCAACCCGCTCGCGGTTGGCTGCACAGCCTCGTCCAAGGCTTCGTCTCCGGCATTCTCAACCCAAAGAACGCTTTGTTCTATGCCAGCTTGGCAAGCATGGTCGCCGCCACCAGCAGTGCCTGGAAGATCGCCTATGGTGCGTGGATGTTCACCGTCGTGGGAGCCTGGGACCTGCTGGTGGCCATGGCCATCGGCAACCGCCGCGTGCTGCGCCGGTTCGCCCGCGCCCTGCCCTGGCTGGAGCGCGCCTCGGGCGCCATGCTGATGCTCCTGGCCAGCGTTGTGCTCATGCACCTGGCATGGGGCTGACCAATGCCAGCGAATGCAGGTCCATCACGCTGAAAAAGCCCCTGGCCCAGCCGCCGGTATCCAGGTGCCAGACGTTGCCCAACCGCTTGGCCTGCACCACCGGTGTATGCCCCACCAGCAAGGCCCGCAGACCGGCGACCGGCTCCGTGTCGCCTTCGCGCAAGCGACGCCGCGACCATTGGCAGACCTCGCGTACGTGCGGGTCGTCCACGGCTTCCAACCTGGCCCGCAGGGTCGGCCAGTCAGGGAACGGGCTGTCGGCATGCAGCAACCCGACCAGACCGCCGGGGGTCTGCACTTCCATGCCCAGCGGCATCTGGGCGAACCCTTCTACATAGCGCTGCTGATCAGCCTCGGGCAAGTCGAGAAACCAGGCCCCTCCCGCGGCACGGTACATGTCCAGTTCGACCCGGCCACCGCGCAGATGCGCAATAGCCAGGGCTTCGTGGTTGCCCTGCACGGCGTGAAACCAAGGCTGGGCCAGCCATTCCAGCGCCTGGGCGCTCTCCGGGCCGCGATCGACAAGGTCGCCGACACTGAACAGCCGGTCGACCGACGGGTCGAACCCCACGGTGTCCAGGCACTGCTGCAGGCGAGCGAAATGCCCGTGGATATCGCCCACGGCCAGGTCACGCCCCCGGGTATTGGCGGCTACCCGCCGAAAACGGCTCATTGCATCGGTCCTCTGCTGCGGCGCCCACGGCAGGCGTAGAATGAAGGGGCAAGCCGCTCGCGCACCTGGAGGTGCATCATGCGTACCGCCCTCGCCTGTGCCGTCATGATGGTGCTGGCTTTCGACAGCATGGCACAAGCCGCCCCGGCCACGCAGGTCGAGGTACGCTTCGACCATCCTGAAAAATTCCGCGATGCCAGCCTCGACAGCCCCGGCTACGAGCGCGGCGCCGATGAATACGTCATGAAGACGCTCACCCAGCATTTGCAAACGCTTGGGCAGCGCTACCTGCAGGCGGGCCAGCAGCTGCGCATCGTGATCCGCGACATTGACCTGGCAGGCCGTTTCGAACCTTGGCACGGCGGCGCCTACGATGTGCGTTTCATGCGCGAAATCACCTGGCCGAGCATCGACCTGAACTACACCCTGAGCCAGCCGGGGCAACCCGAACGACAGGCCCAGGAGCGGGTCAGCGACAAGATGTACCTCAGCCGCCCCGGCCGCCAGGCAAGTAGCAGCGACAGGCTCTATGCCGAGAAGGTCATGCTCGGCGACTGGTTCCGCCAGCGGTTCGCGCATGGGCCGGCGTCCTGAACCGCGATTGCTTGCCTGAGCCCTGGGGCCGTTGCGCGCCCTTTTGCGACACAAGGCCACTCCCGCAGGGTATGCTCGGGCTTTCGCTTTCCATGGATGGACGACATGACACCCTGCATCCTGCAATTGCAAGGCCTGAGGCAATGAAGTACTTGCTCACCGCCTTGGTCAGCTACGCCTGCACTTATTACCTCACCGGCCTGTTGATCCAGGGGCGCCTGGCGGACCTCGCCGAAGGCCTGCGGCACCGGCCTGATGCCCCGAGGCCGGGGGAATACCTGCGCAAGGTAGAGCGATACGCCCGCCGCTCACACCGCCAATACAGCCTGGCGGTGGGCTCGGTGCTGGCGATGGTGGGTTGCCTGTTGCTGTATTGGCTGGGTTGACGCTAGGGTCAAAAATTCAGCGCCAGGCTCTGCCGCCCTTCCAGAGCGAGCAGATACTGCTTGGCCTGTAAGCCACCGGCAAAGCCGGTCAGGCTGCCCGAGGCACCGATGACCCGGTGACAGGGGGCAATGATCGATATCGGGTTGCGCCCATTGGCGGCACCCACCGCCCGCACGGCGCTGGGGTTGCCGATCTGCCGGGCGATCTCGCTGTAGCTACGGGTTTCACCGAAGGGAATGGTCAGCAGTGCTGCCCAGACCTGACGCTGGAAATCGGTGCCGAGAAAATCCAGTGGCAACTCGAAACGCTGGCGTTGTCCGGCGAAATACTCACCCAGCTGGCGAGCCGTTTCCTTCAAGGTGGGGTGGGTGTCGTTGCGGTGCAGCGCACCGAGGCGCACGCGGTTTTCCCGCTCCTGCTCCCACAGCACCGCCGCCAGGCTGTTGCCCCGCGCCACCAGTGTCAGGGTGCCGACGGGAGATTGCATGAGGGTGAAGGCGCTGGACATCGATGAACTCCGAACGAGAAAACGGCTGCCGGCACTCTACGCCCGGCAGCCGTCTCGCGCATCCGCTTTCTCACCCGCGAAGCTGTCGACGCTCAACGCCCCGCGCACGCCGCCACGACGCTGGGCTTGGCAGCACGCCTACACGATTGCAGGGCCGGTTCGCCGGCCACCTTCCTGGCCCGCCCGACGCCCCAGGCCAATGCCCTGGTCATCGACTCGCCAGGGCGGGAGTCGAACGCTTCTTCATGCAAGGCCATGCCCGAGGGCGCGTAGATGCCAATGAACATTTGCGTGGCACCAGTACGGGACAACCTGACCTGCACGTCGATGCAGGTACCACCATCGAGGGTCTCGTCGTGCCCGCGATGATGAAGGGTGGGGTCTACCCACGACCAGAACACGTCTCCACGAATTCTCATGCCGCCTCCTACGACTTTGGTCTTATATGTGTTGGTAGAGGCACCATAGCGGAAGCACACGGGCACGCAACCGCATTGCGCGCAATGGCGGGCACAATCGGACAGCCGGCTTGACCCGGCTATGGGGAATCAGGAGTCGGGCGTTTTCTCGCAGCCCGGCTCAAGTAGCGATTCGGCGAAGGTCATCCACTCTTCGAATGCCTTGCGATGGGCTTGGCACATGCCTTTCCATTCGGGGCCGCCAACGCGGCCATAGGCGATCTGGTTCATGGTCGAGGAGGTCAAGGCGTCGAGCTCCCTCAACAGGCGGTAGGCACGGTAACGCTTTTCTCTTTCAGGCATTGGCTTGTCTTCCAATGTTGCACAACAAGGGCAGCAGGAAGCCTTTTCGGTTCATGGTTTTGGGCTTCCAGCTTCTGGACCTGCGAGCGCTGCAAAAGGTCCATCGCCTCTGGAGATTGCGTCAATTGGCTCAGTCGAATGCGCCGTCGAGCACCTCGTAGATGATGCCGGTCGCCACCGCGACCAGGAGCAGGTCCGCGCCGGCCTGCATCCATTCGTAGCCATCGTAGTGAGGGAGATGGCCGAGCAACCTGCCATCGAGCTTCTTGGCGATGCCAGGAGGGAGCGGCTTGCCGCGCGCCAGGTTCTTCTGGATGCCCGGCGGCAGGGCTGGCCCAGGGCTCCAGTAGTTCCGGTAGCCGCTCAATATGCCCAACACGTCGCCACGGTCGATGGAGGGGCCGCGGTAACGATCGCCACGATAATCGTTGTCGTAGCCACCACCTTTGTGGCCGCCGCCCGCGTTGCCGCTCCCCTTGTTGCCACCGCCAGGGTGGCTGTTGCCCTGGGAGTGCTGGACCTGATTCTTGTTGTGCCCTTGGCCTTGGCCTTGCCCCTTCCCGTTGCCGGGATCGGCAAAGCCGAGGCAAGGGCCGATAGCCAAAGCAAATGAAGTCACTGCAATCACGATAGCGCGAGACTTGGCCATAACTGCTTCCTTCCGTGAGGGTGGATCCCCTGCACTGTAGACGATGGCCATGGGAAAAGTTCCCTGCCTTGGCCTGGTTATCTGCAGCCTGAAAAGATCCGTTGTAAAAGTTGAAACGAGTTCTCAGAAAGCGCCCATTACCGACGTCATCGGCACGGGCGATGGGTCACTCGGTGGCCTTGCAGGTATCGAAGTTGGCAAACCAGAAACTGACCAGGGCGGCACGCGGCTCTCTTCCGGTGAACTCGCTGCTGATCTCGGCAAGGTCGTCGCTCAACTTGAATGCACGGGAAGACCAGACCACGCCTCGCGCGACGCGGTCATCCTGGTCCGGCATGCCGTACCTGGCTTTCAATTCGTCCATCAATGCCTCACTGGAACGGTTCGACCGATCGAAGCGCATCTGTACCAAGCAAAGCTCGTCATCCTTGCTGAACACGTAGTTGTAGCCATCAGCCTGGGCGTCGAGCTTCGGCGCCTGCTTGGATGTGTAGACCAAGGCGCCTACATTGTTGGTGCCCACCTTCTGCAGAATGGCATGCCGCTCGATCTGCTCGCGCTTGAGGCCCATCTTAGTGCCTGCGGGACCTTCCCACGGTCCCTCGTCGGAGCAGCCGTAGATCATCGTTGTCGCCAGGGCCAACACTGCCAAACGCTTCATGCCTGTTCTCCTTGTTGATGGGCGGAATCTACCACAGGCCATGACGTCATCGCCCTGCAGACCGCTCTTTATCCCTGTCCACCCATCCAGCTTGGATGCAAAGCCAGTACCGATTCCCGCAAGGCCATAGTACGGTGCGCCTCGAATGTACTACCTGGTGACTTGCCCGCAAGCCCATGGACCCGGCCATTTAAAGACCTGGGAGGTCAAATGCAACGTGTTCAAGCAACAAGCCAAGAAGCTCTTGACCTGGCTTTGATTGCGTTCTACCGCTTCAAGATCGGTGAGATCAAGGTATTCGACCTGGAGCGCGCGATGAGCTTCGAAGTTGGCCAAGCCCTGTCCCAAAGCGGACTGGTAAGGTTCTCGATAACGCAGATGCCGTCTGGACGTTATCGGATCAGCGACCAGGGGGAACATTCGATCACAGAGGCTGGACGTGCTCGGCTGGAGCACCTTCGCGGCTAGAACCGCTCACCAGCCCGAACTCAGCACCGTGGCAGCTCGCGGTGCTGAATGCCGGCCCCACTCATCAGGGGCCTCGGCATCGGATTTCGCGTCCCCGTACAACTGCCCTCGCACCTATGCGACAATACGCGCAATGTCCGGCCTCAACCCCCGCATTTATCGCCCAACAGCTGGGTCACAGCATGCATGTGCTGCTGTCGACGCACGCCCGTTGGCTCAACTCAAGCTCCGACTGGAGCGCGCTGGAAACGCTCAGGATCGCTGACCCTCCAGCCGCATAAGTTACTGATAGGTAAGCGCTTTGATCTCCACCGCCAATATCACCATGCAATTCGGCGCCAAGCCGCTCTTCGAAAACGTCTCGGTCAAATTCAACAACGGCAACCGCTACGGCCTGATCGGCGCCAACGGCTGCGGCAAGTCGACCTTCATGAAGATCCTCGGCGGCGACCTGGAGCCGTCCGCAGGCCAGGTGATGCTCGAGCAGAACACCCGCCTGGGCAAGCTGCGCCAGGACCAGTTCGCCTATGAAGAATTCACCGTCATCGACACGGTGATCATGGGCCACGAGCAGCTGTGGAAGGTCAAGGCCGAGCGTGACCGCATCTATTCGTTGCCGGAAATGACCGAGGAAGACGGCATGGCCGTCGCCGAGCTGGAGACCGAGTTCGCCGAGATGGACGGCTACACCGCCGAGTCCCGTGCCGGCGAACTGCTGCTGGGCCTGGGCATTCCGCTGGAGCAGCACTTCGGCCCGATGAGCGAAGTGGCGCCGGGCTGGAAGCTGCGTGTGCTGCTGGCCCAGGCGTTGTTCTCGGACCCGGACGTGCTGCTGCTGGACGAACCGACCAACCACCTGGACATCAACACCATCCGTTGGCTGGAAACCATCCTCACGGCGCGTAACAGCACCATGGTGATCATTTCCCACGACCGGCACTTCCTCAACAGCGTCTGCACCCACATGGCCGACCTGGACTATGGCGAGCTGCGCCTGTTCCCGGGCAACTACGACGAGTACATGACCGCCGCCACCCAAGCGCGCGAGCAGTTGCTGGCCGACAACGCCAAGAAAAAAGCCCAGATCGCCGAGCTGCAGACCTTCGTCAGCCGCTTCTCGGCCAACGCCTCCAAGGCCAAGCAGGCCACCTCGCGCGCCAAGCAGATCGACAAGATCCAGCTGGCCGAGGTCAAGCCGTCGAGCCGGGTCAGCCCGTTCATCCGTTTCGAGCAGACCAAGAAGCTGCACCGCCAGGCGGTGACCGTGGAGAAAGTCTCCAAGGGCTTCGACGGTAAGGTACTGTTCAAGGACTTCAGCTTCACCGTCGAGGCCGGCGAGCGCGTGGCGATCATCGGCCCCAACGGTATCGGCAAGACCACCCTGCTGCGTACCCTGGTCGGTGAGATGAAACCCGATGCCGGCGCGGTGAAGTGGACCGACAGCGCGGAGGTGGGCTACTACGCTCAGGACCATGCCCACGACTTCGAAGACGATGTCAGCCTGTTCGACTGGATGGGCCAATGGACCCAGGGCGAGCAACTGATCCGCGGCACCTTGGGCCGCATGCTGTTCTCCAACGATGAGATCCTAAAGTCGGTGAAGGTGATCTCCGGTGGTGAGCAGGGCCGCATGCTGTTCGGCAAGCTGATCCTGCAAAAGCCCAACGTGCTGGTGATGGACGAGCCGACCAACCACCTGGATATGGAATCGATCGAGGCGCTGAACCTGGCCCTGGAGAACTACCCTGGGACCCTGGTATTCGTCAGCCATGACCGCGAGTTCGTGTCGTCGCTGGCCACCCGCATCATCGAGCTGACGCCCGACGGTGTGGTGGACTTCAGCGGCACCTACGACGATTACCTGCGCAGTCAGGGCGTGGTGGTCTGAGACCCTGGGACCGCCATGCGGCCCTTTCGCGGCACGAGGCCGGCCGCTCCTACAGCGCAATCATTGACCTTTGTAGGAGCGGCCTTGCGCCGCGAAAGGGCTGCAACGCAGCCCCAGTCGATATTTCGTTAGCCTGCTTTCTTTTTCGCCGCGCTCCAGCGATGATGGGCCACGCCCCACCGCCGACCCGCGAACGCCTCCATGACCGCGCAACAACCTGCTTCCGGCATCACCCTGCAGATCCTCTCGATCGTTTTCTATACGTTCATCGCCTTCCTGTGCATCGGCCTGCCGATCGCAGTGCTGCCCAGCTATGTCCATGACCAGCTTGGCTTCGGCGCGGTGGTCGCGGGGCTGACCATCGGCCTGCAATACCTCGCCACCTTGCTCAGCCGCCCCTTTGCCGGGCGGGTAGCTGATGGCCTGGGCGGCAAGCGGGCGATTCGCTACGGCCTGTACGGCATCGCCGGTTGCGGCGTGCTGACCTTGCTGTCGGCCTGGATGATCGCCCTGCCCTGGCTGAGCCTGCTGTTATTGCTGGCCGGGCGCTTATGCCTTGGTATCGCCCAGGGCTTGATCGGTGTCGCCACCTTGAGCTGGGGGATCGGTCAGGTGGGCAACGAACACACGGCTCGGGTGATTTCTTGGAACGGCATCGCTTCCTACGGCGCCATCGCCATCGGCGCACCGGCCGGTGTGCTGCTGGTGGACGCGCTAGGCTTCAGCGTGCTCGGCGCCGCCCTGCTGGTATTGGCCGTGATGACCCTGCTGGTGTTGCGCACGCGCCCGGATGCGGTGGTGGTGCGCGGCGAACGGCTGCCGTTCTGGTCGGCCTTCGGCCGGGTGGCGCCCTTTGGCCTGGGGCTCACCTTGGCGTCGATCGGCTATGGCACCCTGACCACCTTCGTCACCCTGTACTACCTGGAGCGCGGCTGGGTCGGCGCGGCCTGGTGCCTGAGCGCATTCGGCCTGTGTTTCATCGTCTCGCGGCTGCTGTTCGTCAATGCGGTCAACCGCTTCGGCGGCTACAACGTGGCCATGGCCTGCATGGCCACCGAAGTCGTGGGGCTGACGCTGCTGTGGCTGGCGCCCTCCCCAGCCCTGGCCCTGGTGGGCGCGGGGTTGACAGGGTTCGGGCTGTCGCTGGTGTATCCAGCACTTGGCGTGGAGGCCATCAAGCAGGTCCCCAGCAGTAGCCGAGGAGCGGGGCTGGGTGCCTACGCGGTGTTCTTCGACCTGGCGTTGGCCATAGCCGGCCCGGTCATGGGCGCGGTGGCCGTGCGCCAGGGGTATACCGCGATCTTTGCCGTGGCGGCCCTGCTCGCCTTGGCGGGCGTGGGCCTGGTGATGCTGCTGGCCCGTCGCGGTCAGCGCAGCTGATGCACTTGGGGCTGCTACGCAGCCCATCGCCGGCAAGCCCGCGCCCCCAACTAACCCGCCACCCGTGTGGGCAGCACAGTCCCGGTGGGAGCCGGCGTGCCGGCGCTGGGGGTGGGGCGCCCGGCGTCCTTAACTGACAAGCATGAGGCTGCAGGCGGTTTTTCCATTCAGCGCGATCAGGCAGCTGCGAACAGCTCGTTGGCGATCTGTGCCTGGGCGGAGTCGATGGCCTGGCTGCGGTGTTCCGGGCCGTAGGCCAGGCCGTGGGCGCGAACGATCTCGAGGTCGGTGATACCGATGAAGCCGAGGAAGACCTTGAGGAAGTCCTCATGGCCGACGCCAGTCGGCTGGCCGTGGTGCAGGCCACCGGCGGTGGACACCAGGATCACTTTCTTGTCACCGCACAGGCCTTCCGGGCCGGCTTCGGTGTAGCGGAAGGTCTTGCCGGCGACGGCGACGCGATCGATCCAGGCCTTGAGCTGGGTCGGCACGCTGAAGTTGTACATCGGCGCACCGATCACCACGGCGTCGGCAGCAAGGAATTCTTCCAGGGTCTCGGCGCTCAGCTTGGCTTCATGGGCTTGGGCGGCGTCGCGCATCTCTTCAGGGGTACCTGCGGCAACCAGGGTGGCGGCGGAGAAGTGGCTGATGGCGTCGGCCGCCAGGTCACGGTAGACCACCTCGATGCTCGGATCGGCGGCTTTCCAGGCTTCGACGACTTCGCGGCTCAGCTGGCGGGAGGCGGAATTGTCGCCCAGGATGCTCGAATCGATATGCAACAGTTTCATGGGACTCTCCTGTGAATGAAGACCGCGGCGGTGGGCGATCACGTTGGGGAGAATCCTACAGAGCCAGCTAATAGCTGATAAGTCGGCAAAAATGCGTTAGTTTGTCCCATCAGTAGAACAATGGAACAACCCCATGCAGGACCTCAACGACCTCTTCTACTTCGCCCGCGTGGTCGAGGCCGGTGGTTTCGCCGCCGCCGGTCGCCAGCTCGGCATCCCTAAGTCGCGGCTTTCCCGGCGTATCGCCGAGCTGGAGGAACGCCTGGGCACGCGCTTGCTGCAGCGCACCACCCGGCAACTCAAACTGACTGCCGTAGGCGAGCGCTACCTGCACCATTGCCAGGCCATGCTGCTGGAGGCGGAGGCTGCTGACGAAGCAGTGGCGAGCATGAGCAGCGAGCCGCGGGGGCGTTTGCGGGTGTCGTGTCCCGTGGCCTTGGCCCACGCATTCCTGCCAGGGGTGGTCAGCCGTTTTCTCGAGCACTATCCCTTGGTGCAATTGGACATGGTGCTGCTCAACCGACGGGTCGACCTGATTTCCGAAGGTATCGACGTGGCCTTGCGCGTACGTGACCTGGGCGACGAAGACCCGGCCCTGGTCACCCGCCGCCTGCGCCAGGCGCAGATGCAACTGGTGGCGGCACCAGGCTTCGCCGACCATCTGCGCCACCCATCACAACTTACCGACCTGCCGGTGCTGGGCGCCACGGAGGCGGATCGACTGGTGCATTTTCGCCTGATCGGGCCGGGTGGCGAACAACAAGAGGTCGCCCTTGAACCGCGCCTGGCCATTGATGATTTCGTGGTGCGAAAGGCCGCCGTGCGTGCGGGGCTGGGCTTCACCGCACTGCCGAGCATGTACTGCGAGGAGGAACTGGAGCGCGGTGAGCTGGTGCGCCTGCTGCCGGACTGGTCGTTGCCTGGTGGTTGGTTGCAGGCGGTGTACCCACACCGACGTGGCTTGCTGCCGGCTGTGCGTGTGTGGATCGACCATCTGGCGGCTTCGTTCGAGGCCTGTGGGGAACGCTATGTGTGAGTATCTCGGCGAACCAGGCACTTGCACGTGTAATTGCTGACGGACCGAGCGAAGCCCATCGCGGGACAAGCCCGCTCCCACGCAACCCGCCATTGGCAAGCCTTGCGTGATCCTGTAGGAGCGGCCTTGTGCCGCGATGGGGCGCGTAGCGGCCCCAATCATTAAGGCAAAGGCAGCCAAGATTCTGATCACAACAGCACAGTGACTTGATCC
>NZ_JBLUPY010000037.1:0-43985 GCF_048068215.1 Pseudomonas sp. NY15372
TTGCTTGTGCTACGCAATAGCCCTGGCGCCGCCAAACGCGACGTCAGGAGGCCGAGTGGAAGCCTTGCGCAGGTGGGTGCCAGGCATGGATGCCTGGCAAGCGGCGCAGGGGCCGGATGCAAGAGCCAGCGTTTTTTGGTTACTTTTTGTCGCGTTTGACAAAAAGTGACCCGCCGTAAGGGCGCAAAAGTGACTCAGCGTCGATAAAGCAAATGGCTTTATCCCAAAAAACCCAAAACCAACCAGCAACCAGCAACCAGCAACCTACCGATGATTACGCTCAAACGTCTCCCGCCCCATGGCCCTGATCTGCCCCTCGATCAATGCATCGAACGGCTTCAACAGCCCATCGAAACATAACGGCGACTCCAAGACATTCAACGCCCCCACCACAGCCTCGACAGTGGACAAAGCCCCCTCCCCCGGCGCCTTGCGCAACCGATAGCGCGATGCCCCCACCTCCCCGAGCGTCACCCGCGGCAACGCCGCCAACAACGGATTCAGGTACAGCAGCTTGCGCGCCTTGCGCCAGGTACCGTCAGGCACGATCAGCAACAAAGGCAACTCGTCACCGCCTCCGTAAGCCTGCAGGACCCCAGCCCCGTCACCCGGGAACAACACCACCGGCCGATACCCAGGTATGGCCAGCAGTAACTCGAGGTCATCGAACACCTCACCCACCCGCAACTCGGCATTGACCAGCCCAAGGGCCGCCAACCGCGCGGTATTCAAGGCATGCGAAGCCTCGCTCGGGTGCTGCAGCACGACCACCCGGGTACGACTGTCGAGGCTGGGAATCAACGGGCAAAGGCAGTGGTCAAGCGGACGCAGGCAGCGTTCGCAGCGGGGTCTGGACATAAGCTTCTCCTTACCCCGCGCAGTGTGCCACAGCCTACGGGCAAAGCCTCCACATCCTTGTGGGGCTAGACGCAGCATCAGCGGTTGAAGCGCTCCGCCAGGCTGTGCAGGTATTCGGCCATGCGCTCCAGGTCCTGGCTGATCTCGGCCCCCTGCTTGGCCTGCCCCGCGCTCTCGTCGCACAGGTGCGCGATACGCACGATCTGCTGGTTGATGTCCTCGGCGACATGGCTCTGCTGCTCGGACGCCGTCGCCATCTGCTGGCTCATGCCGGTGATCCGGCTGACCGCCTGGACGATGCCCGACAATGCCTGCTGCACCGCCTCGACACTCTGCACGCTGTCACGGGAAATCTGCTCCCCGCGGTTGGCCGTGCTCACCGCGCGCTCGGCCCCCGAGCGCAGCGAAGCGATGATCTGGTGGATCTCCTCGGTGGACGCGCGGGTACGCTGGGCCAGCGAGCGCACCTCATCGGCCACCACCGCGAAACCTCGGCCCTGCTCACCGGCCCGCGCCGCCTCGATCGCGGCGTTGAGCGCCAGCAGGTTGGTCTGCTCGGCAATGGAAGTGATCACATCCACCACGCTGCCGATCGACTGGGTCTGCTCGGCCAAGGCATTGACCGCCTGGCCGATATCGTTGACCGCATCGCTCATGCTGCCCATGGCCTTGAGACTCTGCTGTGCCAGGTCGCTACCCTGCTGGGCCAGTTGGTCGGCGTCGCTGGCGGCGTGAGCGGTGCTCTGCACGTTGTGGGTGACCTGCTGGATGGTCGCTGCCATCTGCGCGATGGCCGTGGCCGACTGGTCGGTCTCGCTGCGCTGGCGATCGAGCATCTGTGCCTGGGCATCGGAAAGGCCAGCCGACTGTGCTGCCCGGGATTTGACCCCCACGCCGGCGTCCACCAAACGGGTCAAGGCGGTCTGCAAGCGCGCCTCCTCACTGATGATGGCCAGGTCCAGCTGCCCCTGCAGGCCCGGGTTGTCGCTGTAGGTCAGCGCCACCAACGGGCTGGTGAAAGCCTTGGGGTGCTCGGCCAGGGTACGGCGGATGGCTTGGTTCTGCCGATGTTCGATCCAGTACCAGGCACCGAGCATGCTCGCCATCAGCACACCCAGCGCCGCATATTGCGGCAGCCACAGATAGCCAGCCGCCGACACCAGGCCGGCACCGACCAAGGGCAGGCCATGCTGCAGCCCATGCCCCAGGCGCGCGGCCAAAGGCACGGCAGAGCGATTGCTACGCAAACGCGCATAGAGCGCCTCGGCGCGGCGGATCTGATCGCGGCTGGGCACCGAACGCACCGACTCGTAGCCACTGATGCGGCCATTCTCGTAGATGGCTGTGACATAGGCACTGACCCAGTAGTAGTCCCCGTTCTTGGCGCGGTTCTTGACAACGCCCATCCAGGGCTTGCCCTGCTTGATGGTTTCCCACATATGCCCGAACACCGAAGGCGGCATGTCCGGGTGGCGCACCAGGTTGTGTGGCTGGCCCACCAGCTCCTCATAGGTGAAACCGCTGATCGCCACGAACGCATCATTGCAATAGGTGATGCGGCTGTTCAGGTCGGTGGTGGAGATCAGCCGCTGGTCGTTGGGGAAGGTTCTTTCGTGCTCGGTGACGGGCAAATTCATGCGCATCGGGGCGGTCCTTGCATCATGTAGATGATGGGAAATTTCATCAAAGCAAATAGATATTTAGCAGAGTGCCATCACTCCAGTCGCGTGCCTTGGACGAAAATTTACACAGCCTGACGCTATGTTCTAAAAGCGACCTCGCTCAGCTGACGTTGAGCTGCGACTTGAGCAGGTCGCGGAAGGTCTGGATCAACGGTTCCCGGCTCCTGCCACGGCGAATGATCATGGAGAACGGCGCTTGGTAGCCAAAGGTGGCGGGCGACAACACCCGCAGGTCGCCCTTGTCGACCCAGGCCTGGGCATAGTGCTCGGGCAGGTAGCCGATGTAGGCGCCGGAAAGAATCAGGATCAATTGCGCCTCCATGCTTTCCACCGTTGCAGCACTGTGCTTGAACCCATGCCGGGCCAGCTCCGCCTGGCTCCAGTAGCCCCGCCCGACCATGCGCTGCTGGGTGATCACCTCTTCAGGGACCCGGCGCTCGCCGAACAACGGATGCCGATTGCTGCAGTATAGCCAGTGCTGCTCGCGGTAGAGCGGCTGATACACCAGGCCGCTCATACGCGAGGAAAACGCGCCGATGGCAAGGTCCAGGCGATTGTCCTGCACACCCAGTTGCAGCTCATAGGGGCTGGACACCGACAGGTGCAGGTGCACCGCCGGGTGCTCCTGGCTATAGGCGCCGATGGCCTCGGCCAGCGGCAGGGCCCTGTCACCGACCGTGGAATCGATCACCCCCAAATTGAGGGTGCCGCGCAGTTCGCCCTTGAGGGCCGCGGCGTACTGTTCGAAACCATCGAGTTCGGCCAGCAGGCGCAGGGTCTCCTGGTGGAACAGCTCGCCTTTGCTGGTCAGGCTGAAGCCCCCGCGACCACGGTGGCACAGGACGATGCCCAGGGCACTTTCCAGCTGGCTCATATAGGTGCTGATGGCCGAGGTGGAGAGGTTCAGCTCACGCTGGGCATTGGCGAAGCCCTGGTGGCGGACCACGCTGATGAAGATACGCAACAGTTTCAGGTCGGGCAGTGACGAGGCCATGGTGCAGCGGTTCCGCAGGCTGAGGATCGGCAGAGTCTAACCCGCCACCACGCGTTAGTTTAGAAATTCCTGAAGTAAGTATTTGCGTGTAGCGATTCCTCCCGCCCACTACCTTGCGCAGACTTGGCCGCAATGTCCCTGCCCGCCGGCGCCACCCTGCCAGCCAGGCACGCGGCGGCACAGGTTCGAACAAACAGAACAATCGACCGACTGATGAGGCCCACCGTGGAAAAGATTCTCCACCAACCACTGGGCGGCAACGAAATGCCGCGTTTCGGCGGCATCGCCACCATGCTCCGTCTTCCCCACCTGCAAAGCGCCGAAGGCCTGGACGCCGCGTTCATCGGTGTGCCGCTGGACATCGGCACCTCGCTGCGCTCGGGTACCCGCTTCGGTCCGCGGCAGATTCGCGCCGAGTCGGTGATGATCCGCCCGTACAACATGGCCACCGGCGCCGCCCCGTTCGACTCGCTGTCGGTAGCCGACATCGGTGACGTGGCCATCAACACCTTCAACCTGCTCGACGCCGTGCGCATCATCGAAGAGGCCTACGACGAGATCCTCGAGCACAACATCATCCCCCTGACCCTCGGTGGCGACCACACCATCACCCTGCCGATCCTGCGCGCTCTGCACAAGAAGCACGGCAAGATCGGCCTGGTGCATATCGACGCCCACGCCGACGTCAACGATCATATGTTCGGCGAGAAGATCGCCCACGGCACCACCTTCCGCCGTGCCGTGGAAGAAGGCCTGCTCGACTGCGACCGCGTGGTGCAGATCGGCCTGCGCGCCCAGGGCTACACCGCCGATGACTTCAACTGGAGTCGTCGCCAGGGCTTCCGCGTGGTGCAGGCCGAGGAGTGCTGGCACAAGTCGCTGGAGCCGCTGATGGCCGAAGTGCGCGAGAAGGTCGGTGGCGGCCCGGTATACCTGTCGTTCGACATCGACGGCATCGACCCGGCCTGGGCGCCAGGCACAGGTACCCCCGAGATCGGTGGCCTGACCACTATCCAGGCGATGGAGATCATCCGTGGCTGCCACGGCCTGGACCTGATCGGCTGCGACCTGGTCGAGGTCTCGCCGCCCTACGACACCACCGGCAACACCTCGCTGCTGGGCGCCAACCTGCTGTTCGAGATGCTCTGCGTGCTGCCAGGTGTGGTGCGTCGCTAAGCAAGGCTGCACATTCCCTGTAGGAGCGGGCTTGCCCCGCGATGGCGATGGCCAGACCGGCCATGCAGTCTCGGCGACCGCCATCGCGGGACAAACCGGCTCCACAAGGGCCATGCAAGCAATACCCCTGGCAGGAGCCATTCGGAAGGGCCATAGAGGCCCGCCAACACAAGACAGGACCGCCGGGCGCCGTGAATCGCCTGACCGGTCGATCTCGCCATAATAAAGATAATCGGGAGACTCCCAATGGCCTTGGACATCATCGTTGTACTGATCTATGCCGCCGGCATGCTCGGCCTAGGCTGGTATGGCATGCGGCGCGCGAAGACCCACGAAGACTACCTGGTGGCCGGGCGCAATCTCGGCCCGACCTTGTACATGGGCACCATGGCCACCACCGTGCTGGGCGGTGCCAGCACCGTCGGTACCGTGCGCCTGGGCTATGTCCACGGGATCTCCGGCTTCTGGCTCTGCGCCGCACTGGGCCTGGGCATCATTGCGCTGAACCTGTTCCTCGCCAAGCCGCTGCTGCGCCTGAAGATCTTCACCGTCACCCAGGTGCTGGAGCGCCGCTACAACCCGATGGCACGCCAGGCCAGTGCAGCCATCATGCTCGCCTATGCGCTGATGATCGCAGTCACCTCGACCCTGGCCATGGGTACCGTGCTACAGGTGCTGCTCGACGTACCGTTCTGGATGGCCCTGCTGTTCGGCGGTGGCGTGGTGGTGGTGTACTCGACCATCGGGGGCATGTGGTCCTTGACCCTGACCGACATCGTCCAGTTCATCATCAAGACCGTCGGCCTGATGTTCATCCTGCTGCCGGTGTGCCTGTACAAGGCCGGTGGCTGGGACACCCTGGTGGCCAAACTGCCGGCGGCCAGCTTCAGCTGGACCACCATCGGCTGGGACACCATCATCACCTACTTCCTGATCTACTTCTTCGGCATCCTGATCGGCCAGGACATCTGGCAGCGGGTGTTCACCGCCCGTGACGAGAAAGTCTGCCAGCGCGCCGGTACCACCGCTGGTGTCTACTGCGTACTGTACGGCCTGGCCTGCGCCCTGATCGGCATGGCCGCCCATGTGCTGATGCCGGATCTGGCCAACCCGAACAATGCCTTCGCCGAGATGATCAAGGGTCAGCTGCCCGAGGGCATCCGTGGCCTGCTGATGGCCGCGGCCCTGGCTGCGATGATGTCCACCGCCAGCGCCGGCCTGCTGGCTGCCTCGACCACCCTGACCGAGGACCTGCTGCCCAAGCTGCGTGGCGGCAAGCAATCGAGCCTGGGCATCAACCGCCTGTTCACCCTGCTCACCGGCCTGGTGGTACTGGGCATTGCCCTGGCGGTGAACGATGTGATCAGCGCCCTGACCCTGGCCTACAACCTGCTGGTGGGCGGCATGCTGATCCCACTGATCGGGGCGATCTTCTGGAAGCGCGCCACCACCGCCGGGGCGATCTCCAGCATGTCGCTGGGCTTTGCCACCGCGCTGTTCTTCATGTTCAAGGATGGTCTGGACGCCAACACGCCGATCTACTACAGCCTGGCGATCGGCTTGGTGAGCTTCGTGGTGGTCAGCCTGCTGTCGCGCCGCCCGGTGGGGGCCGTCAACCTGGCGTGAGCCTTAGCCGGCACGGCCAGGCTGGCATAAACCCGCCATGACTGAAAAGGCCGCTGCATCTTCGGATGCGGCGGCCTTTTCGTTTCAGCGGCGACGCGGTTGGCGCTTGCGCTGCTCTTCGTCGGTAGGGATCGGCACCGGCTGCAGCGGAGGTGGGAGCAAGCCCAAGGCGACAGCGAGGTCGTGGAGCCAGTTGTACATTCGGTTGTTCATAATGCCCCCTTCACGGGTCAGCCTCACGGCGATTCAATCCTGCGATGCTTCATACAGATCATAGCCCCATGTCCTGTATTACGCATGCTTCTGTTCCTACACATAAGGGCGAGTTTGACGCGGATCAAGCGCAAACGCTGCCTGCCGACGGTCGGTCAATTGTTTCCCCTTGTTGCACATCGATCCAGGCCTGCAGGTTGGCGCCACACATGCCCTGACGCCACATCAGCCAGGTGACCGCATGGTCGAAGGGTGCCTGCAGGCGGTGGGCACGAACCTGGTCACGGCCCGGCAGACTGTCGAGCATGGACTGCGCCATCAGCGCCACCCCGGCCCCGGCGATCACACAGGCCAGCATGCTCTGGTACGACTCGATCTCCATGACCCGGCCCATGGGCGTATGGTCATGGGCATACCAGGCCTCCAGGCGCATGCGATAGGAGCAGCCCTGACGGAAGGTGAACACCGCCTTGCCGGCCACGTCCCGGGCACTGCGCACCGCAGGATGCTCAGGTCGTGTGATCAGCACCAGCACCTCCTCGCACAGCGGTACACCATCCAGGCCGGCCAGGCTCGGCGGGCCATCCACCAAGGCAGCGTCCAGGCGATGCGCCAGCAGCCCTTCGAGCAACTCACCGCTGGGCGCCGCCCGCACCTGCAGGTTCACAGCTGGGTAGGCCTGGTGATAGCGGGCCAGCAAGGTCGGCAAATGAATCGCCGCGGTGCTGTACATGGTGCCGAGGGTGAAATCACCGGCCGGCTGGCCGCCCTGCACTGCGGCCACGGCCTCGTCACGCAGGGCGTGCAGGCGGTTGGCGTAATCGAGCAGAACCTTGCCCGCCGGCGACAGTTGCAGGCGCTGGCGCTCGCGCAGGAACAGCTCGACGCCCAACTGCTCCTCCAGCTGGCGCAAGCGGGTCGACAGGTTCGACGGCACCCGGTGCAAGCGTTCGGCGGCCCGGGTCACCGACCCCTCTTCGGCAACGGCCTGGAAGATACGCAGTTGGCTGAACTCCATGACTTTCTCCAAAACAGAACAACTTGATCATCATTATTCAATTTTTTTGAAAGTCAATCCGCCCTACCCTGCCCTCTATCGTTTTCACGGGTTCAGGAGTTGCCGCATGTCTCCCTTCGTACAACTGTTGGCCAGCGCCGTGGCCCTGATGATGGCCATGGGCATCGGCCGCTTCGCCCTGACCCCGCAGTTGCCGCGTCTGATCGCCGAGGGCCAGTTCGACCTGACTGCCGGCGGCCTGGTGGCAGCCGCCAACTACCTGGGCTACTTTCTCGGCGCAGTGGACGGCATGTTCGCCCGCCGACCGGCCCAGGTCCGCCTGCGCCTGCACGCCGGCCTATGGCTGTGCGTATTGCTGACCCTCGCCTCCTGGGCGGCCCACGGCTTCTGGAGCCACCTGCTGCTGCGCTTCGGGACCGGCGTGGCCAGTGCCTGGGTACTGGTGATGATCACCAGCCTCAGCCAACAACTGGCCGCCACCCACGGTCGCCCTCGCCTGGGAGCGCTGGTATTCGCTGGACCCGGCATCGGCATCGCCGTCACCGGCCTGCTCGCCCTGGGTGCCCATTTGATGGAGCAAGGGTCGGCGACGTTGTGGCTGGTCTATGCGGTAGCTGCCCTGGTGATGCTGTTGGCCGTGCTGCCCTGGTTGCCCCGGGCGCAACCAGCCACGGCGGTTGCACGCGCGCTCCACGATGGCGCCACCCAGCCGGGCATCGGGCGATTGGGGCTGGTCTATGGGCTATACGGCATCGGCTACATCCTGCCGGCGACCTTTCTGTCGCAGATGGCCAGCCAGCAATTCCACGGCCAGTGGCAGGCCGACCTGTTCTGGCCGGCGTTCGGCCTGGCGGCTGCGTTGGGGGTCGTGCTGGTCAGCGTGCGGCGCCCGGTTCGCACGTCCCGATGGTTGAGCGCGACGCTCTGGCTACAGGGCCTGGGGGTATTGGCCTGCCTGTTGGGCAACGGGTTCGGCCTGGCCTTGGGTGTGCTGCTGTGCGGCGCGCCGTTCCTGGCCTGCATGCAGTTGGTGATGCAGCGATCGCGGGAACTGGCCCCTCATGCCACCCAGCGCAACGCCGGGCTGCTCACCGCCTGCTTCGCCCTCGGCCAGCTCAGCGGACCGCTGCTGGCGGCAGTGAGCAACCATTACGGTGGGAGCCTGCAGCCTGCCCTGCTGCTTGCTGCGAGTGGGCTAGGGGTCGCGGGAGTGCTGGTGCTGGTTGGCCAGCGTCGGGGGCGGCTTCAGCCCGCTGGGCGTTGTGCTTCGGCTTGATGACGCCGGGGCTGCCTTGCAGCCCTTCGCGGTACAAGGCCGCGCCTACAGGTCCTACGCAACCGCGCTGTTCAACCGACCATCTTGCGCAATTGCTGGCGCACCCAAGGCTCGGCGCTGACGAGGATGACCCCGCACAGCACCATCACCGCGCCCAGCACGAAGTTCAGGCTGAGCGGCTCTCCCAACAACACCACACCAAAGGTCACGCCGAACAGTGGCGTAATGAAGGAGAACACCGCAAGGTTCGAAGCCAGGTACTTGCGCAGCAGCCAGAACCAGGTCAGGTAGCTGATGAACGACACCACGACGGCCTGGAACAGCACGCTGCCCACGGCCAGGGGCGTGAAGGTGACCATGCCCACCTGCCCGCTGATCGCAGCGATCAACAGCAACCCGACGAAGCCCACCAGCAGCTGGTAGAACAACGTCAGGTCGGCAGGCGCCTCCGACAACCGCGATCCGCGCACCACCACCGTGGTCGCGCCCCAGGCCAGGCCCGCCAATACACCGAAGGCATCGCCGAGCAGCACCCGGCCATCGAGCTGCTCCAGCGACACGCCACCGGCAAAGGCCATGGCGATGCCGCCGAACGACAGCAGGATGCCTAGCCACTGCAACAGCCGCAGCCGCTCGCTCGGCAACATGAAATGCAGCCCCAGGGCCGTGAACACCGGTGCGGTGTAGAGGAACACCGACATGTGCGCTGCAGAAGTCAGCTTCAGGCCCTCGGCGATGAACAAGAATTCCAGACCGAACAATACGCCGGAGAGCAAACCGGCGCGCCAGGTGCTGCCCACCATGCCCCAGCCACCTCGCCAGCACACCAGCAGCCCCACCAGTACCGCGGCGATACCGGAACGCAGCGCCGCCTGCATCACCGGGGCGATGTCGCTGGCAGCCCATTTGATCATCACCTGCTGGCTGCCCCAGATCAGGCACAGCACCAGCATCACCTGCAGGGCGAAGGCATCGGTGTTCTTGCGGACCGCGCTCATGGGCGGCCCCCTTGGCGTATCGATGGCATGGGCAAGGTCTCGACAATGGCAGACAAGCGCCGATTATCGGGGGGCAGCCTCCCCCACGCCAGTCTCAAAACGACCTCAGGCGATCTGAGCTTTTGCCGCCACCTGTTCGAACGTCGTCTCGTCCAGGGCATCGTCCTGCTCGTCGAGCACCTGGCGCGGGTGTTCGAAGCCGGGAATGCTGCTGTCGATCAGGCTGAGCAGGCGCGAGCCACGCTCGGTGAGGACAAAATTCTCGCCGTTGCCACCGTCCTCTTCCGGCCGGCTCTCGATGAAGCCGCGCTCGAAGAGGATTTTCTCGTACTCGCAGGCGCGGGTCTTGAGATGGTCCAGGTCGCCCACCGGTTGGCCGGTAGCGGCAAGCGCCGCCGCGTGCTGCTCGGCATAGGGCCGTGGCGTGAAGCTATGGCCGGCGCTGTTCTGCACTTCATGCAACAGACGCTCGACCAGGTCCCAGTCGTAGGTGCTCATGGAGGTGGCCTCCTGCTGTGAACGGTTGGGGTACACAGCATGGGACCGGGAGGGGTATCGGGTGTTCCAAGCGAATCAGCGATCGCGCTGATGGGTTTGCCTATATTGGCGAAGGCGCAGGTTGCTGAAGAGAAGAGTGCCGACCGGCAATCGATCTGAACTTCCAGGCGGCGGGCCTTTCAACCGGGTAAATCCCTGCTGGAGATCGAACGGATGAAACGGTTACTGCCCCTCGCCTGTGCCAGCGCACTGTTGTACGCCTTGCCCAGCTGGGCGTGCACACCGGAGGAAGCCACCCAGAAACGTGAGGAACTGGCCGGGCTGGTCACCCAGTTGACCGAGCAGGATCCGCAAAAAGCCAAGGAGATCAACGAGGAACTGCAGGGCATGGACCTGGGCACGGCCAGCAAGGACCTGCCTGACAAATGCCAGTTGATCGACACGCGGATCAAGGAATTGAAAGAAGCGGAGAAAAAGGCGGACTAGCAATAGAGGAGGCCGCTACGCGCCCCATCACGGGCAAGCCCCACAGGTTCACAGCGCTCTCAAGGGCTGCGCTATACCTGTAGGAGCGTGCTTGCCCCGCGATGAGTCCTTAGGTGCTTACTCAGCCTTTGGCGCGCGCTTCTTCAGCGGCGCCATGCCATCGGCACTGGCCAGGGGCGCCTTGGCCTTGGGCTTGGCAGCCGGCTTGCGTTTGGCGGTAGCCCCCTTCTTCTCGGCGGACTTCTTCTCGACCTTTTTCTTCTTGGTACCAGCCGCCTTGCCCGAAGCCTTGACCTTCTTCGGCCCGTTGTAGGTGCCCTTGACCTCCTTGATGACCCGGCGCTCGAACTGCTGCTTGAGGTAGCGCTCGATGCTCGACATCAGGTTCCAGTCGTTGTGGCAGATCAACGAGATCGCCAGGCCTTCGGCGCCAGCACGGCCGGTACGGCCGATGCGGTGCACGTACTCATCGCCGCTGCGCGGCATGTCGAAGTTGATCACCAGGTCCAGGCCGTCGATGTCCAGGCCGCGGGCGGCCACGTCGGTGGCTACCAGCACCTTGGAGCCGCCCTGCTTGAAGCGGTCGATGGCCAACTTGCGGTCCTTCTGGTCCTTTTCGCCGTGCAGCACGAAGGCCTTCACGTCCTTGGCCACCAGGTGCCCGTAAATGCGGTCGGCCAAGGCCCGGGTATTGGTGAAGATGATCGCCTTCTGGTAGGTCTCGTTGGCCAGCAGCCACTGGACGATCTGCTCTTTGTGCTGGTCATGGTCGGCGGTGATGATCTGCTGGCGGGTGCCTTCGGACAACTGCGAGACACTGTTGAGCATCAGATGCTCGGGGTCCTTGAGCACCTTGCCGATGATGTCGCGCAGCGCCGCGCCACCGGTGGTGGCCGAGAACAGCAGGGTCTGCTCGCGGTTCTCGCACTCCTTGCACAGGCGCTCCATGTCTTCGGCAAAGCCCATGTCGAGCATGCGGTCGGCTTCGTCCAGCACCAGTACCTGGACGTGGGAGAGGTCCAGGTTGCCGGCATTCAGGTGCTCCAGCAGGCGGCCCGGGGTGCCGATCAGAATGTCCGGGACCTTGCGCAGCAGTGCGGCCTGTTCCTTGAAGTCCTCGCCGCCGGTGACCAGCCCGGACTTCACGTAGGTGAACTGGGAAAAGCACTGCACTTCCTTGAGGGTCTGCTGGGCCAGCTCGCGGGTCGGCAGCAGGATCAGCGCCCGGATCTCCACGCGGCGCTGGCGCAGGTCGACCAGGCGGTTGAGCAGCGGCAACACGAAGGCGGCGGTCTTGCCGCTGCCGGTCTGCGCGGTCACCCGCAGGTCACGCCCTTGCAGGGCCAGGGGAATGGCCGCCGCCTGCACCGGGGTCGGCTCGACAAAGTTCAGCTCGGCCACGGCTTTGAGCAGGCGTTCGTGCAGGGCGAATTGGGAAAACACGGGTGTACCTCGGGCAGTCGCTGGAAATTCAAGTTGCATAGGGTAACGTTTTCCGTGACGGACGCCGAATTTCTTTTGGCACCTTGGCGCCAATCCGCGTTCTAATGGGCCTTCGTTTTCGCAATACAGACCCGTCTAACTCTCATGGATATCCAACGACTCTGGAAAGACGCCCTCGACCTCTGGGGCACCCTCGACCAACACCCCATCCTGCACGCCGCCCTGGGCCTTGCCGTGCTACTGGTCATCTCCCTGCTCATCGGCCGCCTGGCCCGCTTCATGGTGCTGCACGCCAGCCGCCTGCTGGCCCGCCAACAACCGCTCAAGTGGCTTGACGACCTGCGCCACAACAAGGTCTTCCACCGCCTAGCCCAGACCACGCCCTCCCTGGTGATCCAGTTCGGCCTGAAGCTCGTGCCGGAACTGGGCGAAACCGCCCAGCACTTCCTTGGCAACGTGGCCCTGGCCTTCACTCTGCTGTTCATGACCATGGCCCTTTCCTGCCTGCTCGATGCCCTGCTGGACATCTATGCCCGCACCGAGCACGCCCGCACGCGCTCGATCAAGGGCTACGTGCAACTGGCCAAGATGATGCTGTGGATCTTCGCCGCCATCGTCATCGTCGCCACCCTCATCGACCGCTCGCCGCTGTTGCTGCTCTCCGGCCTGGGTGCCATGTCGGCGGTGCTGCTGTTGGTCTACAAGGACACCTTGCTGTCGTTCGTCGCCAGCGTGCAATTGACCAGCAACGACATGCTGCACGTCGGCGACTGGATCGAGATGCCCCAGGTCGGCGCCGATGGCGACGTGGTGGACATCACCCTGCACACGGTCAAGGTGCAGAACTTCGACAAGACCATCGTTTCCATCCCCACCTGGCGCCTGATGAGCGAGTCGTTCCGTAACTGGCGCGGCATGCAGCAGTCCGGCGGGCGGCGCATCAAGCGCAGCCTGTTCATCGACGCCGCCGGCGTGCGTTTCCTCACCGCACAAGAAGAACAGCGCCTGAGTCAGGTCCGCCTGCTGGGCGACTACCTGAAACAAAAGCGCCAGGAACTGAGCAACTGGAACGAAGCCCTGGGGCCGGTGGCCGAGCTTGCCGCCAACCGCCGCAAGCTGACCAATATCGGCACCTTCCGCGCCTTCGCCCTGGCCTACTTGAAGAACCACCCCGACGTACAGCAAGGCATGACCTGCATGGTCCGTCAAATGCAGACCACCGCCGAAGGCGTACCACTGGAGATCTACTGCTTCACCACCACCACGGCGTGGGCCGAGTACGAGCGCATCCAGGGCGATATCTTCGACTACCTGCTGGCAGTGTTGCCGGAGTTCGGCCTGAGCCTGTACCAGCAACCCAGCGGCAATGACATGCGTATCGGGCTTGCCGCCAGGCCCCTGGCAGCTCACGAGCCGCAACGGTTGAGCGAGCTGAGCGAGGCCTAGCCGTTTTCAACCGAAGGTCATCTCGAAAGGCTGCGCGCTCTTTCTGATGGCCTGGGCAACTTCAGGTGCCCGCTCCACCAGCGCCTGCTGGTGGAGCAATGTTCCCTCTACGGCCTGAAGGATTTCACGTATCCGTCCACATGGATCTTCGACACGGCAACGTTTGCCGAATTCGAGCAAGTAAAGGCGGGATGCGAACAGGGATTTCTGGTTGTTCAATGCGAGCGCCAAGGCATCATCCGGCAGATAAGCCGTGGTGTTGACGATGTCATAGGCTGGAGCCAGCACAGCATCGTTGGCATCTGGCGTGCTATAGAGCAACCCGAAGTTCTTCAGGTGGGCATCGCCATTGCCAACGATGCAACTCAACGCAACGATATCGAACAACCTGTGCAAGCTCTCGACCTGCATATCCACTGCCCCAAAGACCTCGATGGCCTTGGCGATCTGCTCATAGCTCTTGCTGTACTTCTGCTCGGTCCCCACCCCCATGAGCACTGCCATGTCTTCGAAGCCCAGCGGGTTCAGCTCGGCGTCCCGGTCGAACCGCCGCATGACGAACATCTTCATGTCCTTCGACAAATAGAAGGACGGCGTCGAGATACCCGCAGCGCTGGCAATCGACATGCATAAGTACTCATTGATGGCCAGATGGGGGAAAGCGTCCCGCCCACTTTTTATTATCAGTTCCGAAGTAAGCGCGGTGGCCTTGCGCGGCGTATCGACCAACTCTGGAACCAGCACCTTCGGCTGAACACCTGAAATGCCGGAGCGCAGAATGTACCGATGCACCAATTCACTGAACAGGTCCTGTGCGCCATCCCAAGCCAGAATTTCCTCCAACCGCTCGCCCTTGGCTCGAGGCACCTGCTGGTCCAACAACCGTTCTACCTCCGGAGCGCTCACCGACACCCGGCCAACCGGCGAATTGCTGCCGGAAATAGCCAGCAACAGCATAGGGTCGACCTTGACCAACTTCGCCAGCCTGAACTTCAACTGCTCGAGCAAATAGCCTTCTGGCAGGTTCATCTGAAACAACGGATGCAATTCGCGCTGGAAATAGTCCGGGCGCCTCGGCGGCATGGTCAGGCTGATGCAGCGAGAGGGCTCGATGCCGTCGTATCGAAAAACATAGTCACCGGCCATTTCCCGGAAAACTCGACCGCTTGGCCCAAGCGGCGTGGAGACCTGCAATTCTGCATTCACGCGAAGACATCCCCGAGTTCATCGAGCGTGGGCATTCGCCTGGGAACAACCTCCAGCTCACACCCCAACGCACTCAAGGCTCGACAGTAATAGGACATCGCGACGGTAAGCGAACCCTTTTCAATTTCACCAAGTTTCTGCCGGGTGATACCGATACGTTGGGCAAGCTCGACCTTGGACCATCCGCGATGTTTGCGCAGGGCTTCAACGCTGCGTCCGACTCGCTCAGCAATCAGGACATCGCTCATGTCACGCAAACCTTACAAATAATTAAAAATGTAATGTAATCATAACAGCGAGGCGCTTCCACCGTTCATTAGGTCCGGCTGCCCAACGGTAGGCGTCGGCGGCTACCCAACCGACTCATCCACACCGAGCCGAGGATGATCATTCCGCCCACGAACAATCGTCCCAGCGGCTCGTCCTGGTTCCAGATCAGCAGGTTCAGCAGCAAGCCCACCGGCACGTGCAGGTTGTTCATCACCGCCAACGTGGCGCCTGGGACCAGGCACGCGCCTTTGTTCCACCAGTACAGCCCCAACGCTGTCGGGACCAGCCCCAGGAACAGCAGCACCAGCCATTGTGTGTCAGTGCTCGGCAGGTGCTGGGCATTGCCGAATAGCAGGAAGGCCGGCAGCACGATGATCAGCGCGCCCAGGTAGAAGTAGCCGAAGCGCCGGTAGTGCGGCAGGTCGCTGGGGTGCCTGGCCACCAGGTGACGGTACAGCACCTGGCCTGCGGCATAGGTGAAATTGGCCAGTTGAAGCAACAGGAAGCCCATGAAGAACTCGCCGCTGATGCTGTCGAAACGGATCACTGCGGCACCGGCCACGGCCACCAGGGCAGCCAGCAGCGCCCAGGCGTTGAAGCGGCGGTTCAGGGCGTCTTCGATCAGGGTCACGTGCAACGGCGTAAGAATGGTGAACAGCAATACCTCCGGCACCGTCAGCACGCGGAAGCTCAGGTACAGGCAAACGTAGGTGATGCCGTACTGCAATGCCCCGATCAGCAGCATCGAGCGCATGAAGCGCGGCTCCACCTGGCGCCAGCGGGTCAGCGGCAGGAACACCAGCAAGGCCAGCACCACGCGCGCCAGCACCGCGAAGTAGCTGTCGACGTTGCCGGCCAGGTAGACGCCGATCAGGTTGAAGGAATACGCCTGGATCAGCGCGACGATTATCAGGTAGCCCATGGTTGCCTCTCAAGGATCGAGGCGGGGACCTTAGCGGGTTGACCTCGAGCTATTCAACCATGAGGAACGTAGGGGCAGTGCCGACCAGGCTTTCAGGCGCGATTTGATTGTGCGGATTGTAGGAGCGGCAGCGCGGGCCCATTTGGCCTCTACCAAGGCAACCACTACCCATAAAAAAACCCGGCCATCAGGCCGGGCAGGTACACCCAAAGGAGCAACAGGTGTCAGGGGTTGGGAATGCGTCGCGCGTCAGGCCACCGCGGCCAACTTGGCCTTGGCCTGGTTCAGGCCTTTCTCGTGGAAGTCGCCGCTCATGTTCAAGCCTTCGGCATGGATGAAGTCCACCTCATGGATACCAATGAACGCCATGACCTGTCGCAGGTAGGGTTCCTGATGGTCACTGGCGGCACCGGCGTGGATGCCGCCCCGGGCCGTCAGGACGATGGCGCGCTTGCCGGTCAGCAGGCCCTGCGGGCCAGTCGGGGTGTACTTGAAGGTGATGCCAGCGCGCAGCACGTGATCCAGCCAGGCCTTGAGAGTGCTGGGGATGGTGAAGTTGTACATCGGCGCAGCCATCACCAGCACATCGGCCTCGAGCAATTCCTCGGTCAGCTCGTTGGAGCGCACCAGCGCATCCACTTCGGCGGCGCTGCGCTGCTCCTCAGGCTTCATCCAGCCGCCGAGCAGGTTGGCATCCAGGTGCGGCACAGGGTTCAACGCCAGGTCGCGCAGATTGATCTCGTCACCCGGATGGGCCGCTTGCCACTGCTTGATGAAATCCTGAGTCAGTTGGCGGGAAACGGAATCCTGCTGGCGGGCGCTGCTTTCGATGATCAGTACGCGGGACATGGGAGCCTCCATCGGCGAACAAAGGGTTGCGATTCGATGGAGGTGAGATTAAAACTTGACCTATCGATAAAAAAGCGTAAATAGTGGGTGAAATCTATCGACTATTCCGTTCATTCGACTTTGCAGTTCACCGCGATGCGCAGCTTGATGATCTGCCGGTTGAACTTGGCGGTGACGTCCACGCTTTGGCCCGCCGGCACGTTCACCCGGCGTACCCGTGGGGCCTCGGGGCCATTGCGGAAGGTCACCTTGCAGGCCGCAGGCACTTGCCCGTAATTGTTCAGGGTGATGCTGCCGATGTCATAGGCCGTGTCGTAGGTGGTGTAGTCCAGCTTGACCCCGGCCAGTTCCTTCTCCACCTCAATGGGGTAGGCCATGGCCCCTAGGGGCAGGCACAGCAGCAATGCCGCACAACATTTCTTCATTGGGCGCTCTCCTTGGAAGAGCGCAGCTTAGGACAACAGGAGCCGAAGATGAAAGCGCCACGCGTAACCCTGGATCAGTGGCGAACCCTCCAGGCGGTGGTCGACCATGGCGGGTTCGCCCAGGCCGCCGAAGCCCTGCACCGCTCGCAGTCGTCGGTCAGCTATACCGTGGCGCGCATGCAGGAGCAACTGGGCGTGCCGCTGCTGCGCATCGACGGGCGCAAGGCGGTGTTGACCGAAGCCGGTAACGTGCTGCTGCGCCGTTCGCGCCACTTGGTCAAACAGGCCAGCCAGCTCGAGGACCTGGCCCATCACATGGAGCAAGGCTGGGAGGCAGAAGTACGCGTGGTGGTCGATGCCGCCTACCCCAGCGCCCGCCTGGTCCGGGCGTTGAGCGCCTTCATGCCGCAAAGCCGCGGTTGCCGGGTACGCCTGCGCGAGGAGGTACTCTCCGGCGTCGAGGAGGTGCTGCACGAGGGCATTGCCGACCTCGCCATCAGCAGCTACAGCATCGGTGGCTACCTGGGAGCCGAACTGAGTTCGGTGGAGTTCATCGCCGTCGCCCATCCCGAGCACAGCCTGCACCGCCTGGGCCGTGAAATCACCTTCCAGGACCTGGAAAGCCAGTTGCAGGTGGTGATTCGCGACTCCGGCCGCGCTCAGCCGCGCGATGTCGGCTGGCTCGGCGCCGAGCAGCGCTGGACGGTCGGCAGCCTGGGCACCGCCGCCACCTTCGTCAGCAGCGGCCTGGGCTTTGCCTGGCTGCCCCGGCACATGATCGAGCGCGAGCTGCGCGAAGGCCTGCTCAAGCCGCTGCCGCTGGACCAGGGTGGCAGCCGCCACCCACTGTTCTACCTTTACTCGAACAAGGACAAGACCTTGGGTCCGGCCACGCAGATCCTCATCGAGCTGCTGCGCAATTTCGACACAGCGCCATTGGACGTGCCCTTCGCAGCCCCCCCGCAAGCCTGAGAGGACCGCGCCCATGGCCTATTTCGAGCACGAAGGATGCACGCTGCACTACGAGGAATACGGCCAGGGCGAACCCCTGGTATTGCTGCACGGCCTGGGTTCCAGCTGCCAGGACTGGGAGTTCCAGGTTCCCGTACTGAGCCGCCATTACCGGGTCATCCTGATGGACATCCGCGGCCACGGCCGCTCCGACAAGCCCCGCGACGGCTACCAGATCGCGACCTTCAGCGCCGACCTGCTGGCCCTGCTGGAGCACCTGCAGACCGGCCCGGTGCACTTCGTGGGCCTGTCCATGGGCGGCATGGTGGGTTTTCAGTTCGCCGTCGACCACCCCGCCTGGCTGCGCAGCCTGTGCATCGTCAACAGCGCCCCCCAGGTCCGGCGCAATTCCCTCGCCCATTGGGTCTGGTGGATCAAGCGCTGGAGCCTGGCGCGCATCCTCAGTGTCGAGACGGTCGGCAAGGGCCTGGCCGAGCGGCTGTTCCCCAAGCCGGAACAAACCGAACTGCGCCACACGATGGCCCAGCGCTGGGCGCGCAACGACAAGCGCGCCTACTTGCGCAGCTTCGATGCCATCGTCGACTGGGGCGTGCAGGCGCGCATCGGGCAGATCCAGTGCCCGACCCTGGTGATCGCCGCCGACCACGATTACACCCCGATACAACTCAAGGAGCGCTATGTCGCCCTGATGCCACAGGCGACACTGGCAGTCATCGCCGATTCCCGGCACGCTACCCCCCTCGACCAACCCGAGGTCTTCAACCAGACCCTGCTGCACTTCCTCGCAGCGGCTTCCACTTCTCAAGGATCTTTGAGCCCATGCTGAAAAAACTTCTGCTCACCGCCTGCTCGGTCGCCTTCGCCACCAGCGTCATGGCTTCGGACAAGACCCCTCACGTCCTGCTGGACACCAGCTTCGGCCAGGTCGAGATCGAGCTGAACGCCGAAAAGGCGCCGATCAGCACGAAGAATTTCCTCGAATACGTCGACAGCGGTTTCTACAACAACACCATCTTCCACCGCGTGATCCCAGGTTTCATGGCCCAGGGTGGCGGTTTCACCGACCAAATGGTGCAAAAGCCAACCCGCGACCCGATCCGCAACGAGGCCAGCAACGGCCTGGCCAATACCCGCGGCACCCTGGCCATGGCGCGTACCTCCGACCCGAACTCGGCTACCAGCCAGTTCTTCATCAACGTGGCCGACAACGATTTCCTCAACCCGGGCCGCGACCGTGGCTACGCGGTGTTCGGCAAGGTGACCAAGGGCATGGAGGTGGTCGACCAGATCGTCAACTCGCCTACCACCATCAAGCGAGGCATGCGCGACGTACCGGCGGACCCGGTGTACATCAAGTCCGCCAAACGCATCGACTGATCGCAGGTCTCACAAGGATGTGAACCCGCCTGAAGGTCGGATGGAACAGGAGTGTGTCCACCATGTTGTACCGCCGTTTCGAGCAGTTGATCGACATCTTCCGCGAGGCGCCCAGCGAGGCGCCGCCAAGTCAGGTGTGGCCGTTCTACCTGTATTACCTGCGCCAGGTCTGGCCCAGTTTCATCGCTCTGCTGGTGGTCGGCCTGGTGGCCGCGCTGATCGAGGTGGCCATGTTCAGCTACCTGAGCCGGATCATCGACCTGGCCCAGGCCACGCCGGGCACCGAGTTCTTCAGCCGGCACAGTGGCGAGCTGGCCTGGATGCTGGTGGTGGTCCTGGTGTTGCGGCCAGTGTTCTTCGGCCTGCACGACCTGCTGGTGCACCAGACCATCAGCCCGGGCATGACCAGCCTGATCCGCTGGCAGAACCATACCTACGTGCTCAAGCAGAGCCTGAACTTCTTCCAGAGCGATTTCGCCGGGCGCATCGCCCAGCGCATCATGCAAACCGGCAACTCCCTGCGCGACTCGGCGGTGCAGGCGGTGGACGCGCTCTGGCATGTACTCATCTATGCCATCAGCTCGCTGGTGCTGTTCGCCGAGGCCGATTGGCGGCTGATGTTGCCGTTGCTGGCCTGGATCGCCTGCTACATCGCCGCGCTCTACTATTTCGTTCCCCGGGTCAAGGAACGCTCGGTGATTTCCTCCGACGCCCGCTCCAAGCTGATGGGGCGCATCGTCGACGGCTATACCAACATCGCCACCCTCAAGCTGTTCGCCCACACCGACCATGAACAGCAGTATGCCCGCGAGGCGATCAGCGAGCAGACCGAGAAGACCCAACTGGCCTCGCGGGTGGTCACCAGCATGGACGTGGTCATCACTGGCCTCAACGGTCTGCTGGTGGTGGGCACCACGGGCCTGGCGCTGTGGCTGTGGAGCCAATCGCTGATCACCGTCGGCGCCATCGCCCTGGCCACCGGCCTGGTGATCCGCATCATCAACATGTCCGGCTGGATCATGTGGGTGGTCAACGGCATCTTCGAGAACATCGGCATGGTCCAGGATGGCCTGCAGACCATCGCCCAACCGGTCAGCGTCACCGACAAGCCCGGCGCCCCGGCGCTGCAGGTCAGCCGTGGCGCGGTGCACTTCGACCATGTGGGCTTTCATTACGGCAAGGGCAGCAAGGTCATCGATGGGCTGGAGCTGAACATCCGCCCCGGCGAGAAGATCGGCCTGATCGGCCCTTCCGGCGCCGGCAAGTCGACCCTGGTCAACCTGTTGCTGCGCCTGTACGACGTGGACAGCGGGCGTATCCTCATCGACGGCCAGGACATCGCCGAGGTCAACCAGGCCAGCCTGCGCGCCCAGATCGGCATGATCACCCAGGATACCTCGCTGCTGCACCGCTCGATCCGCGACAACCTCCTGTATGGCCGACCGAATGCCAGCGAGGCGGAAGTCTGGGAGGCCGTGCGCCGGGCCCGGGCCGACGAATTCATCCCGCAGCTCTCCGACGCCCAGGGACGCACCGGGTTCGATGCCCATGTGGGCGAACGCGGCGTCAAGCTCTCCGGTGGTCAGCGCCAGCGCATCGCCATTGCCCGGGTGCTGCTCAAGAACGCGCCAATCCTGATCATGGACGAAGCCACCTCAGCGCTGGATTCGGAAGTCGAGGCAGCGATCCAGGAAAGCCTGGAGACCTTGATGCAAGGCAAGACGGTGATCGCCATCGCCCACCGCCTGTCCACCATTGCCCGCATGGACCGGCTGGTGGTGCTGGACAAAGGGCATATCGTCGAAAGCGGCACCCATGCCCAGTTGCTGGCCGAGCGCGGGTTGTATGCGCGGTTGTGGCACCATCAGACCGGTGGGTTCGTCGGGGTGGATTGAGCCGGGTACGGGGCCGCTTTGCGGCCCTTTCGCGGCACAAGGCCGCTCCTACAGGGTCCGGTGGCTCTCCCCCGCGATAAGCCCAGCTCACGCCTTGCGGTAAGGCAACATCTCCCGCGCCTGCTCGGCATAGGCCTTCACCCCCGCCCGCTCCTGCTCGAGGAAATCCCCCACCGCCCGCCGCAGCCCCGGGTGCAACAAGTAGTGCCACGAGCGTGTCAGCACCGGCTCGAACCCACGGATCAACTTGTGCTCCCCTTGGGCCCCGGCATCGAACCGTTGCAGCCCTTCGCCGATGGCGAACGCCATGCCCTGGTAGAAGCAGGTCTCGAAATGCAAACGATCGAACTCGTCCAGGCACCCCCAGTAGCGCCCGTAGAGGCTGTCACCGCCCACCAGGCTCAGGGCCATGGCCACCTCACGCCCCTGCTGACGGGCCACCACCACCCGCACCGCCTCGGGCATGCGCTCGGCCAGCAGGCTGAAGAATTCGCGGGTCAAATAGGGCGTGCGGCGCCGCACCGCATAGGTGTTGGCATAGCACAGGTAGACGAAGTCCCACTGCGCCTCGCTCAGTTCCTCGCCGCGCAGCCAGCGGAAGTCGATCCCCTGCCCGGCCACCTGTTCACGCTCCTTGCGCATCTGCTTGCGCTTGCGAGAGCTCAGGGTATCGAGGAAATCCTGAAAGTCGCGGTAGCCGCGGTTGTGCCAGTGGAACTGGCAACCCAGGCGCTCCATCCACCCTGGCAAGCCAGCGATGCGCTCGTCGAGCGTGCTGTCGGTGAAATTGATGTGCGCGCCGGAGAGCTCGCCCTTGCCCAGGTACTCAGGAATGGCCTGCAGCATGAGCAACCCATCCGCAGGCTCGGCCGCCAGCAGGCGCGGGCCGCTCACCGGGCTGAACGGCACCGCGCCGAGCAGCTTGGGGTAATAGCGAATGCCCGCGCGTTCGCAGGCATCGGCCCAGCCGTGATCGAACACGTACTCACCGAACGAGTGCCACTTGCGGTAGGCCGGCAGCACTGCGCGCACCTGCCCATCGCGTTCCAACACCAGATGCTCGGCCGCCCAGCCGGTTGCGGGGGCGACGCTGCCGCTGTCCTCCAGGGCACTGAGAAAGGCATGGCGCAGGAACGGCTGGCCGGGAGGCACCAGGGCGTCCCAAGTCGCCGCCGGCAGATCGCGCAGATGGGCAAGGCTGTACAGGCTGGTCACGATGTCGACTCACAGGCCAGGAAGTGGTCAGTATCCCCAAGTGGGTCGCGACACTCAAATGAACGCGCACGACTCAACCTCACTTAACCGCAGTGCCATCAAATAGACATTATTCTGTCATTCCTCCCCGCAATACTGGCGCCTGTTTTTCGGAACCCCGGCAACCCCTCTAGCCAGGGCCTTTCCGAAGGCATGCCAACTAAGGGGCAGGCGCAAGCGCCTCCCCAACTTTTTCCAACAGGGAGAACCTTATGCGTCTTGTTTCTACACTTACCGGAGTGAGCCTCACCGGCATGATGCTGGCACTGAGCGCTCCGGCCAGTGCTGCAGTCGACGCCAAGCTGCTCGAAATGCTCCGCGCCAACGGCTCGATCAACCAGGCGCAGTACAACGAACTGCAGGCCGATCTGGCCAAGGAAACCAAGGAAAAGGCAGAGCAGAAGGCCCAGGCCGATCGCCTGAGCTCCTTCGAGCAGAAAGTGGCATGGGCCGCCAAGACCCAGATCAAGGGCGACGTGCGCCTGCGCTACGAAGACGTCAACGTCGACAACCCCAACAGCCGCAGCGGCAACCAGGACCGCGAACGCGTCCGTGCCCGCGTCGGCTTCTACAGCCAGATCAACCCGCAGGTCGATGCCGGCATCCGCGTGGCCACCGGCAGCAGCGCCGATGCCCGCTCCACCAACCAGAGCCTGGACAACTATTTCGAGAAGAAGTCGCTGTGGGTAGACCTGGCTTATCTCGACTGGCACCCGACCGCCGTGCCTAACCTGCACCTGATCGGCGGTAAGATGCCTCAGCCGTGGGTGAGCATGGGCGATATCATTTGGGACAGCGACATCAACCCGGAAGGCGTGGCTGTCACCTACAAGACCGACCTGGGCGGCGCCGAGCTGTTCGGCAGCGCCGGTCACTACAACCTCAAGGACAACGTGGACGGCGACGGCGTGCAGTTCAAGCACGACGCGCAGCTGTACCACGGCCAGTTGGGGGCTCGCTTCGATGCGGCCGACACCGTCAAGGTCACCGTGGGTACCAGCATCTACGGCTATGACAACGACAAGGAATCCGCGGCCCTGCGCGCCTTCGGCAACACCACCAACGAGTTCAACCTGGTGGAAGGCTTCGGCCAGGTGGACTTCACCGGCTTTGCCATCCCGCTGTCGGCCTACGGCCAGTACGTGAAGAACACCGAGAGCACCGACGGCGAAGACAAGGCCTGGCTGGCCGGCCTGAAGACCAAGCTCGGTGCCTGGAGCCTGGACTACAACTACCGCGACGTGCAGCGCAACGCGGTGGTCAGCGCCTTCACCGACTCCGACTTCGGCGCCGGCTTCACCGGGTCGCGCGGTCACAAGTTCAAGGTTGGCTACGAGATCGACAAGAACTTCTCGTTGGGCGCGGCCTACCTGATGGCCAAGACCGACCTGTCCCAGCTGCCGAACAGCAACGCCGACGTCGACACCTTGCAGGTCGACCTGGAAGCCAAGTTCTAAGCGCAAGCTCCCCTGCGTCACTCAAGCGGAAAGTGCCGACCCCATCCGGTGCTTTCCGCTTTTTTTTGCCTGCTGCAAATGCGTCGGCCCCATCGCCGGCAAGCCGGCTCCCATAGAACAAAGCATAACTATTTGATTTTGCAGGCCCTTGTGGGGGCGGCGGTCCGACTTGTCCCGCGATTGGGCCTGGCCCGATATCACCGCCGCCAAGCAAGGGCTTCGCCCTTGATCGCGGGACAAGCCCGCTCCCACAGGGTGTGGTTGGCGCTGCACCAGTGGGAGCCGGCTTGCCCACAACCATAGAATCTCCCACAGGCGCAGCCCGGGAGGGCTGGGGGATCTCCCACATGCAATAGTGTGGGAGCCGGCTTGCCGGCGATGGGGCCGGTACAGGCTATACGCCGAATCAGCGCTTGCGCAGGATCACGCTACCGATCGAATACCCCGCACCAAACGAGCTCAGCACGCCCAACGCGCCCTTGGGCAGGTCATCCTGGTACAGGTGGAAGGCGATTACCGACCCCGCCGAACTGGTGTTGGCATAACGGTCCAGGATCACCGGTGCATCTTCCTCGGCCACCTCGCGCCCCACCAGCTTCTTGACGATCAGGTGGTTCATGCTCAGGTTCGCCTGGTGCAGCCAGAAGCGCTTGACGTCGGTCGGCTGCAGGCCGTTCTCACCCAGGTGTTCGCCGATCAGTTCAGCGACCATCGGGCAGACCTCGCGGAACACCTTGCGGCCTTCCTGGACGAACAGTTTGTCCGGCGCACCGATGCCCTCCTCCGCCGCGCGGTTGAGGAAGCCGAAGTTGTTACGGATGTTGTTGGAGAACTGGGTCAGCAGCTTGGTACTGACGATTTCGAACTGATGCGCCGAGGTGGCCTGGTCGGCACGCTCGACCAGTACCGCGGTGGCGGCATCGCCGAAGATGAAGTGGCTGTCGCGGTCACGGAAGTTCAAATGGCCGGTGCAGATCTCCGGGTTGACCATCAGCACCGCCCGGGCCTGGCCCAGTTGCACGCTGTTGGCGGCGGTCTGGATGCCGAAGGTGGCCGAGGAGCAGGCCACATTCATGTCGAAGGCAAAGCCCTGGATGCCCAGCGCTTGCTGCACTTCGATGGAAATGGCCGGGTACGGGCGCTGCAGGTTGGAACAAGCGACGATCACCCCGTCCACGTCGGCAGCGGTACGGCCTGCGCGTTCCAGTGCCTGGCGGGCAGCGGCCACGGCCATTTCGCAAAGGATCGACGGCTCGTCGTTGGAGCGCTCCGGCAGGCGCGGCTTCATGCGCTGCGGGTCGAGGATGCCGGCCTTGTCCATGACGAAGCGGCTCTTGATACCGGAAGCCTTCTCGATGAAGGCAGCGTCGGACAGCGGCGCGGCCTCCTGCTCGCCGCGCTCGATGGCGGCAGCGTTGTCGTGGTTGTACTGCTGCGCCCAGGTGTTGAAGGACGCCACCAGTTCTTCGTTGGAAATACTCTGGGCCGGGGTATACAGGCCTGTGCCGCTGATCACGACGTTATGCACGGTCGTTCCTCTGGTCAGAGGCCATCGCACGCAGCGCTGGCCGGGAAAAAGGCAACATAATGGCACTTTAGTACCAATTTATGTACGAGGGCTGCGCCCTCGATCACGGGGCACACCCCCTCCCACAGAATAGGACGCTATCCCTATAGGAGCGGGCTTGTCCCGCGATGGGCCGCACAGCGGCCCAAATTCCCGCAAGTTTGCCACATCTCCCCAGGTTTAGGCTTCCACCTGAGCCCACTGTTTGGCCAAACGTTTGTCGGAAACCGGCACCTTGGTGCCCAACTGCTGGGCGAACAACGACACCCGGTATTCCTCCAGCCACCAACGGTACACCGTGAGCTGTTCGTCCCGCTTGCCCTCCTGGGCATGCTTGTCGGCGCGGGCCTTGTACTGGGCCCACAAGTTGGCCAGCTCGCCGCTCCACACCCGGTCTTTCTGTACCTGCGAACCGAGCTTCTCCAGGCGCAGCTCCACCGCCTTGAGATAGCGCGGCAACTCCTTGAACCAAGCCGCGGGCGTCTCGCGCACGAAACCTGGGTATACCAGGTTGGCGAGTTGCTGCTTGATGTCGTTCAGCGCGACCGCCTGGCTCAGGTCGATCTTGCCCTTGAAACGCTTCTGCAAGCCATGCCATAGCTTGAGCACTTCCAGAGTCTGGCGGGCCAGGCGCTCGGCATGCTCGGCCCAGCTGCCGCGCTTGCGCTCGGCCAGCCCGGCGAGCGCTGCGCCATCACGCGGCAAGGGCGCCTCGCCTTCGAGGATGCAGCTGTCCAGGCTGGCCAGGAGGATATCCTCCACCAGCGCCTCGACCCGGCCCAGCTCGCGGTACAGCAGGCCCAGCTCGGTCAGCCCCGGCAGCTTGCCGCGCAGGAACTTCGCAGGCTCGGCCAGCTGTTGCAGCAGCAACCGCTGCAGCGCGCGGCGGTGCTGGAATTCGGCTTCGGCCTGGGTCGAGAAACGCCCTTCGCGCACTGCCCCGGCCTCTTCCACCAGCGCTGGGTACACCGTCAGCGACAGCCCAGCGATCTTCTGCTGGGCGGTCTGCGCCACCTCGGCGAATGCCTTGGCCTGCACCGGCTGCTCGGCTTTTTCATTACGCGGCATGGCCAGCGCAGCCTGGCTCGCGGCGGCGAAACGGGCGGTCAGCTCGGCCAGGTCGCGGCCTTCGCCGAGGAACTTGCCCTGGCCATCGACCACCTCGATGTTCATGCGCAGGTGCCCTTCCACCAGCCCGGCCGCTTCGGCCCAGGCGTCGTCCGGCACCCGGGCACCGGTCATGCGCAGCAGTTCCTGGCCCAGGGCCTGGGGCAAGGCGCCCTGGCCGAAGCTCATGCGCGCCAGGGCCGCCTTGACGAAATCGGGCACCGGCACGAAGTTCTTGCGCAGGGCCTTGGGCAGGTTGCGCACCAGGGCCACGCACTTGGCCTCGAGCAGGCCGGGTACCAGCCACTCCAGGCGCTCGCCTGGCAGGCTCGGCAGCAGCGGTGCCGGCACGCGCACGGTAACGCCGTCACGGGGGTGGCCTGGCTCGAAGTGATAGGTCAACGGCAGGCGCAGATCCCCCACTTGCAGGCTGTCTGGGTATTGCGCGGCAGTCACTTCGCTGGCCTCGCGGGCCAGCACGTCCTCTTCGCGCATGATCAGCAGGTTCGGGTCCTTCTGGCTGTTGACCCGGTACCAGCTGTCGAAGGTCGCGGTCTGGTGGATTTCTGCCGGCAGGCGCGCCTCGTAGAAGGCGTACAGGGTTTCCTCATCGGCCAGGATGTCACGCCGCCGGGCCTTGGCCTCCAGCTCGTCGAGCTGCTCGAGCAGGCGCTTGTTGGCGGACAGGCACTTGGCCCGCGATTGGATCTCACCGCCCACCAGGCCGTCGCGGATGAACAGCTCGCGCGACACCACCGGGTCGATCGGGCCGAAGTGCACCGGCCGGCGGCCGACCAGGATCAGGCCATACAGGGTGATCTGTTCATAGGCCACCACCTGGCCGCGCTTCTTCTCCCAATGCGGCTCGAAATGGTTCTTCTTGACCAGGTGGGTGGCCAGCGGCTCGATCCAGTCCGGTTCGATCTTGGCCACCATGCGCGCATAGAGCTTGGTGGTTTCCACAAGCTCCGCGGCCATCACCCACTGTGGGCGCTTGCGGCCGATGCCAGAGGACGGGTGAACCCAGAAACGCCGCTGACGCGCGCCCTGGTAGTCACCGTCCTCGGTCTTGTGGCCGATCTGGCTCAACAGACCACTGAGGATGGCCTTGTGCATGCGTGGGAAGTCCGCCGGCTCCTTGTTGACCGCCAATTGCAGGTCGCGGCAGATCAGCGAGAGCTGGCGGTGGGCGTCGCGCCATTCACGCAGGCGCAGGTAGCTGAGGAAGTGCTTGCGGCACCAGTTGCGCAGCGGGTTGGCGGTCAAGGCCTGGCGCTGCTCCTCGAACCCCCGCCAGAGGTTGACCAGGGCGGCGAAATCGGAGTCGGTGTCCTTCCACTGCGCATGGGCCTGGTCGGCCGCTTGCTGGCGCTCCGGTGGGCGCTCGCGCGGGTCCTGCACCGACAGGGCACTGGCGACGATCAGCACCTCCTGCAGGCTGCCCTGACGGGCGCCTTCGAGCAGCATGCGGCCCAGGCGTGGGTCGATCGGCAGGCGGGCCAGTTGGCGACCCAGCGGGGTCAGCTGATTCTCGCGGTTGACCGCCGAGAGCTCTTGCAACAGGTTGAAGCCATCGCTGATGGCCTTGCCGTCCGGCGGCTCGATGAACGGGAAGGCATCGATCGCGCCCAGGCGCAGGTGCAGCATCTGCAGGATCACCGCCGCCAGGTTGGTGCGCAGGATCTCGGGGTCGGTGAACGCCGGTCGGGCGTTGAAGTCCTCTTCGCTGTACAGGCGCACGCAAATGCCCGGCTCGACCCGCCCGCACCGGCCTTTGCGCTGGTTGGCACTGGCCTGGGACACGGCCTCGATAGGCAGGCGCTGAACCTTGGCCCGGTAGCTGTAGCGGCTGATGCGCGCGGTGCCGGTGTCGATCACGTAGCGGATGCCCGGAACGGTGAGGGAGGTTTCGGCAACGTTGGTGGCCAGTACCACCCGGCGCCCGGTATGAGGCTGGAAGATCTTCTGCTGCTCGGCCGGCGTCAGGCGCGCATACAGCGGCAGGATCTCGGTGTGACGCAGCTGGGCCTTGCGCAGGATCTCGGCAGCGTCACGGATCTCCCGCTCACCCGGCAGGAACACCAGCACGTCGCCGGGGCCCTTGCCCTCGCTGCGCTCGTGATGGGCCAGCTCGTCCAGGGTGGCGAGGATCGCCTGGTCGACAGTGAGGTCGTCCTCGACGCGGTTGCCCTCCTCGTCCTGCTCGCTGGTCAGCGGCCGGTACCAGGTGTCCACCGGGAAGGTACGGCCCGATACTTCGATGATCGGCGCGCCGTCGAAATGCTTGGAGAAGCGCTCCAGGTCGATGGTCGCTGAGGTAATGATCAGCTTCAGGTCCGGGCGACGGTGCAGCAGGGTCTTCAGGTAGCCGAGCAGGAAGTCGATGTTCAGGCTGCGCTCGTGGGCTTCGTCGACGATGATCGTGTCGTAGCGTTCGAGGAAGCGGTCGTGCTGGGTCTCGGCCAGCAGGATGCCGTCGGTCATCAGCTTGACCAGGGTACCGGCATCGCTCTGGTCCTCGAAGCGTACCTGGTAGCCGATCAGCCCACCCAAAGGCGTGCCCAGTTCTTCCGCCACCCGCGCCGCCACGCTGCGCGCGGCGATCCGGCGTGGCTGGGTGTGGGCGATCAGGCCATGGCGGCCGCGGCCCATCTCCAGGCAGATCTTCGGCAACTGGGTGGTCTTCCCCGAGCCGGTCTCGCCGGCGATCACCAGCACCTGGTGCTCGGCCAGGGCCTTCTTGATCTCGTCGCGCTTGGCCGCGATGGGCAGGCTGTCGTCGTAGCGGATGCTCGGCACGCTCTGCTGGCGGGCCACGACCTGGGCGCAGGACGCCTGGACCTTTTCCACCCACAAGGCCTGCTTCGCCTCGTCGGGGCGCTTGCGCAGCTCGTGCAATTGGCGCCGCAGCCGATGGCGGTCGGCGATCATGGCGTGGTCGAGGTTCTTCAGGAGTTGGTCGATTGAGTGGTCTGTCATGGGGCTTTTTGGTGATGCAGGTGAGCCTGCTTTTTCATGATCGGCATTCGAAGATGCGCGATTGTCGCAGATTTGCAACCGCTTTGCTGTCTGTGCTGCCGCCCCTGTGGGCTTTGTGTCGCGAAGCGGCCCTCTCGCTCTATGCCCCGGCTTCGTACCCCTTTCGCGGCGCAAGGCCGCTCCTACAGCATTTGCGCCATTCCCTGAAATGTTTAGTCAGCCATGGAATGAACATTGCCATTCACTGCTTTAATCAACCTTACGCCCCATGTGAGTATCCAGGCATGACCCGCCCCTCGAGCAATGCGCACCCGGCTCTCCCCAAGGCCAAGGCGCGCGCCGGCGAAAACCCGCTGGTACATGTCATCCTCGCCTTCTGGGCCCTGTGGCACTGCCGCCACGCACGCCCGCCGGATACTTCGTTCGCGCCTCACTGACCCGTCCCGGCCACGTTCGGCCGGTTTCCCGGTACGACCCGCCCCCTGTATGCGGCGGTCCTGTGCGCCTGCGGGCGCGAGCGAACATCATGCACTTTGCCAACCCCGACCAGGCCAGACGCTTCCTGGCCGACAACCCTGATATCGAACTGTTCGAGCTGTTCATCCTCGACGCCAACGGCGTACCCCGCGGCAAGCTGTTGCACCGCGACGAGCTGCTGGCGGTGTATGAAAGCGGTCGTCCCCTGCCCAGCACCATCCTCGGCCTGACCCTCAATGGCGAGGACGTGGAAGACTCCGGCCTGGTCTGGGACGTGGGCGATATCGACTGCCGCGCCTACCCGCTTGAAGGCAGCCTGGTACGCCTGCCCTGGCGGCGCGTGCCGACCGCCGCCGTGCAGGTGAGCATGCACCCCAGCGAGGGCCTGCCGGCCAGCGTGGCCGACCCGCGTCATGTCTTGCTGCGCACCCTCGAAGCGCTCGAGGCCGACGGCTACCACCCGGTGATGGCCTGCGAGCTGGAGTTCTACCTGCTCGACCAGCGACGCGACGCCCAGGGCCGCCCGCAACCGGCACTGGACAGCGACGGCGGTCGCCCACACGCCACCCAGGTGTACGGGCTGCGTGAGCTCGAGCAGATCGAACCTTTCCTCGCCGACCTCTATGCCGCCTGCAAGGCCCAGGGTATTCCGGCGCGCACGGCGATTTCCGAGTATGCCCCCGGCCAAGTGGAAATCACCCTGGAACATGGCCATGCCTTGCAAGCCATGGACCAGGCCGTGCGCTACAAGCGCCTGGTCAAGGGCATCGCCAATGCGCATGGCATGCAGGCCTGCTTCATGGCCAAACCCTTCGCCCACCTGGCCGGCACCGGCATGCACATGCATTTGAGCCTGGCTGATGCCGAAGGCCACAACCTATTCGCCAGCAGTGATCCGGCCGGCACCCCGCTGCTGCGCCAGGCGGTCGGCGGCATGCTGCGCCACCTGCGCGAATCGTTGCTGTTGTTCTGCCCCAACGCCAACTCCTACCGGCGCTTCCAGGCCAACAGCTATGCGCCGCTGGCACCGACCTGGGGCGTGGACAACCGAACCGTGAGCCTGCGCGTACCCGGCGGGCCGGCCAACAGCCGGCATGTGGAGCACCGCATCTGCGGCGCCGATGCCAACCCGTACCTGGCCGCCGCGGCCATTCTCGCCGCCGCCCACCGGGGCGTGCGCGAGCAGCTCGACCCCGGTGCGCCGGTGCAAGGCAACGGCTATGCCCAGGCCAAGGAGCACCTGCCCACCGAGTGGCTGACCGCCCTCGATGCCCTGGAGCATTCGACCTGGGCCCGGGAGGCCCTGGGCGAAGCCTTCCTCGGGGTCTACCTGAAGGTCAAGCGCGCCGAATATCGCCAGTTCATGGCCGAAGTCGGCGAGCAGGACTGGCGCTGGTACCTGCACCAGGCATGAGCCTCATCCGTTTGAAGGAATCGACATGAACGCAGCATCGAACACCCTGGCGGCGCAACGGGCGCCGTCCTACTACAGCGCCACGCTCAACGACCCTACCGCATATCCGACGCTCACCGGCACCGAGCAGGTCGACGTGGCCATCATTGGCGGCGGCTTCACCGGGGTCGCCACGGCAGTGGAACTGGCCGAGCGGGGCTTGAAGGTGGCCATCGTCGAAACCAACCGGATCGGTTGGGGCGCCAGCGGGCGCAACGGCGGCCAGGTCACCGGCAGCCTCTCGGGCGACGAGGCCATGCGCACGCAGATGCGCAACCGCCTGGGCAGCGAGGTGGACGATTTCATCTGGCACCTGCGCTGGCGCGGGCACCAGATCATCGAGCAGCGCGTGGCGCGTTACGGTATCGACTGCGACCTCAAGCGCGGCCACCTGCATGCGGCGATGAAGCCGTCGCACATGAACGAGCTGCAGGCCAGCTACGACGAGGCAGTGCGCCGGGGGATGGGCGAGCAGGTGCAACTGCTCGATCGCGCCGCGGTCGGCCAGCACCTACAGAGCCCGCTGTACCTGGGCGCCTTGAAGAACCGCCGCAACCTGCACTTGCACCCGCTCAATCTGTGCATGGGCGAGGCTCGCGCCGCCCATTCGCTGGGTGCGCTGGTCTACGAGAACTCCGAAGTGCTGGAGATCATCCATGGCCCGCGCCCGGCGGTGGTCACCGCCCAAGGCCGCATCGAGGCACGCCAGGTGCTGCTGGCAGGCGATGTCTACCACAAGCTGGAAAAGCGCCAGCTCAAGGGCAAGATCTTCCCGGCCATGGGCGGCATCGTCACCACCGCACCGCTGGGTGAGCTGGCCGAACAGATCAACCCTCAGGACCTGGCGGTGTACGACTGCCGCTTCGTCCTCGACTACTACCGCCTGACGGCGGACAAACGCCTGCTGTTCGGCGGCGGCGCCAACTACTCGGGCAAGGATTCGCGGGACATCGAAGGCGAGCTGCGCCCATGCATCGAGCGCACCTTCCCGGCACTCAAGGGCGTGCCGATCGAGTTCAAGTGGAGCTGCGCCATGGGCATCGTGGTCAACCGTATCCCGCAGTTGGGCAAGCTGTCGGACAACGTCTGGTATTGCCAGGGCTATTCAGGGCATGGCATCGCCACCAGCCATATCATGGGCGAAATCATGGCCGAGGCCTTGACCGGGACCCTGGAGAAATTCGACACCTTCGCGGCGTGCAAGCACATCAAGGTGCCGATGGGGGACTTGCTGGGCAATCCGCTGTTGGCGGCGGGGATGTGGTACTACGGGATGCTCGAGAAACTGCGCTGAGTGCGCGCAGGCCTTTGTAGGAGCGACCTTGTGCCGCGAAAGGGCCGCAAGGCGGCCCCGAGCCTCATCAGCGATCACTGAAAAAGCCGGGGCTGCCTTGCAGCCCTTCGCGGCACAAGGCCGCTCCTACAGGGATGCGCGTCGACAGTAAGTCAGGCGATCTTCTTCAGGCCCTGTTTCTTCAGCTCTTCATCACGCAGCTCGCGACGCAGGATCTTGCCGACGTTGGTGGTCGGCAGCGCATCGCGGAACTCGATGTAGCGTGGCACCTTGTAGCCGGTGACGTTGGCGCGCATGTGCTCCATCACCTGTTCCTTGGTCAGGGTCATGCCCGGCTTGACCACGATGAACACCTTGATCACTTCGCCCGACTTCTCGTCCGGCACGCCGATCGCCGCGCACTGCAGCACGCCCGGCAAGCCGGCCAGCACGTCTTCGAGTTCGTTGGGGTACACGTTGAAGCCGGACACCAGGATCATGTCCTTCTTGCGATCGACGATGCGCATGTAGCCGTCCGGCTGGATCACGGCGATGTCGCCAGTCTTCAACCAACCGTCCTGGTCGAGGATCTCGGCGGTGGCGTCCTCGCGCTGCCAGTAGCCTTTCATGACCTGCGGGCCCTTGACGCACAGCTCGCCGACCTCGCCCAGGCCCAGCTCGCGGCCGCTGTCATCGATGACCTTGCACAGGGTGGAAGGCACCGGAATGCCGATGGTGCCAACCTGGTTGGCCTCGGCCGGGTTGACCGCCGCCACCGGGCTGGTTTCGGTCATGCCGTAGCCTTCGCAGATGGCGCAACCGGTCACCGCCTTCCAGCGCTCGGCCACGCTCAACTGCAAGGCCATGCCGCCAGAGAGGGTGATTTTCAGTGCCGAGAAGTCCAGGGCGCGGAACGCGTCGTTGTTGCACAAGGCGACGAACAGGGTGTTGAGCCCGACGAAGCCGCTGAACTTCCACTTGCCCAACTCCTTGACCATCGCCGACAGGTCACGCGGGTTGCTGATCAGCACGTTGTGGTTGCCAATCAGCATCATGGCCATGCAATGGAAGGTGAACGCATAGATGTGGTACAGCGGCAGCGGGGTGATGAGGATCTCGCAACCCTCATGCAGGTTCGAACCCATCAGCGCCCGGCATTGCAGCATATTGGCCACCAGGTTGCGGTGGGTCAGCATGGCACCCTTGGCAACCCCCGTGGTACCGCCGGTATACTGCAGCACCGCGACGTCGTTGGGCTGTGGGTTGGCCTCGGTCACCGCGCCCCCCTTGCCCAGGGCCAAGGCATCGTTGAAGCGCACGGCGCCCGGCAAGCTGTAGGCCGGCACCATCTTCTTCACGTACTTGATCACGCTGTTGATCAACAGGCGCTTGAGCGGCGGCAGCAGGTCGGCCACTTCGGTGACGATCACATGCTTGACCTGGGTCTTGGGTACCACCTTCTCGGCGAGGTGGGCCATGTTGGCCAGGCATACCAAGGCCTTGGCGCCGGAGTCGTTGAACTGGTGCTCCATTTCCCGCGCGGTGTACAGCGGGTTGGTGTTGACCACGATCAGGCCGGCGCGCATGGCACCGAACACGGCCACGGGGTATTGCAGGACGTTGGGCAGTTGCACGGCGATGCGGTCGCCGGGCTTGAGATCGGTATGCTGTTGCAGCCAGGCGGCGAAAGCGCCCGAAAGCGTATAGAGCTCACCGTAGGTGAGGGTCTTGCCCAGGTTGCTAAAGGCCGGTTTGTCGGCAAAGCGTTGGCAGGATTGCTTGAGTACCGCCTGGATATTGGGGAATTCGTCAGGATTGATTTGAGCCGTAATTCCGGCTGGGTACTTATCCTTCCAAAAATTTTCGATCATGGAAGCCCGCTCCTTCAGCAACAGCCAATTCGTCACGCATTGTGCGTTTATTATTGATATGAGATGACGGCTCATTGCAAACCGGATCATCCGAAAGCGCGCCGAGAGTAACAGCTTTGCAAAGGGTCGACTAGAGCCCGAATCGGCCCAATCGGTCACAAAAATGACTCAAAGAACTATACAGGTCATTTTTAGAGTATTTAACCAAAACGTCGCAATTCAGGCCGAAACCGGCAGGCTAGAGCGTCGCGCCCGCTCCTACAGGATCATGCCCATCATCCAGTGGCGAAGTCCCTGTAGGAGCGGGCTTGCCCCGCGATGGGCTGCCTGGCAGCCCCTCTGTGTGTCACAAACAGCTTGCCTGACAGGCTACTACGCGGGCATTCAGGCGATATCACGCAGCTCGCGGCGCAGGATCTTGCCCACCGGGGTCATAGGCAACGAATCGCGCAGCACGATGTGCTTGGGCACCTTGTAGCCTGTGAAGTTGGCCTTGCAGAACGCCTTGAGCTCCTCGACATCCAGCCCGCCCTCCCGGGGCACCACGAACAGCTTGACCGCCTCGCCGGAACGTTCGTCCGGCACGCCAATGGCCGCGCAGTTGGCGACCTTCGGATGCCCCATGACCACGTCCTCGATCTCGTTGGGGTACACGTTAAAACCCGAGACGATGATCATGTCCTTCTTGCGATCGACGATACGGGTAAAACCGTCGGGGTCGATCACGGCGATATCGCCTGTTTTCAGCCAACCCTCGGCATCCAGGGTGGCAGCGGTGGCCTCGGGTTGCTGCCAGTAACCTTTCATGACCTGCGGCCCCTTGATGCAGAGCTCGCCCCGCTCGCCCAGGGGCAGCTCATTGCCCTGATCATCGATGACCTTGAAGGCTGTGCCCGGCACCGGGATGCCCACGGTGCCCAGGCGCGCGAGCTCGCCATAGGGGTTGGTACTGGCCACCGGAGAGGTTTCGGTCAGGCCATAGCCCTCGACGATGCGACAGCCCGTCAGTTGCTCCCAACGTTCGGCGGTGGCCTTCACCAACGCCGTACCGCCTGAGTTGGTGACCTTGAGGGCGGAGAAATCCAGAGCCTTGAAACCGGGGTGGTCCATCAGCGCGACGAACAGCGTGTTCAACCCCAGCAGCGCGGTGAACCGCCACTTGCCCAGTTCCTTGATGAAGCCCAGGATGTCGCGGGGGTTGGTGATCAGCACGTTATGGTTGCCGGTGACCATCATGCACATGCAGTTCGCTGTGAAGGCATAGATGTGGTACAGCGGCAGCGGCGCGATCATCACCTCCTGGCCGTCCTTGATCAGCCGCTGGCCGTCGGGGCCGTGCTGGGCGAAGCAGGCCAGCACCTGCAGCATGTTCGCGACCAGGTTGCCATGGGTGAGCATGGCGCCCTTGGCAAGGCCAGTGGTGCCACCGGTGTACTGCAGCACGGCGATGTCATCGAGCGCCAGCGCCACCGGCCTGGGCGACAGGCCGCGGCCCTGGCGCACCACCTGCTTGAACGACACGGCCTGGGGCAGGCTGTAGGTCGGGACCATCTTCTTCAACTTGTCGACCACGGTGTTGACCAACCAGCCCTTGGCGGTAGGGAGCAGGTCGCCCATCTTCGCCTCGATCAGGTACTGGATATCGGTATCGCCGAGCACCTCCTGCACGCGCTGGCCGAACATGTTCAGGTACACCAGGGCGCGGGCGCCGGAGTCCTTGAACTGGTGGCGCATCTCACGGGCGGTATAGAGCGGGTTGGTGTTGACCACGATCAGGCCGGCGCGCATCGCACCGAATACGGCGATCGGGTATTGCAGGACGTTGGGCATCTGCACCGCGATGCGATCGCCTGGGACGAGGTCGGTGTGCTGCTGCAACCAGGCCGCGAATGCCGCGCACTGGCGGTCGAGGTCGGCATAGCTGAGGGTCACGCCCAGGTTGCTGAAGGCCGGGCGGTCGGCGAAACGCTTGCAGGAGCGCTCGAAGACATCGACCACGGATTGGTAGGCATTGATATCGAGGGTGGAAGGCACGCCCGCCGGGCGCTTGTCGTTCCAGAATTCGGCTTGCATTTATAGTTGTTCCTCTGCCCGAAGCTGTCCCTACCTCTTTTGCCCTTGCGTGCAAAAAGGTGTTGAACCGACGTTAGCAGGTAAGGCGCAGGTGGCATACAAGCCAAGTGCCGCTATTAACATTGTGAATCTTATTTGTTGCCGTCCTGCAATCGGCACCATTGCGCATACACTGTCTCGAAGCCGTGTGCAAAGGACCTTCCATGCCCCATGACGCCTTCTGGCTGCCTGCCAGCGAGCATTGCAGCCTCTATGTCCACCAGTGGTTGCCGGCCACCCCGGTCAAGGCCGTGGTGCTGCTGGCCCACGGCATGGCCGAGCATGCCGGTCGCTACCGGCGCCTGGGCCATGCCCTGGCGGATGCGGGTTTCGCGCTGCTCGCCCCGGACCTGCGTGGCCATGGCCGTACCGCCGAGCTGGGCTGCCTGGGCCTGTTCGCCCGTCACCATGGCTGGGCCACCGTGGTCAATGACCTGGGCCTGCTCGCCCAGCACATCGGCCAGCAGTTTCCGGGTACGCCGTTGTTCCTGTTCGGCCACAGCATGGGCAGCTACATCGCCCAGGCGTACCTGATGCACCATAGTGGCAGCCTGCATGGCGCGGTGCTCAGTGGCTCGAATTTCCAGCCACCGCTGCTGTACCGCACCGCGACCCTGGTGGCTCGCGCCGAAGCCTGGCGCCAAGGCCCCCTGGGCAAGAGCGGGCTGATCGACTGGCTGTCGTTCGGCTCGTTCAACAAGGCCTTCAAGCCCAACCGCACCGCCTTCGACTGGCTCAGCCGCGACGCGGATGAAGTCGATCAGTACATTGCCGACCCCCTGTGCGGCTTTCGCTGCTGCAACCAACTGTGGATCGATCTGCTCCAGGGCCTGGCGCAGATCAGCCAGCCGAAGAACCTGGCGCAGATCGACCCGAACCTGCCGATCCTGGTCATTGGCGGCGAATGTGATCCGGTCAGTGCCGGCAAGCGTCTGAAAGGTCTGGCCGACGCCCTGCGCGCGACCGGCAACCGGCACGTGCAACTGCGCCTGTACCCCGAGGCCCGGCACGAATTGCTCAACGAAACCAACCGCGACGAGGTCACCGCCGATATCCTCGGCTGGCTGGAGCAGGCCCTGGCCCTTGGCCGCCCTGCCCGCAGTGAATGATGTACACTTTCTCGTCCGCCCTCTAAGGAAGCCCCGATGACCCAGGTCACCAACACGCCCTACGAAGCCCTCGAAGTCGGGCAGAAAGCCAGCTATGAAAAGTCCGTGCAGGAACGCGACATCCAGCTGTTCGCCGCGATGTCCGGTGACCACAACCCGGTGCACCTGGATGCCGAGTTCGCGGCCAAGAGCATGTTCCGCGAACGCATCGCCCATGGCATGTTCAGTGGTGCCCTGATAAGCGCCGCGGTGGCCTGCACCCTGCCGGGCCCTGGGACCATCTATTTGGGCCAGCAGATGAGCTTCCAGAAGCCGGTGAAGATCGGCGACACCCTGACCGTGCGCCTGGAAATCCTCGAGAAGCTGCCCAAGTTCAAGGTGCGCATCGCCACCAATGTGTACAACCAGAACGACGAGCTGGTCGTCGAAGGCGTGGCCGAGATCCTCGCGCCGCGCAAGCAGCAGACCGTCGAACTGGTCACCCCGCCGAATTTCGTCGCCAGCTGAGACGGCGCCACCTGTGGGAGCGGGCTTGTCCCGCGGTCAAGGGCGAAGCCCTTGCCAGGCGACGGTGATATCCGGCCCGGCCCAATCGCGGGGCAAGCCCGCTCCCACAAGGCCCGCAAAATCAAATAGTTATGCGTTGTTCCATGAGCGCTGGCTTGCCAGCGATAGGGCCTGGGCAAGTGAGCCTGCTCGGTGCTCACCCCAACTCGCGCAGACACCGCTCGATATGACGCCGTTCCGGCCCTTGCCGGGTAAGCGCCAGCGCCTGGCGCCAGGCGCCTCGGGCCTGCTCATCCTGCCCCAATTGCCGATGCAACTCGGCCCGCGCGGCATGGGCCAGGTGGTAGTCAAGCAGCTCGCCCCGCCCCAGGATCGCCTCGATCGCCTGCAACCCGGCCCTCGCCCCATCCCGTTTGGCCAGTGCCACCGCCCGGTTCAGCTCGACCACCGCTGATGGCCAGTGCCGTTGCAACACATCGTATAGCCCGACGATTTCGGCCCAGTCGGTCTGCTCGGCACTGGGCGCCTCGGCATGCACCGCAGCGATGGCCGCCTGTACGGTGTAGGCACCGAACTGTCGGCTGCGCAGCGCCTGCTGCACCAATTGGCAGCCTTCGTCGATCTGCGCACGGTCCCACAGGCTGCGGTCTTGACGGTCGAGCAGCACCAGCTCCCCGGCCGCATCGGTGCGGGCATGCAAGCGCGACGCCTGCAGCAGCATCAACGCCAACAGCCCGAGCACCTCGGCATCGGGCAACAGCTGGGCGATCAAGCGCCCCAGGCGAATCGCCTCGTCGCACAATTCGCGCTGCACCAAATCCTCGCCGGAGGACGCGGAGTAACCTTCGTTGAACACCAGGTACACCACCCGCAACACGTTTTCCAGGCGCTCGGGCAGCTCGCCCAGGGCCGGGACCTGGTAGGGAATGCGCGCATCGCGGATCTTGGCCTTGGCGCGAACGATGCGCTGGGCGATGGTCGCCGGGCTTTGCAGGAAGGCCCGGGCGATCTGCTCGGTGGTCAGGTCGCATACTTCGCGTAGGGTCAGCGGGACCTGGGCGTCGGCGGCAAGGGCCGGGTGGCAACAGGTGAAGATCAGACGCAGACGGTCGTCCACCAGCAGTTCCTCCTCGCTGGGGTCTTGCCCCTCCCCCTCCAGAAGCATGATCAGGTCAGCCTGGGAACGGTCGAAGCGGGTCCGCCTGCGCAAGGCGTCGATGGCCTTGAAACGGCCGGCGGAGACCAGCCAGGCCCGGGGGTTGTCCGGGATGCCGTCCCGCTGCCAACGTTCGACGGCGATGAAGAAAGCGTCGTGCATCGCCTCTTCGGCCAGGTCGAAATCGCCGAGCAGGCGGATCAGGGTCGCCAGGATACGCCGGGAGTCGCGGCGGTAGACCGCCTCGACTTCCCCACGCACCCGTTCGGCGTCGACCATCAGTCCGGCATCCGCTGGGTCACGACCTCCACCAGACGGTCCAGGCTTTCGCCCCATCCCTGGTAGAAGCCCATTTCTTCATGGGCGCGACAGTCGGCAGCGCTCCAGTGCAAGGCCCGGGCGGTGTAGCGGGTCTTGCCCTGCTCATCGTCGAAGGTCATCACGGCGGTCATGAAGGCCTTGCCCGACGGCACCCAACCGGGGCCGAACGCATCGGTGAATACCAGCCGCCGCGGTGCGATGATCTCCAGAAACACACCCTGGTTGGGGTACTCGGCGCCATCGGGCGCCCGCATCAGGGTCCGGAACAGGCCACCGACCCACAGCTGCATCTCGCACTCGGGGGTGGTCATGCCGTGAGGCCCCCACCATTGGCTCAGCCACTGGGGCTCGGTCCAGGCGCGGAACACCTTGGCAGGCGGTGCATCGATCAGGCGGCTGATGGCCAGCTCATGCTGTGCCTGGGCCAGGCCTGGTTGTGCAAGGCTCATTATGCTCGTTCTCCGTTGTCAGGGTTGCAGCTCGCGCACCGGTCGCACTTCCACACTGCCGACCCGCGCCGCCGGGATGCCCTTGGCGATGTTCAGCGCCTCGTTGAGGTCGCGGGCATCGACCAGGTAGAAACCGGCCAACTGTTCCTTGGTCTCGGCGAACGGGCCATCGGTCAGGCTCATGCGCCCGCCCCGCACGCGTACCGTGGTGGCAGTCTGCACGGGCTTGAGCGCCTCGGCCGCGAGCATTCGCCCGGAGCCCTGCAACGACTCGGCGTAGGCCATGCATTCGGCATCTTCGGGGCTGTCGGGCAAGCTGTGCAGCAGCCCTTCGTCACAATAGACCAGGCACAGGTATTTCATGGTCGTCTCCAATGCTGGGGTAGCGGGCAATTACCGATGAGCGGTGTCAGGGCTTGAGGTTGAACAGGGCCTTCTGGGTCTGCATGTCGAAGGGCGCCGACCAGTGTTCATGGATGACCTGCCACTGCCCGCCCCTACGACGATAGCCCACGGTGGCGCGCATGAAGCCGCACTGGCTTTCGTTGTCCGCCGGGCCGCAGCGGTTGAGCCAATGCGCCAGGGCCAGGTCGCCGTCGGCGTGCACGGTCAGCTGGGCGAGCTCGAAGACCATCGGCCCGGTGCAAAAGCTCATGCACATTTCCCAGTGTGCGCGGTAGGCGGCCTTGCCCTTGAACTGCAGTTCCTGGATGGCATCGAAGGCCACGATGTCGTCGGCATAGGGCGCGGTGATCGCATCCAGGTCACGGTCGCGCACGGCTTGCATCCAGCCTTCGATCAGTTGGCGGAGTTCGGTTTCGGCTGCGGTATTCATCGGTGTTTCCTCCGATCATTCATGAGTGAGTGGCACCGGGTGAGGCCGGTGCCTTCATGACTGGTCGAACAGGAATCGGGGAAATCGACACCGCGCTGAAAATCTTTTTCGTAGCCATCGAGGCTGTATGGCAAAGGCTTCGCCCTTGATCGCGGGGCTAGCCCACGGAACCCTGCGTGGGGTTGGCTTATAGCGCTGGGCTGGTGAGGATGAATTCGCGGTAACCGGAAAGAATCACGTACCCCGCGAAGTAACAGAAGATCGCTGCCGACAACAGGTACGACCAGGTCAGCAACCGATCCCCCAGCAAGCGCCCACCATGGCTGGCGATGCCGCACAGGCCCAGGCACCAGACCACCCCGGCGGTGAAGAAGCCTCCCAGGAACAACCCGGCCTCCAGCGGCCCGCCTGCACCGGAGCGGGAGATCAACACGCCGCCCACCGCGGCGAACCAGAGAATCGCACTGGGCGAAGACATCGCCAGGAACATCCCCCGCAGGAATTCGCGCCAGGCCGGCTCGATCACTACCTGGCCACGGGCCTCCAGATGCCCGCCACGCCAGGCCGCCAATGCCATCTTCAGCGCAAACCATACCAACAACGCCGAGCCGCCCAGCCACAAGGCCCAGCGCACCGCCTCGAACTGCAACAGCACGGTCATGCCCGCCAACGCCGCGACGGCATAGATCAGGTCACCGACGCATGTGCCCAAGCCCAGCCAGAGGCCCTGCATGAAACCGCGGCGCATCGCCAGGGTGATCATGGCGATGTTGGCCACGCCGATGTCCAGGCACAAGGACAGGCTCAGAAGGAATCCATTCGAAAAAGGCATGGGGGCACTCTGTATTCGCTACGGCTCGAGAAGAGGCGCATTGTGCCTGGCTTGTATCGTGGCTGTCAGGCCCGTGCAGCCTGCTCGAAGACCTCCAAGATTTCAGCAGGCGCATGTCAGGCCCCCATCAATACACGCGCATACCGCTCGCGGTCGATGTTCGCCCCACTGAGCACCACGGCCACACGCTTGCCGGCCTGCAGCGCGCGCTCCTGCATCAATGCGGCCAGGGCTGCGGCCCCGGCACCTTCGGCGGTGTTGTGGGTGGCTTCGTGGTAGAGGCGCATGGCCTGGGCGACTTCCTCGTCGGTGACCCGCACGATGCGCGCGGCATGCTCGCGCACCAGGGCGAAGGCGTCGGGATGAGGGACGCGGCAGGCCATGCCGTCGGCAAAAGTGTCGGCGGTTTCGGTGGTAACGATGCGGCCCTGCTCGAAGCTCTGGGCGTAGGCATCGGCGGCGCTGGAAACCACACCGACGATCTGGGTCTTCAGACCCAGCAGGTTGCGCGCCTGGATCAGGCCGCAAATCCCCGATCCCATGCCGATGGGCACATAGACGCAGTCCAGGTCGCCCACCGCCTCGAACAACTCCAAGGCATAGGTGGCCACGCCCCGCACCAGTTCCGGGTGGAAGGACGGCACCATGGCATAGCCCTTGGCCTCGGCCAACCTGGCCGCTTCTTCCCGCGCCACATCGAAATCGACGCCATGCTCTACCAGCTCGGCTCCCAAAGCCCGCATGGCGGCATTCTTCTCCCGCGAGTTGCCCTCGGGTACGACGATCACCAACGGCAACCCGGCCTGGCGCGCCGCCAGGGCCATGCTCTGGCCATGGTTGCCACGGGTAGCGGTGACCAGCCCGCGTGGTGGCTTGCCGCTGGCCAGCAACGAACGCACATAGACCAACCCCCCACGTACTTTGAAGGCCCCGGTAGGCGCATGGTTCTCGTGCTTGACCCACACCTGGCAGCCGAGCCGGTCGGCCAACAGCGGCCAGGCGTGCTGCGGGGTGGGAGGTACGTGCTGGTGGACGAAAGCGGCGGCTTCACGCAGGGCGGGCAGGTCGAACATGACGATCATCCTTCATCGTGGCAAATGTGGACCGATCCTAAGCCCGACGGGAGCTCGCTGGCAAAGAACGTTTACCTACGACGCCATGCGCAGGCCCTGTGAGGCTAGCGCTGGTCCCCTGTGGGAGCGGCGGTGCGGCGGTCCGACTGGCGACGGTGATATCGGGTCCGGCCCTATCGCGGGACAAGCCCGCTGAGGCAACCCGCCAGCGGCAAGGTTTGCGTAATCCTGTAGGAGCGGCCTTGTGCCGCGATGGGGCGCGTAGCGGCCCCAATTATTAAGGCAAAGCAGCTATTTAATGCGTGAAGCGCAGTCAAAAGGTTCGATCCCTCACAAGATCCTGCTCACAACAGCAGCAGAGGCATGATCCTACCAAGCAGCCCTTCTGTTGCTCTTGATACGCGATAGCCCTGGCGCCGCCAAACGCGACGTCAGGAGGCCGAGTGGAAGCCTTGCGCAGGTGGGTGCCAGGCATGGATGCCTGGCAAGCGGCGCAGGGCCATGGATGGCCCTTCGCCGCGCC
>NZ_JBLUPY010000038.1:0-42123 GCF_048068215.1 Pseudomonas sp. NY15372
AAGCCCTTGCTTGGCGGCGGTGATAGCGGGCCCGGCCCAATCGCGGGGCAAGCCCGCTCCCACAGGCCCTGTGTACGCTTGTTGCGGGAGGTCACCCAGCCCTTTGGGCTGTGCTGTCGAGCACAGAACAAACGGCCAGTGCTGACCCTCTGTGGGAGATTCTATGGTTGTGGGCAAGCCGGCTCCCACCACCCCTTCAAGTATCACCATACAAGCGGGCTTGTCCCGCGATTGGGTCGGGCCCGATATCACCGTCGCCCTTGATCGCGGGACAAGGTCAGGGCCAGGTCTTCGATCATGTCCTCCTGCCCGCCGACCGTACCGCGACGGCCCAGCTCCACCAGCAGGTCACGGGCCGGGATGCCGTACTTGGCCTCGGCACGCTTGGCGAACAGCAGGAACGAGCTGTATACCCCGGCGTAACCCAGGGTCAGGGCATCGCGGTCCAGGCGGATCGGCTGGTCCATCATCGGCACTACCAGGTCCTCGGCCACGTCCATGATGCGGTACAGGTCTACCCCGCTCTCCACGCCCATGCGCTTGAGCACGGCGACGAACACTTCCAACGGCGTATTACCGGCGCCGGCACCGAGCCCAGCCACCGAACCGTCGATACGCACCGCGCCGGCATCGATAGCGGCCAGGGAGTTGGCGATCGCCATGCCCAGGTTGTGATGGCCATGGAAACCGACCTCGGTGCCTGTCTCCAGGCCATTGCGCAGCACGGCGATCTTCTCGCTCACTTCGTCGGGCAGCATATAGCCGGCCGAGTCGGTGCAATAGATGCAGTTGGCGCCATAGCTTTGCATCAGGCGCGCCTGCTCCAGCAGCTTTTCGGCGCTGACCATGTGCGCCATCATCAGGAAGCCCACGGTATCCAGGCCCATCTTGGCGGCCATGCCGATGTGCTGGCCGGACACGTCGGCCTCGGTGCAGTGGGTCGCGACGCGAATGGTCGAGACGCCATGCTCGTGGGCCATCTTCAGGTGGTCGAGGGTTCCGATGCCCGGCAGCAGCAGCGCCGAAACCTTGGCTTGCTTGAGCTTGGGAATCACCGCGCTGAAATACGCCTCGTCGCTGTGGGCGGGGAAGCCATAGTTCAGCGAGGCGCCACCCAGGCCGTCGCCGTGGGTGATCTCGATCAGCGGCACGCCCGCGGCGTCCAACCCGGTGGCTACGTCCACCATCTGCTGCAGGCTGATCTGGTGACGCTTGGCGTGCATGCCGTCGCGCAGGCTCATGTCGTGCAGCAGCACATTCTTACCTTGAAGGTTCATCGCCACTCTCCTCAGCGGGCCGGCAATTGCAGGGTGCCCTTGTGGGCTTCTTCGGCGAACATCTCGGCGGTGCGCAGGCCGGCAGCGGTCATGATGTCCAGGTTGCCGGCCGACTTGGGCAGGAAGTCGCCCAGCCCTTGTACTTCGATGAAGATCGACACCTTGTTGCCGTCGAACACCGGGCCGTTGACCAGCGTGTAGCCGGGCACGTAGCGCTGCACTTCCTTGACCATGTCCAGCACCGAGGCGCGGATGGCGTCCTGGTCGGGGGTGTCGTCGGTCAGGCAGTGGATGGTGTCACGCATCATCAATGGCGGCTCGGCTGGGTTGATGACGATGATCGCCTTGCCGCGACGGGCGCCCCCGATGCTTTCCACGGCACCTGCGGTGGTGCGGGTGAACTCGTCGATGTTCTGCCGCGTGCCGGGGCCTACGGAACTCGACGACACGGTGGCGACGATCTCGCCATAGGCCACTGGCTGCACACGCGATACCGCCGCGACCATGGGGATGGTCGCCTGGCCGCCGCAGGTGACCATGTTGACGTTCATCGCGAGCTTGGCGGCATGTTCCTTGAGGTTGACCGGCGGCACGCAGAACGGCCCGATGGCCGCCGGGGTCAGGTCGACCATGATCACGCCCAGCTCGTTGAGCTTGCGGCTGTTGTGCGCATGCACGTAGGCGGAGGTGGCGTCGAAGGCGATGCGGATGTCATCGTCCAACACATGGGGCAGCAGGCCGTCGAGGCCCTCGGCGGTGGTCTTCACGCCCATTGCCCGGGCCCGCTTCAGGCCCTCGGACTCAGGGTCCACACCCACCATCCACACCGGCTCGATCCACGCCGAGCGGCACATTTTCATCAGCAGGTCGGTACCGATGTTCCCCGGGCCGATAATGGCCGCTTTCAGTTTTTGGCTCATGGGCCTTGCTCCTCGATCAGGCTCGGAAGGACACCTGGGCACTGCCCAGGCCGTCGATGGTCAGGGAAAAGCGGTCGCCTGCCCGCACCGGCTCCAGCGGCACCAGCGAACCGGAGAGAATCACCTCGCCGGCCTTGAAGGGGATGCCGAAGGCGCCGAGGGTGTTGGCCAGCCAGGCGACCGCGGTCAACGGGTTGCCCTGCACCGCCGAGCCCAACCCTTCGCTCAGCGGTTCATCGTTCTTGAACACGCGCATGTGCAGCGCCGGCAGGTCCAGCTGGCGCGGGTCGACCCGCTCCTGGCCGAGCACGAACACGCCACAGGACGCGTTGTCGGCGACGGTGTCCTGGATACGAATGCGCCAGTCATGGATGCGCGAATCGACGATCTCGAAGCACGGCGTGATGTAGTCGGTCGCCGCCAGTACATCGGCCTCGGTGACGCCCGGGCCGACCAGGTCATGCTTGAGCACGAAGGCGATCTCGCCCTCGGCACGCGGCTGGATCAGGCGGTTCTCGGCCAGCGAGATGTCGGCGCCGTTGTCGAAAGCCATGGCACGGGTGATGAAGCCGAAGTCCGGCTGGTGCACATCGAGCATGCGTTGCACGGCTGCCGAGGTGACGCCGATCTTCTTGCCGACGATACGATCGCCGGCCGCCACCCGCCGCTCGATGCAATGCAACGAGATGTGGTAGGCATCCTCGATGCTGATCTGTGGCCAGCGCTCGGTCAGCGGCGCCAAGGTCTGGCCATCGCACAGGGCCTGGTACAGTTCGTCGCCGTGCTGGCGACGCAGTTGCGCGCTCATGGGCGGCCCTCCTTCAAAAATGCCAGGCAGTCACGGTTGAACAGGTCCCGGTGCTCGACCATCACCCAATGGCCGCATTCGCTGAGCAGTACGAAGCGGATGTGTCGGCAGGCCTGCATCAAGGTGTCGACACCGGAAACGGGGCAGAACTTGTCGTTGATGCCCCAGAAGCCCAGGATCGGGCAGGCCAGTTCCGGCAGGCGCTCGGCCATGTTCGGCACTTCCATGGTGGAGAGCACGCACGGTGGCTGCTCGGCCACCACCGCGACCCGCTCGGCCACGGTGTCGTCGTCGATCAGCGAGGGGTCGAACAGTTGCAAGCCGAGCAGGCGTTTCATACCGGCAGCGTCACGCAGCTCGCCGCTGGCGAACGCGGCGGCCATGCGCTGGATGCCTTCCATCTGCAGGTAGTACTGCGCCTTGTCCATCAGGCCGCCCGGGGCCATCAGCACCAGGCGCGCCACCCGTTGCGGCTGGCGCAGGGCGATGGCAATGGCGATGGCACCGCCCAGGGAGTTGCCGACCAGCGTGCAGCGCTGGATATCCAGGGCATCGAGCAGGCCCAGCAAGGCCTGGACGAAGAAATCCAGGGTATAGGCGGTTTCGGGCTTGTCCGAGGCGCCGTAACCCGGCAGGTCAGGCACGATGGCGCGATAGCCGGCCTCGGCGAATACCGGGTAGTTGTGCTTGAAATTGCTGTGCCCGCTGGCACCCGGGCCGCTGCCATGGATGAACACCACCGCCTCGCCCGAGCCGACATCCTGATAGTGCAATTGCAGGCCATCCGCCAACCTGACCTTGTGCCCTTGCGCTGCTGCGCCCATGGGGAACCTCCCGGCTTGTTGTTGTACCGGGATTATTCAGAGCCGCCAGGGCAGACGGCATCGTCCGACAGGACTACAACACCCCTAGTCCCTTTGGACGTAGGCCCGACGGCAGCGGGCGCCTAGCATCGAGGGATTCTCCTGACGAACGAAAGGCATCCCCATGCAAGACCCACTGGATTTTCGCGGCAAGGTCGTCCTGGTCACCGGCGGCGCCAAGGGCGTGGGGCGCGGGATTACCCGGCGCTTTCTCGAGTGCGGTGCACAGGTGGTCATCTGTGGCCGCCAGGCACCGGAACGGCTGCCCAGCGGAGGGGGCCGCCAGGCTGTGTTCATGCAATGCGACGTGCGCGACCTTGAGCAGCTTGACCAACTGGTAGGCGGCATCCTGAAGTACTTCGGTCGCCTCGATGTCCTGGTCAACAATGCCGGTGGCGCGCCTTTCGCCGAAGCGGCCAGCGCCTCGCCGCGCTTTTCCGAATCGATCGTGCGCCTGAACCTGCTGGCACCGTTGAACCTGTGCCAATTGGCCAACCGGGTGATGCAGGAGCAGGCCGAAGGTGGCAGCATCATCAACATCTGCAGCGTCAGCGCTACCCGCCCCTCCCCCGGCACCGCCGCCTATGGCGCGGCCAAGGCCGGCCTGCTCAACCTGACCCGCTCGCTGGCCGTGGAATGGGCGCCCAAGGTGCGAGTCAATGCGGTCACCGCCGGGCTGATCCTCACCGAACAGGCCCAACTGCATTATGGCGATGCCGAGCAAGTGGCCGAGGTCGCCGCCACCATTCCCCTGGGCCGCCTGGCCGAGCCGGATGACATCGGCGATACCTGCCTCTACCTCGCATCCCCCCTGGCCCGCTACGTCAGTGGTGCCGACCTGGCGGTGCACGGTGGCGGCGAACGCCCGGCCTTTCTCGAGGCGGCAAGAGAGCAACACGGTGCCCGCACATAAGCCGAAGCGCGAACCTCACGGTCTATCACAATGCCGACTCGGACGATGGCGTGCCTCGCGCGCTCGGTCGATAGCCCGTATATAACCTGCAAGAAGGACGAGTGATAACCCGCTCGGAAAATCCGCATAGTCATGGCTCTGTTGAACCTATCCAAAGGACATCACATGACCATGCAACCGTCTCTTGCTCATACCGAGTCAAAGATTGCCTATTTCCAGTTCTTCCGGATCTACCATGACCCAGCGGTGCTGTCCGGCTCCCATCTGCTGTTCAACAACAGCCGCCAGCGAATCCCCCTGGTCGTCGAAGTGCTGGCCCGTAACGACGTCGGACAACAGGTGCTCCTGAGCGAGGCCGATCTGGCTGCGATACGACTGATACAGATCGGTGCGAACAATCGCCCAGTTGGCGACCCCATCCCTCACGACGTAGGGTATGACGATCTGAATGGCTGGAGTAGCTACCACGACGAAGGTTTATTCGAATACGACGAAACGTTCATTCGCCACTACGCGACCAGAACCACAACCGAGCCTGCCGTGCAAAACGAAACGGCCGAAGATCTGCAGTTGAACACCCAGAAGATTTCCATCTGGGTAGCGACCAGCGATAAGGTCCAGAGGCACTTCGGGGCAGTGTTCGGCGATCACATCTCCGCCGAGGTCGACGCGATACAAGGTAAAATCACGCTGATTCCCAAGACATTGAACCAGACGGCCGTCACCTTCTTCAACGAAGAAAAGCTCGCCTACGATCTTGGTGGCGAGCGTGACTTTTGGTGGTGGCGTGTGTACCACAACTATGTGAGCGCTCGGATTTACGGACAGGTACTGCCACTCAAGTTCATCGACATGCGGGGTCTCTGGTGGGATCAGGGCAAGCAATACAAAACCGAATACTCCTACTGTGTGGCAGCCCATGCAGGAGAAACCTACCCCACCCGACACGATCTGCCCAATCTAGGCCGGTATGGTGTTGCACCATTGGAGTCGTACCCGATGATAAATTATGATCCGCCAATCGTCAGTCCGGTCAAGGATCAGGTCATCGTATTGATGTGTCTCGATTCACATAATATTCACTTCCACCATGGGAGTGAGCTCGCCGCTGAGTGCAAAGAGCGGGATGGAGACATCACCGATATCTACGGGAATGTATACGCTTTGACGTTCAGGTATGCCAATGAGAACGAAGACGAAACTGGCAGGGCGTTGAAGCTCATCCCAAAGTGATATTCACTCTTCGCGCTGCAGCGCCCTGTGGTCTGTTGGGCAGATTTCATCCGGAACACCGGCAAAACCGGAACAGGTCATCGGGTGGACAGGTTCACCTCGCTCCAGTACGCCTTCATGCTGCTGATGAGCCCGCGCTCATCGAACGTCATCACATCGATCACGTCCAATGAGCAGTCCCGCCCGTCCCACTGCATATCGACACGAAACGGCATGGCGCCGCAGCCGTTATGGGTGGCCCGTACAGGGCCAGTGAGGCACGCGGATACCTTCATCTGCCCCAAACCCTGGCGGTAGAACTCGGCGATCCGGTCAAGGCCCTGCAACGGCGCCTGGCCGACCGGGTCTTCGACGATGGCGTCCTCGGCATACAGCCGCAGGATGCCATCGATATCCCCGGCATCCACCAGTTCGACATAGCGCTGCATGATGGCTTGCACCTGCTGTGGCGTAGGCAACCCCATATCAGGCCACCTCGAACAGCGCTGCGGCGCCCATGCCGCCACCGATGCACATGCTCACCACCACATGACGCACGCCCCGGCGCTTGCCCTCGATCAGCGCATGCCCGACCATCCGCGCCCCTGACATGCCAAACGGGTGGCCGATGGCGATGGCGCCGCCGTTGACGTTGAGGCGTTCGTTGTCGATACCCAAGGTGTCGCGGCAGTACAGCACCTGGCAGGCGAATGCCTCGTTGAGTTCCCACAGACCGATGTCATCGACCTTCAGGCCATGGCGCTTGAGCAGCTTCGGGATCGCATATACCGGCCCGATACCCATCTCGTCGGCATTGCAACCGGCCACCGCCAATCCACGGTAGATGCCCAGCGGTTGCAGGCCACGCTGCTCGGCCAGGCGGGCGCTCATCAGCACCGAAGCCGAGGCGCCATCGGACAGTTGCGAGGCGTTGCCGGCGGTGATGAATTGCCCAGCCCCGGTCCACTGGCCACCCGCCCACACCGGCTCCAGGGCCGCCAGGCTGGCAGCACTGGTATCGGCGCGGTTGCATTCGTCCTGGCGCAAGGTCACGGCTTCATGGCGGCTCTCGCCAGTGGCCTTGTCCACCAGCAACTTGTGCGTGGTCAGTGGCGCCAGTTCCAGGTCGAATAGCCCGGCCTGCTGAGCGCGAGCCGTGCGCACCTGGCTCTGCAGGCTGTAGGCGTCCTGCTCCTGGCGGCTGATGCCATAGCGCTGGGCGACGATCTCGGCGGTCTCGATCATCGGGATATAGGCCGTGGGGTCACGTTCGAGCACCCGCGCGGACTGGTTGCGGTAGGTATTCTTGTGCTTGTTCTGCACCAGCGAGATCGACTCCAGGCCACCGGCCACGGCAATGTCGAGCTCGTTGCAGAGGATGCCCTTGGCGGCGATAGCGATGCTCATCAGGCCCGAGGCGCACTGGCGCTCCACGGCCATGCCGGACACTTGGGCAGGCAAGCCGGCGGCGGTGGCACAGAGGCGCCCGAGGTTGTAGGCCTGGGTGCCCTGCTGGGCGGCGGCGCCGATGATCACATCGTCCACTTCCTCCGGCGCGATGCCGGCGCGGCGCACCGCCTCGGCCACCACATGGCCACCCAGGGTCGGCGCCTCGGTGTCGTTGAAGGCGCCACGGAAGGCCTTGCCGATCGGCGTGCGCGCCGTGGACACGATCACTGCTTCGTTCATGCTCAACTCCTTGGACGGCTTACGCCGGGTAATAACGGCTGATGGTGTCGACCACGCAGCCAGGGCGTTCCTGGCCTTCGATCTCGACGCTGACGCGGATCACTGCCTGCACCCCGCTGCCGACCGCCTCGGTCGACAACAGCATGGCGCTGCCACGCACCCGCGAGCCCACGCGTACCACCGAGGGGAAACGCACGCGTTCGCAGCCGTAGTTGACGCCCATGGCGATGCCGCGCACCTCGATGATCTGCGGCAGGAACAGGTTGACCAGGGCCAGGCTCAGGTAGCCGTGGGCGATGCAGGCGCCGAACGGCCCCTGGGCTGCGCGCTGCGGGTCGACGTGAATCCACTGGTGGTCGCCACTGGCTTCGGCGAACAGGTCGATGCGCGCCTGGTCCACCAACAGCCAGTCGCTGTGACCCAGCGCCTGCCCCACCGCCTCGTGCAGCGCCTGGGGCGTCTCGAAGATTCGCGTCATGCTCAGGCCCTCTGGCTGGAAACCGACAGCACTTCGCCGGTCATGTACGAGCTGTAGTCGCTGGCCAGGAACATCATCACATTGGCCACCTCCCAGACTTCGGCAGCGCGGCCGAAGGCCTCGTTGGCGGCCAGCTGGTCGAGCACCGCCTGGGGCGCGGAGCGGGCGAGGAAGTCGTGCATGGCGATGCTCGGGCTCACCGCGTTGATGCGGATGCCATGCTCGGCCGCCTCCACCGCGGCGCAGCGGGTCAGGGCCATGACCCCGGCCTTGGCCGCAGCGTAGTGGGCTTGCTGCTTCTGCGCGCGCCAGCCGAGCACCGAGGCGTTGTTGACGATGACTCCGGCACGGCGTTCGATCATGTGCGGGAGCATGGCGCGGGTCATGCGCATGGTGCCGGTGAGGGTCACGTCGATGACCCGTTGCCATTCTTCGTCGGGCATTTCCACCAGGGCGCGCGAGCCACCCAGGCCGGCATTGTTGATCAGCACGTCGACACCGTCCAGCTCGCGCTCGGCGGCATTGACCAACTCACGCACCTGGGTTTCGTCGGTGACGTTGCACAGTTGCCCATGCACGGCTTGCAGGCCGGTGGCTTCGCGGATACGCGCCACCGCTTCGCCAAGCCGGTCTTCGTGGATGTCGCTGATCATCAGGGCCCGACAGCCCTCCTCGGCCGCACGCAGCGCCGCAGAGAAGCCGATGCCGGAGCCGGCGGCGGCGGTGATCAGCACCGATTTGCCGCGCAGCAGGCCGTGGCCGGAAACATAGTGTGGAACGGACATGCAAAGACTCCTCGATCAGGGGCGTGGCCGCGGCTCCCGGGGCATGCCCAGGGCGCGTTCGGCAATGATGTTGCGCTGGATCTCGTTACTGCCGCCGTACAGGGTGTCGGCGCGGCTGAACAGGTACAGCGACTGCTGGCGGCTCAGCTGGTAGGGGGCGGCCTCGAGCAGCTCGGCCTGCGGGCCGAGCACGTCCATGGCCAGCTTGCCGAGGTTGGCGTGCCAGCTCGACCAGCCCAGCTTGTAGATGGTCGCCTCGCGGCGCAGCGAGCCGTCCTGAGGCCCGGAGAGCATGCGCAGCGAGTTGTAGCGCAGAATGCGCAGACCGCACCACGCCTCGCTCAGGCGTTGGCGCAGGTGTGGGTCGCGGTCGGCGCCGTTGCGCCGGGCGATGGCGATGATTTCGTCGAGCTCGTTCTGGAACTGCATCTGCTGGCCGAGGGTGGACACCCCGCGTTCGAAACCCAGCAGGGCCATGGCGATCTTCCAGCCCTCGCCCGGCTGGCCGACGATGTTGCCAGCGTCGGTTCGCGCATCGTCGAAGAACACCTCGTTGAACTCCGAGGTGCCGGTCATCTGCTCGATCGGCCGCACGCTGATACCCGGTTGGTCCATCGGCACCAGCAGGAACGACAGGCCATGATGACCAACGCTGCCCGGCTCGGTGCGGGCCAGCACGAAGCACCAGTCCGACTCGTGGGCCAGCGAGGTCCACACCTTTTGCCCATTGATCAGCCAGTCGCCGTTGGCGTCCTGGGCGGCGCGGGTCTTCACCGCAGCCAGGTCAGAGCCTGCGCCCGGCTCGGAATAGCCCTGGCACCAGAACGTGGTGCCCTGGACGATGCCCGGTAGGAAGCGTTGCTTTTGCTCGTCACTGCCGAAGGCGGCGATGGTCGGCCCTGCCAGGCCTTCGCCGATATGCCCCATGCGGCCAGGGCCGCCGGCACGGGCGTACTCTTCGTGGAAGATCACCTGCTGGCTGATCGAAAGCCCTCGCCCGCCATGCTCCGGCGCCCAGCCCACGCAGGTCCAACCGCCTGCGGCGAGCTTGCGCTCCCAGGCCTTGCGTTCCTCGGGAAACATGTGTTCATCGCCCGGGCCGCCACGAAAACGCAGGGCCTCGAACTCGCCTTGCAGGTTGGCGGCCATCCAGTCGGCGATCTCCTGGCGGAAACGCTCGTCCTGCTCACTGAAACGGATCTTCATGGCTGCTCCCCGATAATCACGTTGGCGATCTGCTGCAGATGCCAGGCCGGTGCGCCGAGGTAGCTCTCGCTGGCCCGGGCACGCTTGAAATACAGATGCGGGTCGTATTCCCAGGTGAAGCCCACGCCGCCGTGCAGCTGGATCGACTCCGCGGCGCAGTGGAAGTACGCCTGGGAGCACTGCGACTTGGCCAGGGCGGCGGCCAGCGGCAGTTCGGCGGCCACCTGCGCATCACCTGCCGGGTCCAGCGCTTCCTGGGCGACGCAAGCGGCGTAATAGCTCGCCGAGCGCGCGCACTCGACCTGCAACATCATGTCGGCGGCGCGGTGCTTGAGGGCCTGGAAGCTGGCCAAGGGGCGGCCGAACTGCTGGCGCTCCTGCAGGTAGGCCACGCTCAAATCCAGCGCCTGCTGGGCCCCGCCCACCTGCTCTGCAGCCAAGCCCACGCAGGCCAGGCGCAGCACGTTCTGCAACTGCGGCCAGGCCTGGCCGGCCTCGCCGAGCACCGCATCCGCAGCCACGTACAAGCGCGTGAAACACATACGGCCCAGGCGCCGGGTCTGGTCCATGGTCGGCTGCCACTGGCGGGCCAGGCCCGCCTGCCCGGCCTCGACCAGGAACAGGCCGATGCCGTGTTCGCCCGTGCTGCCAGCCAGCCGCGCCGCGACCACCAGCAGGTCGGCGCTGTGGCCGTCGATCACTTGCGCGTATTCGCCGTCGAGCACATAGCCATCGCCCTCGGGCGTGGCCGTGACGCCGATGCCTTGAAAGATCCAGGCACCGCCGTCGCCAAAGGCCAGGGTGCCACGCACGCGGCCCTCTGCAATGGCGGGTAGCCAGCGCTGTTTCTGCGCTTCGCTACCGGCTAGCAGCAGTGCCGGCGTGGCCAGGCAGGCCGTGGCGAAGAAGGGCGAGCACAGTAGACGCCGGCCCATCTGCTCGAGCAGGATGGCCAGCTCGACGAAGCCCAGGCCCAAGCCGCCATAGGCTTCGGGAATATGGATGGCAGGCCAGTACATTTCGCTGCACAAGCGTTGCCAGAGGTCGGTGTCGTAACCGTTTTCGCTGACCATCGCTGCCCGCACGGCGGCACAGTCGGAAACATCGGCGAGAAAGCCCTCGGCCGATGCGCGAATCATTTCCTGCTCGTCGCTGAATGCAAAGTCCATCGCGGCGTCTTCTACTCGTCTGGCCCGGATGGCTTGAGTGTGGCCAGATGCCGGGCCGGGGGAATCGGCCAAGTGGACTAGGCCTCTGTGCCGCGAAAGGGCTGCGGAGCAGCCCTGATCGATCTCTGCCCGGTCTCCAGACGAAAAAAAACCGCACCACCCTGGCATGTGGTGCGGTCCCGCCCACGTGGCGAAACAGGTGAATCAGCTGCCGTAGACTTTCTGCGCCGGCACCGCGCGCTCAAGCAGTTCACCCACCGCCGCCCCCACTTCGGCCACGGCCCAGCGGCCCTGGTTGTCGACCAGCGGCCCGCGCCGCCAGCCGTCGGCGATGGACAGCTTGCCGCCCTCGACCTCGAACATATGCCCGGTCACGCCAGCCGACTCCCTCGAGCCCAGCCACACCACCACCGGCGCGACGTTCTCCGGGGCGAAGTAGTCAAAGCCCTGCTCGGGCTTTTTCATCGCTTCACCGAACACCCCCTCGGTCATGCCGGTGCGGGCCGCCGGGGCCAAAGCGTTGACGGTGATGCCGTAGCGCGCAAGCTCGGCCGCCTGGACCAGGGTCAGCGAGGCGATCCCCCCCTTGGCCGCGGCGTAGTTGGACTGCCCGATCGAGCCTTGCAGGCCTGCCCCGGAGCTGGTGTTGATGATGCGCGCATCGACTTTCACGCCGTTCTTGGCCTGCTCGCGCCAATGGCGCACGGCGTGGCTGGAGAGGCAGAAGTGGCCTTTGAGGTGCACCGCCACCACCGCGTCCCAGTCCGCCTCGGTGAGGCTGGCGAACATGCGGTCGCGACAGATGCCGGCGTTGTTCACCACCACGTCGAGGCCGCCGAAGGCTTCCAGCGCCGCCGCGACGATGCGCCCGGCATCTTCGTAACAGGTGATGTCATTGCTGTTGGCGATGGCCTGGCCATCCTGCTCGCGGATCTGCGCGACCACCGCTTCGGCGGCGTCACGGTTGATGTCATTGACCACCACCTTGGCGCCCTCGGCGGCGAAGGCCAGGGCGTAGGCACGGCCCAGGCCGCCGCCGGCGCCAGTGATGACCACGACTCGGTCGTTGCAACTGCTCATGGGTATTCTCCTGCGCTTACAGGCGCTCGATGATGGTCACGTTGGCCTGGCCGCCGCCTTCGCACATGGTCTGTAGGCCATAGCGGCCGCCACTGCGCTCCAGTTCATGGAGCAGGCTGCACATCAGCCGGGTACCGGTGGCGCCCAGCGGGTGGCCCAAGGCGATGGCCCCGCCATTGACGTTGGTTTGGGCATGGGGATAGCCGGTCTCGTCGATCCAGGCCATGGCTACCGAGGCGAAGGCCTCGTTGATCTCCACCCGGTCGATGTCTTCCAAGCGCATGCCGGCGCGCTTGAGGGCATAGGCGGTGGCCGGAATGGGCGCGGTGAGCATCCACACCGGGTCGTCGGCACGCACGCTCATGTGGTGGATGCGTGCCCGGGGCGTGAGGTTGTAGCGCTTGAGCGCGGCCTCGGAGACGATCAGCACGGCACTGGCGGCGTCGCAGGTCTGGCTCGACACCCCGGCAGTGACCCGGTCGCAGCCGAACAGGCTTTCCAGCTCGGCCATTTTCTCCAGGCTGGTGTGACGTGGGGTTTCGTCGTGCTCGACGCCGGCCAAGGGTACGATTTCGCGCTTGAAATACCCTTGCTCAATGGCGCGCAAGGCCCGCCGATGCGATTCCAGCGAGTAGGCTTCGAGCGCCTGGCGGCTGAGCTGCCAGCGCTCGGCGATCATCTGCGCGGCGCGGAACTGGGTCGGAGGCGTCGCGCCGTAACGCCGCACCCAGCCCTCGGAGCCGGTGAACGGGTCGCCGAAACCCAGGGGTTCGGCAGCCGTCATGGCCGACGAGATGGGGATCTGGGTCATGGTCTGCACGCCACCGGCGACCACCACGTCCTGGGTGCCGCTCATCACTGCCTGAGCGGCGAAATGCACCGCCTGCTGCGAAGAACCGCACTGACGGTCGATGGTGGTGCCCGGCACCGCCTGGCTGAGCCCGGCGGCCAGCCAGGCGGTACGGGCGATGTCGCCGGCCAGCGGGCCGATGGTGTCGACGCAGCCGAAGATCACGTCGTCGTAGTCGTTGTCGGGGATCGGGTTGCGCTCGACCAGGGCGCGTAGCACATGGCCGCCCAGGTCCGCTGCATGAATGTGCGCCAGGCCGCCCTTGCGCCGCCCGGTGGGCGTGCGCAGGGCATCGACGATATAAGCTTCGGGCATGTTCTACCTCACAAGACAAAAACGGTTGGTTGCGCCATCGGTGAATGCCACCGGCTGCGCCGGTGATCGCGGGGCAAGCCCGCTCCCACAGAGGGGGCCAGGGATCAAGGGCAAGGCCCTTGCCATCCACCGCCGAAGCATCAGAAGGTGGTGCCGGCGCCAATGGCCAACTCGCGGTCGAACAGCGCCTCGCGGATTCGCGCCTTGTGCAGGGCATGGTCGCCCCAGGCCTTGTCCAGCGCCCAGGCGCGCTTCATGAACAGCTGCAGGTCGACTTCCCAGGTGTAGCCCATCGCACCGTGGGTCTGAATGGCGTTGCGCGCAGCCAGCAGCGCAGCCTCCGAGGCGGCCAACCGAGCATGGGACACGGCCAGCGCCTGCTCTGCCTCACCGTGGGCCACCGCATGGGCGGCGCGGTACAGCGGGCCCTTGGCGAACTCGATGCGCACCGCGACGTTGGCCATCAGGTGCTTGACCGCCTGGAACGAGCCGATCGGCTTGCCGAACTGCTTGCGCTCGAAGCTGTAGTCCACCGCCAGGTCCACCATGCGCTTGGCCAGGCCCAGCAACTGCGCCGCACAGCCCAGCGCGCCGCGCTCGAAGGCCCGCGCCAGCAGCCGCGCCGCCTCCTCGCCACGGGCCACGCAGGTGGCCGCACCCGGCGTCCAGCGCACCTGGAACAGCTGACGGCTGGGGTCGACCGATGGGTTGCGCACCAGCTCGACGTCCTCACGCGGCACCGCGTGCAACTCATCGCCGTGGCTGAGCAGTAGCAGGTCGGCGACGTGGGCATCGCTGACCAGCGGGTTGCCCGGCTCGCACACCGCCAGGCGCGCCTGCCCTTCGGCCACGCGCCCCAGCCAGTCGTGCTTGAGCCCCTCATGGGCCTCGCCCAGTTCGGCCAGCAGCGGCACCGCCACCAGCATGGTTTCCACCAGCGGCTCGGGCAGCCCGGCGTAACCGCATTCCTGGGCCAGCAGGACGAAGTCCAGGGCCCCCAGGCCCATGCCGCCATACTGCTCCGGCACGGTCAGGCCGGTCAGGCCCAGCTCCACCAGCTGCGCCCAGAGCTGGTCGCAGCGGCCGCTGTCGGTCAGCCACAACTCGCGGATGCGTTCAGGGGTCACTTCGTTGATCAAGAAACTGCGTACGTTGTCCTGGAAGAGCAACTGGTCGCTATTGAAACTGAAGTCCATGGTCTCTCCCTCAGGCACGCGGCATGCCGAGCATGCGTTCGGCGATGATGTTGCGCTGGATCTCGTTGGTGCCGGCATAGATCGGCCCGGCCTGGGCGAACAGGAAGCCGTCCAGCCAGTGGCCGACATCGCCTGCGGCCGGTGCCTCGGGCAGCAGCTCACCGCGCAAGCCAAGGATGCTCATGGCGGTTTCGTGCATGCGCAGGTCAAGCTCGGACCAGAAGATCTTGTTGGTCGAGGATTCAGGCCCGATACGCCCGCCCTTGACCAGCTGCGAGGCAGTCATGTAGGTCTGCTGGGTGTAGGCCTCGGCGTCCAACCAGGCGCGCATCACCGCTTCGCCGATGGCAGGGTCGCGGTCGGCGCTCTCGCGGTTGGCCTGGTACAACTGCACCAAGCGCCGGGCGGTCTCCTGGAAGCGCGCCGGCGAGCGCAGCATCAGGCCGCGTTCGAAGCCAGCCGTGGACATCGCCACGTGCCAGCCCATGCCCTCGCCGCCCAACACGTTCTCCACCGGCACGCGCACATCGTCGAAGAAGATCTCGGCGAAGCCCGGCAAGCCGTTGAGCTGAGGGATCGGCCGCACGGTGATGCCGGGGCTGTCCAGTGGCACCAGGATGAAGGTCAGGCCATGGTGGCGCTGGGAACCGGGGTCGGTGCGGAAGATGCCGAACACCCAGTCGGCCCAGACCGCGCGTGTAGACCAGGTCTTCTGGCCGTTGATCACGTAATGGTCGCCGTCACGCTCGGCCCGCGAGCGGATCGCCGCCATGTCGGAGCCGGCGCCCGGCTCGGACCAACCTTGGGCCCAGATGTCCTGCCCGGTGGCCATGCGGGGCAGGAAGCGCGCTTTCTGCTCCTCGGTACCGTACTCCATGAGGGTGGGCCCGAGCAGGAAGATACCGTTCTGGTTGACCCGCGCCGGGGCGTTGGCGCGGTAGTACTCTTCCTCGAAGATCAGCCACTCGATCAAGTCGCAACCGCGCCCACCCAGGCGGGTCGGCCAGGTGACCATGCCCCAGCGCCCTTCGTTCAGGCGCGCTTCCCAGGCGCGGTGGGCGGCAAAGCCCTCCTCGGTGTCGAACGAGGGCAATGGCTGGGCCGGGACGTTGGCCTGCAGCCAGGCCCGCACCTCGGCGCGGAAGGCCTGCTGGGCCGGTGTGTAGGTAAGGTCCATGTTCGCTGCCCTCAACCGTTGAAGTTGGCGTTGCGCTTCTCGACGAACGAGTCGCGAGCTTCCTGGGAGTCCTGGGTGCGGTAGGCTTCTAGGGTGAAGCCCTGCTCCCAGCGGTATTTGTCTTCCAGATCGCCGTCCTCGATGCCGTTGAGCGCTTCCTTGGCCAGGCGGATCATCGCCGAGCTCTTGGCGGCGATGGATGCAGCGATGCCAAGCGCCGCCTCGCGCAGTTGCTCGCGTGGCACCACACGCTCGACTGCGCCCAGGCGGAAGGCCTCGGCGGCGTCGATCATCTCGCCAGTGAAGTACATGTGACGCACCTTCTGCACCGGGAACAGGCGCTGCAGGTGAGCGCCGCCGCCCATGGCGCCACGGTCCACCTCAGGCACGCCGAAGCGGGCGCATTCGGCAGCGACGACGATATCGGCGGCGCCGCAGATACCGATGCCGCCGCCCAGGACGAAGCCATGCACGGCGACGATCACCGGCACCGGGTTGCGGTGCACGGCCTTGAAGGTGTCGTAGTTGCCCTTGTTGACCGCGACGATCAGGTTGCCGTCGGCGGCCAGTTCCTTGATGTCGACCCCGGCGCAGAAGCCACGGCCTTCGGCACGGATGACGATGACCCGCACCTGCTCGTCTTCGCCCAGCGCTCGGAGCGTACTGGCGATGTCGGCCCAGCCCCGGCTGTTGAAGGCATTGACCGGGGGATGGTCGAAGACCATCTCGGCGATGCCGTTGTCAATGCTGACACTGAATGGTTGCATTCGGATTCCCCCTTACGAAATTCGGCGGCACAGTGCGCCCAGGCGCTGCTCGGCGTCCTGGACGATCTGCGCGATCAGTTCGGCGCAGCTCGGCAGGCTGTCGATGCCTGCTGCCACCTGCCCGGCCGGCAGCACGCCTTCGGCGGGGCGGCCTTCGACCATGGCCTTCTGGATGACCATCGGCGCGTTGGCGGCCATCAGGCTCTGGGCGGCGCTGAGCCCGCCGTCGCGGCGCATCTTCAGGGCGCTGCCGAGCAATTGGCCCAGGCCAAGGCCTGTGTGGCGGCGGTAGGCCAGGCCGCTGCGCACAGCCAGCAACCAGCGGCGCAGGCCGCTGCCGGACTCGAGCTCATCGAGCAGCTCGTTGCGGATCATGCGTTGCGGCAAACCGTCGATGGCCCGGCTGACGATCACCGCCGCCGGGTCCTTGACCGCCAGGTAGCGCGCCAGGGTGGCCCGGGGCACCGGGCTGTCGGCGGTCATCAGAAAGCGCGTGCCCATGGCGATGCCATCGGCGCCCTGGGCCAAGGCCGATACCAGCCCGCGACCATCCTTGAAACCACCGGCAGCCACCACCGGCACCTCCACCGCATCGAGCACCTGGCCCAGCAGCATGGCGGTGGGCACGGCGCCGGTGTGGCCGCCGCCCTCGCCGCCCTGCACGGTCACCACGTCGGCGCCCATCTGCACGGCCTTCTGCGCATGCTTGAGGGCGCCCACGGTGGGCATGCAGACCACACCGGCATCCTTGAGCCGGGCGATCATCTGCTTGCCCGGCGAGCGGCTGTAGCTGACGGCGCGCACCTGGTGGCGCACCACCAGTTCGACGATCTGTTCGGCGTTGGCCTGGTACATGTGGAAGTTGACCCCGAACGGGCGGTCGGTCAGGCGCTTGGTCTCGAGAATCGCGGCTTCCATCTGCTGCGGTTCGATGGTCGCCCCAGCGAGAAAGCCAAAGCCGCCGGCATTGCAGGTAGCCGCCACCAGGCGCGGGTCGGCGACCCAGCCCATGGCGGTCTGGACGATCGGGTAGCGGCACCCGAGCAAGGCGGTCAGGCGGGTATCGAGCGATACGGCCATGCTCATGCCCTCCCCGGGTCGCGCTGGGAACTGGCCATGGCCTTGGCGTCGTAGCCGCCCAGGCGGTCGCCCGACACCAACTCGTTGTGGGCATGGGCGAAGTGATGCAGGCCGAACACCATGTCCATGGTCGCGCGCTTACCCATCAGGTCTTCGGCGTTGTTGACTGCCTGCTTGCTCAGTTGCAGGCCCAGGCGCGGCATCTGGGCGACCTGCGCGGCCAGCTCCAGGGTGTGCGCCTCCAGCTGCTCGCGCGGCACCACGCGGTTGAGCATGCCCATCTGATAGGCACGCGCCGCCGGCATCGGCGCGCCGAGGAACAGGAACTCCTTGGCAATGCGTGGGTTGAGCTCATGCACGTGGGCGAAGTACTCCACCCCCGGAATGCCCATGCGCACCACCGGGTCGCGGAAGTAGGCATCGTCGCTGGCCACGATCAGGTCGCACACCCAGGCCAGCATCAGCCCGCCGGCAATGCAGGCGCCCTGGACCATGGCGATGGTCGGCTTGGGGATATCCCGCCAGCGCCGGCACATGCCCAGGTACACCTCCTGCTCGCGGGCGTAGAGGAACTCGCCGCCCGGCTTGCCGACATGGTCGTACCACAGGCTCACGCGCTCGAAGCTCTGGTCCACGTCACGCCCCGGCGTACCGATGTCGTGCCCGGCGGAAAAGTGTTTGCCAGCGCCGCGCAGGACGATGACCTTGACCTCGTCATCGGCGCAGGCGCGGGCGAAGGCGGCGTCCAGGGCATAGGTCATCCGCGAGTTCTGGGCGTTGTGGTACTGCGGGCGGTTCATGGTGACCAAGGCCACCGCGCCACGCACTTCGTACAGCACCACCTCATCGGCCTCTTTGTTGTTTTGCTCGCTCATTACTGCACTCCGGCAAGGCGGTTGGCGGGTACGGGCTGTCAGCGCGCCTGGCGCTGGCCCGGAGGGTTGTCCTTGAGCTGGCTGGCGCGCAGGTTGTGCGGGTCCAACTGCTGGATCAGCTGCAGCTGCGCCTCGGTGGGCGCGGTGGTCACCGGGCAATGCTCGGGTACGTGCAGGGCGAAGCCTGTGTTGTCGCGCACCTCGTCCAGGCTCACGCCCGGGTGCAAGGAACGCACTCGCACCTGGTGCTGCGGCCCGAGGAAGTCGAGTACGCACAGGTCGGTGACGATCAGGCGGATATCGATATCCTCCAGCGACCAGCCGCGGGCCAGCCGCTCGGGGTTGTAGCCCACCGAGGCGACCACGTCGCACTCGCCTTCGACGAACACCCGGCGGTTGTGGCTGGGCACGTAGAACGAGTTGGCATGGCTGATGGAGTTACCCGGCAGGCCACGCACGCCGAGCATCTGCGCCTTGGGCTTGTGGTAGTCGCCGCCGATGCAGGAAATGTTGGCCTGGCCGAAGCGGTCGACCTGGATCGGGCCGATCATGGCGTGGCGCTTGCCGCTCCAGACGTTGTCGAAGATGCGCGAGAAGCCCATCCAGCTGTCACGCTTGGGCTCATAGCCATTGCGTGGGCCGACCGGCACCGGCTCGGCGACCATGTAGGCTTCCGAGTCGGTCATCATCAGCTGCGGGTTGTTGTCGAGCATGCTCAAGGAGGCAGCCAGGCGTGGGATCACGCCAATACCGGTGGCCAGGACTTCGCCGTCGTCGCGCCAGGCCTGGGCGGCGGCGCAGATCATCAGTTCGGCGAGGCTGTAGGAGGTTGCAGGGGTCATGGCGTTCCTCGCTTAGAAAACCGGCAGGGGCAGTCGACGGATGGCCTCAAGGCCCCCGCAACGTTCCAGGTACTGGGAGTGGGAACAGGCCACGTACTGCTCGACATAGGCCTGCCAGCCCTCTTCGCTCTGCGCCGAGGCCACGTAGGCCTTGAAGTGCGGTACGTCGAAGCCGTACAGCGGCGCGCAGGAAGACGGGTGCGCGCCCCCAGGCACGTTGGCCACGGCGGTGGTCAGGTTGCGCTCCCAGAACACCTGGTGGGCCCGGGCCGGGTCGGCATGGAACCACGCGCTGTCGACCAGCTCGTCGCAGGTGACGAAGGTGCGTGCCGCAGCGCGCACGAACAGGTCGTCCATGTAATGGTCGGGGCCGGCGATCTGGCAGATGCCGCGTGCATCGGCGCGGTCGACGTGCACCAGGGCAGCATCGAGCTTGAGCGCAGGCATCGCGACCCAGTCGCGGCCATCGGCGTAGGGCGAGGCGATCAGCTTAATCTCGGGGTTGTGGCGCAGCACGTCGGTGCCCAGGCCTACCGCTGTGGGGATGAACGGCACGTTCATGGCGGCGGCGCGCAGGCCCAGCAGCAGCATGCCTTCGTCGATCTCCATCACCTCGATGGCGCCTTCCTGGCGCGCCTTGCGAAAGTATGGTTCGAGGGGGATGAAGTCGAGGGAGACGAAAGCGAAGATCAGTTTCTTCACCTTGCCAGCGGCGCACAGCAGGCCGACGTCGGCGCCGCCGTAGGCGACGACGGTCAGGTCCTTGAGGTCCGAGCGCAGGATCTCGCGTACCAGCGCCATGGGCTTGCGACGTGGGCCCCAGCCACCGATACCGATGGTCATGCCGTCGCGCAGCTGGGCGACCATCTGGGCCGTGGTCATTTGTTTATCCATGGGTGCTGTCCTCATTGGCGGCCGACGCTGAAGTCATGGCCCCACTGGCTGACCACCGTGCTTTCGAACGGGGTGTGGCGGCTCCAGTCCACCACCAGGCCGTCGCAGCCGTACTCCAGGTCGAACCCGGAAGGGGTCTTCATGTAGAAGGAAATCATCTGGTCGTTGGTGTGCTGACCCAAGGTGGCCGAGAGCTTCACGCCGTTGGCGTGCATGCGGTCCAGGGCGCGGCCGACTTCGTCCAGGCCATCGACCTCGACCATCATGTGCACGCAGCCGCTGGGCACCGGGCATTCGAAGATCGCCAGGGAGTGGTGGCGGCCATTGTTGCAGTGCATGAAGTGGATACGCTTTTCCGGCTCGGCCGGGTCGGGGGTGAAGCGGATCTTCATGAGGTCCGACAGGCCGAAGCCCATCACCTGTTCGTAGAAGTCGCGGCAGCGTTCGAAGGTCGGTGCCGGCAGCACCACATGGCCCATGCCCAGGGCATCGCTGACGAAACCGCGCACGCCCACTGGCGAGACGAAGCGGGCGAAGTCCTGGCGTGGGCCCCAGTACAGCTCGTGGCGGTTGCCGTCGGGGTCGGCGAACAGGGCCAGCGCCTGGACCTGGCGCAGCGCTGCCTGCTCGGCACTGCCCTGCTCCACGGCCACACCGGCGGCGTGCAGTTCGGCCACGGCCTGGTCGAAGGCGGCCTGGCCGGCCACTTCCCAGCCGCAGGCGCCAAAACCGTCCTGGGCGCTGTGCTGCACCAGGATGCGGTATGGGCGTTCGTCCATCTTCAGGAACAGGCGCTCGCCGCTTTCGTCCTCGACCACCATCATGCCCAGCACTTGGCTTGCGTAGTGGCGCCATTGCGCGAGGTCGGTGGAACGTACGGTGACGTAACCCAGGCCGCGGATATCCATGCACGATCTCCTCATGTTGTTCTTGTCACGAGCCGCTTGGGCTCTTGGATGGTCGTATTCAAGCCAGTTGGCGGTGGAGCGTCATCGTCCAATAGGACTACCGACGGAGGGGCTGCTGCGCAGCCCAATCGCGGGACAAGCCCGCTCCCACAGGTTCCGTGCAAGCCATTGGCGACACCGTACCTGTGGGAGCGGGCTTGTCCCGCGATTGGGGCGCAAAGCGCCCCCTGGTGGATTTACTGCTTGTTGCGGAAATGCGGAATGACTTTCTCGCCGATGTTGCGCAAGGTCTCCAGCTGGGCCCACTGCGGCACGGTCCCCATCTGGCAGATGAACAGGATTTCGTCGGCGCCGGCATCGATCAGCCGCTGTACGTAGCCGATGCAGTCCTCGACGGTACCGTAGGCGTGGTTGGGGTTCATCATCGCCATGGTCGGGTCAGAGAAGTCGACCTGCACTTCCTCGGAGGCGAAGCGCGACTTGATCACCGCCTGGCCGTTACCATCGACGTAGGTGTCGTCTTTCCACTTCTCCGGGTCCGGGCGCTCGCCACCGCCGTACCAGTAACCCAATGACTCCATGAAGTAACGCTGGCCACGAATGCCGATGCGGCGCGCGGTCTCGTTGTCGTCCAGCACGATGGCCGGGCACAGTGCGGCGATGTGGCGGTTCGGACGGAAGCCCACCTGGTTGCGTGCCTCGCGGTTGTCGAAGGCCTGGTGGTACACCTCGACCTTCTTGGCGATCTCCTCCGGGCCACCGAAGCCCAGCACCAGCGCGCCCATGCCACGGCCACCGGCGTTCTTCAACGACTCGGTGTTGGTACAAGCCAGGTACATCGGCGGGTGTGGGTCCTGGTACGGCTTGGGATGGATCGGCCGCTTAGGGATCTTGACGAAGTCGCCGTGGTGCTCGATCTCGTCCTGCACGAACATCTTCGGAATCAGGTACATGGCCTCGTCGATCTGCGGCTGCAGGGTCGCCAGGTCGTAGCCGAAAGTACCGGCTTCCTGCTGGGTACCGCCCTTGCCGACGCCGAAGTGCACACGGCCCTTGGACAACAGGTCGAGGGTAGCGATGCGCTCGGCCACCTTGACCGGGTGGTTCATCGCCGGCGGCAGGCACACCACGCCATGGCCGATGCCGATGCGCTCGGTCTTGCCGGCGACGAAGGCCAGCATGGTCTCCGGCGCGGACATGTGCGAATAGTTGGTCAACGCGGTGTGCTCGACGCACCAGAAGGTGTCGAAGCCCAACTTGTCGGCCAGTACCGCCTGCTCCACGGTGTCATCGAAGATCTTGCGGTCACCCTCGCGGCTGGCATCGATCGTCTGGGCTTCGTAAATCAGCGAGAATTTCATGTGCGTTCCTTGTTGTTCTGTGGACGTTGGCCGGCAGGTGCCGGCCTTGGTCACATCCTCTGGCATCGGCGACGGGCTCGAATCCCTAAAACGGACTAGCCGGTTTCGGTGAGCACGCCATGGCCTAGAGGAAGAAGTCCGTGGTGTCCTGCCCCATGCTCACGCCACCGAGGTTCCAGGCGTACTTGGCCGGGCTGTTGGCCACATGGGCACGGCCGGTATGGATATCGCGGAACGCCCGGTTGATCGGGTGGTCACGGAAGATGGTCGAGGCACCGCTGTTGAACATCAGTTCGGCTACCGCCTTGGCGCAGCGGTCTGCCACCAGCGCCGAGTCGTAGCGCATCTTCACCCGCAGCTGCATGTCCAGCGGCGTGCCGCTGCGGGCGTTGTCGAGCATCAGCTCGAAGTTGCGCAGCAGCACGGTGCGGCATTCGTCGACACAGACCATGGCGTTGGCCAGGGCGCTTTGCGCGGCCGGGTCCTGGAGCATCTTGCGGCCATCGTTGACTGCCACCCGCGCCTTGTTGTGGGCGATGAAGTGGTCCACCGCCCCCTGCAGGGCGCCGATGGCCGAGGACGACACCGCGCGCACGAAGATCTGCCCGAACGGCAGGCGGTACAGCGCCGAGGTGTTGACCGCGTTGCCCGGGCTCTGCTGCATGAAGCCATCGGCGGCGCGGTGAGTGCGGTATTCCGGAACGAAGGCGCCTTCGACCAGCACATCGTGGGAGCCGGTGCCCTCCAGGCCCATCACGTTCCAGTTGTCGATGATCTGATAGTCGGCGCGCGGCACCAGGAAGGTGCGGTAGTCCGGTGCACCGCCCGGCTCGGCCGGCGGCACCATGGCGCCGAGGAAGGCCCACTGGCAATGCTTGCTGCCCGAGGAGAAGCCCCAGCGCCCGCTCAGGCGGAAACCGCCCTCGACCCGCTCGACTTTCCCCACCGGCATGTAGGAAGAGGAGATCAGCACGCTGCTGTCCTGGCCCCACACGTCCTGCGCGGCGCGATCGTCGAACAGCGCCAGCTGCCAGTTGTGGATGGCCACCACACCCAGCACCCAGGCCGAGGACATGCAGCCTTCGGCGAGGATCATCTGCACCTCGAAGAAGTCCTTCGGCTCGAGCTCCAGCCCCTGCCAACGGGCCGGCTGGAGGATGCGGAAGAAGCCCGCCTCGTGGAAGTCGGCGATGGTCTGCTCCGGCAGGCGGCCCATCTGCGCGGCTTGTTCTGCGCGCTCGCGCAGCACGGGCACCAGCTCACGGGCGCGCTGGCGCAACTGTTGACGCATGAGGTCTTGATTCATCTTGTTGTTCTCCTCTGGTCGCCCCGTTCCCCGGGGCGTGCGAGAGAGGCGCCATGCCTCCACCGTAGGCATTGCAACAAGGTGAATCGGGCGCGGCATCCCTCAAACGGACCATGTCGGGTGCGCATTGACTAGTCCCGTTGGACGATGTTGGGGCTTGTCAGCGTTGCAAGAATCCATCGCACTGAAACAGCCAAACCGAGGGCGTGCGATGAACGACAACAATAATTTGAAAGCCGACATGCTCCAGGCCATGCGCCGCCTGGCCAAGTCGGTGACCATCATCAGCACCAGCGACGGCAGCCAGCGTTTCGCCATGGCCGCCACCGCGGTGGACTCGCTGAGCACCGAGCCGCCATCGCTGCTGATCTGCGTCAACCAGAGCGCTTCACCGCACGCGGCGCTGGCCGCCGGCGCAAGCTTCTGCGTGAACATCCTGGGCCTGGAGCAGCAGCACCTGGCACACCTGTGCAGCGGCAGCATCAAGGGCGAAGCGCGCTTCGGCCAGGGTCAGTGGCTGACCAGCGACGAAGGCATCCCTTACCTGGCCGATGCCCAGTCGTCGATCCTCTGTCGCCAGGACGGCCAGTTCGCCTACGGCACCCACACCGTCTTCATCGGCCGTATCCTGCGCATTCACACTACCCCGACCATCACCCCGCTGGTGTACCTGGACGGGCACTACACCACCACTGCCAAACCTGTGCCCCTTGCGGCCAGCGTCAGCTGAGGCGCAGCCATGACCTTGCAAGCGGTGCAGGCACCGCTTCGCGTCGACAGTGCCGAGCAATTGCAATGGCAGCAGCGCGCCGACCTGGTGGTGGTGGGCTTCGGCGGGGCCGGGGCCTGCGCCGCCATCGAGGCCGCCAGCCGTGGCCTTTCGGTACTGGCCTTGGAGCGCTTCGCTGGCGGCGGCGCCACGGCCCTGAGCGGCGGCGTGGTGTATGCCGGCGGTGGCACGCCGCAACAGCTGCAGGCCGGTTATACGGACAGCAGCGAGGCGATGTTCGAGTACCTGCGCAAGGAGGTCGGCGACGCAGTGAGCGAACAGACCCTGCGCACCTTCTGCGATGCCAGCCTGGAGCAGTTGGCCTGGCTGGAGCGCCAGGGTGCGGTGTTCGAAGGCAGCATGGCGCCGCACAAGACTTCCTACCCCAGCGACAGCTACTACCTGTACTACTCAGGCAACGAGGCGGTGCCGGCCTACGCCGTGGATGCCGCTCCGGCCCCTCGTGGCCATCGGACCAAGGGCACCGGCATGTCCGGCTCGGCCCTGTTCCGTGCCTTGGCCGACAGCGCCCGGCGCCGCGGCGTACGCGTGCGTACCCAGTGCCAGGTACGACGCCTGGTGGTCGACCGAGAAGGCCAGGTACTGGGCGTCGAAGCCTGGCAACTGCCCGCAGGCAGCCGCGCCGCGCGCCAACATGCGCGCCTGACGCGCTGGGCAGCGGCGGTGCACATGTACGCCCCAGCGGTTTCCGCGCGGCTGCGCGCACGCATGCACCGCATCGAACAACAACACGCCCTACCCCTGCTGGTGCGTGCCGATCACGGCGTGCTGTTGGCCAGCGGCGGCTTCGTGTTCAACCGCCGATTGCTCGGCGAGCATGCCCCGCGCTACCTCGCCGGCCTGCCCCTGGGCAGCAGCGGCTGCGACGGCAGCGGCATCGAACTGGGCCGCAGCGTAGGCGCCAGCCTGGGGCGTATGGACAAGGTCAGTGCCTGGCGCTTCATCAACCCGCCGATGGCCTGGGCCAAAGGCATGATCGTCAACGCCCGGGGCGAGCGCTACTGCAATGAAGAGCTGTACGGCGCCACCCTGGGCCATGCCATGGTCGAGGAGCAGGACGGTCGCGCCTTGCTGATTCTCGACCGCAGCTTGCGCAACCAGGCATTGCAGCAGGTCGGGCCGGGCAAGGTGTGGTCGTTCCAGCGCCTGCCAGTGCTGCTCAACCTGCTGTTCAACTGCCGCCGTGGCAACACCCTCGAGCAGCTGGCCCAGCGCTGCCGGCTGCCCGTCGAGGCCTTGCGCCGCAGCATCGACGCCTACAACCGCGCCGCTCACGGCGAGCTCGCCGACCCGCACGGCAAGTCCGCATCCATGCTCCATGACCTGGGCCAAGGCCCCTGGTACTGCCTGGACCTGTCCTACGACAGCCGCCTGTACCCCTGCCCAACCCTGACCCTGGGCGGGCTGCGGGTGTGCGAACAAAGCGGCCAGGTACTCGACCCGCAAGGCCAGACCATCGATGGTTTGTACGCGGCCGGCCGCTGCGCCGTGGGCGTGGCCTCCAACCTCTACGTTTCCGGCCTGTCCCTGGCCGATTGCGTCTTTTCCGGCCGGCGCGCCGCAGCCCATGTGGCTGGCGTGGCCGCCAGCCACCGAGCCCCACAAGGAGAACAACCATGCAACGTGTAGAAGGCAAGGTCTGCCTGGTCACCGGCGCCGCCAGCGGCATCGGCCGCGAAGATGCCCTGCTGCTGGCCCGCGAGGGCGCCCGGGTGGTGCTCACCGACCTGAACGAGGAAGCCGGCCGCCAGGCCGCTGCCGAGATCGGCGAGAACGCGCTGTTCATCCGCCACGACATCGCCAGCGAAAGCGACTGGCAGCGGGTGATCGCCACCACCCTGGAACACTTCGGCCGCCTCGATGTGCTGGTCAACAATGCCGCCATCCTGGCCACCGGCACCATCGAGGACACCAGCCTTGAGCTGTGGCAGAAGGTGCAGAAGATCAACGGCGATGGCTACTTCCTGGGGTGTAAGTACGCCATCGAGGCCATGAAGAAGACCGGCGGCGGCTCGATCATCAACATGTCGTCGGTCGCAGCCCTCGGCGCCATGCCGATGTTCTGCGCCTACTCCGCCTCCAAGGGCGCGGTGGCGGCCATGACCCGCTCCATCGCCCTGCACTGCAAGCAGCAGGGCTACCGCATCCGCTGCAACAGCGTGCACCCGGATGGCGTCAACACACCGATGACCCAGGCCCTGGCCGGCGGCCAGCCGATTCCCCAGGAGCTGCTCGACCAGGACCCGATGAACCGCATGTGCGCCCCGCGCGACATTGCCAATGTGGTGCTGTTCCTGGCCAGCGACGAGTCCCGCTTCGTCAACGGCGCAGAACTGCGGGTGGACAATGCGCAACTGATCAGTGGCATCTGACATGAGCATCCAGGCTGCTGCAGACCAGGCCCGGGCCAGCGCATCCCCTGCCAGCGACTTGCGCCTGCAGGTGTGCGCGGTGATCGACGAGACCGCCGATGCACGCTCGCTGGTATTCGACGTGCCCGAGGCGCTGCGTGGGCGCTTCGCCTACAAACCGGGGCAGTTCCTGAGCTTTCGGGTGACGGTGGACGGCAAACGCCTGACCCGCTGCTACTCGATGTCCAGCTCACCCTGGACCGACGCCCGGCCCAAGGTGACCATCAAGCGGGTCGAGGGTGGCCGGGTATCCAACTGGATGAACCAGCACGTGCAGGTCGGCGACTGGCTCGAGGTACTGCCACCAGCCGGGCATTTCTGCATCGACCCGCGCCAGGCTGCCGACGCCAGCCGGCCCCTGGTGCTGTTCGGCGGTGGCTCCGGTATCACGCCGGTGTTTTCCCTGCTCAAGGCCGTGTTGCACAGCGGCCAACGCCCGGTGTTGCTGGTATATGCCAACCGCGACGAAGCCTCGGTGATCTTCCGCGACGAGCTGCGCGCCCTCGCCAAGGCGCACCCAGAGCAGTTGCAGGTGGTGCATGTGCTGGACTCGGTGCAGGGCTTCGTCGATGCCGCGCAGGTGCGTCAGCTGGTACGCCATTGGCGCGGCGCGGACTACTTCATCTGCGGGCCGGGGCCGTTCATGGACACCGTGGAAGGAACCCTGCTGGCCTTGGGCGAAGCACGTGATGCCATCCATGTGGAGCGCTTCGTCTCGCCACCCGACCCGGACAGCCAAGCGGCCGTGCCGGTACAGGTCGAAGGTGCAGGGTGCGAGCTGCTCATGGTGGAACTCGATGGCGTGACCCACGAGATCGTGCCGCGCCCAGGGGATACCTTGCTGCAAAGCTGCAAGGCGGCCGGGCTGGATGTGCCGTTTTCCTGCGAGGAAGGGTTCTGTGGGGCGTGCATGTGCACCGTGGAGGAAGGCCAGGCGCAGCTGGCGCGCAACGATGTGCTCAGCAAGGCGGAGCTCGAGGCCGGGTGGACTTTGGCATGCCAAGGGCACCCGCAAGGGGCGCGGGTGCGATTGAAGTTTCCGGTTTGAGATCGAGCGGGGTTGCGTTGCAGCCCGCGCCTACAGGTACCCCGCTGCCTCAGGGCTTGCAGACATACCTGGAGCGGGCTTGTCCCGGGCTTGTCCCGCGATTGGGCCCTCGCGGACTGGCATAGTCCCTACAGACGATCCAGCCCACCACCATTGCAGGTAGACTCGCCACAGCAGCAGCTCCACAACAATAAAAGGACAGAGGTTCGAATATGGCTCGTTTGCAAAACAAGGTCGCGGTGGTCACCGGCGGTGCGTCGGGCATCGGCCTGGCCTGCGTGCGTCGTTTCAGCGCCGAAGGCGCCCAGGTGGTCGGGCTGGATGTCGGCCAGGCACCTGCGGACTTCCCCGGCCTGTTCATGAATCTGGATGTACGCAACGAACAGCAGGTGCAACAGGTGATGGCCGAAGTCATCCAGCGCTTCGGCCGCCTCGACGTGCTGGTCAACGCCGCCGGCGTCGCCAGCCAAGGCAGCGTCACCAGCGCCAGCACCGCCGACTGGCAGCGGGTCTTGGACATCAACCTGACCGGCAGCATGCTCACCAGCAAATACGTGCTGGGGCAGATGCAGGCCCAGCGCAGCGGCTCGATCATCAACATCGGCTCGATCTTCGGCCTGCAGGGCTGCGACGGCAACGTCGCCTACAACGTCTCCAAGGGCGGGATCAACCAGCTGACCCGCAGCATGGCCATCGACTACGGCCACGCCAACATCCGCGTCAACGGCCTGTGCCCAGGCCTGATCGAAACGCCGATGACCAGCATGGTCCGCGAACAGCAGGCGTTCCATGACTTCTTCGCTTCGCAGCACATGCTCAGCCGCTCCGGCCAGCCGGAGGAAGTGGCCAATGTCGCGCTGTTCCTCGCCTCGGACGAAGCGTCCTTCGTCAGCGGGCAGATGATCGCTGTGGATGGCGGCTTCTCCGCCGGCCGCCGCTTCGCCCCGCCCAGCGTCTGATCCATTCGGCCGGGCCCGGTGCCCGGCCCTCCCCTTCGTTCATCGATCCTCTGCCTGAGGAGGCCACATGCCGTCCGTGGAAAACGCCCAGACCTTCCCGCAACTGTTCGCCCTGGCCGCCCAGACCTATGGCGAACGCCCAGCCATCGAAGACACCGGCCAACCCATCAGCTACCAGCGCCTGGACCAGTTGCGCCGCCAGGCGGCGCGCGCCCTGCTGGCCCTGGATGTGCCGGTGGCGGCGCGGGTGGCGGTGTGGGCGCCCAACCTCTGGGAATGGATCGTCGCCGCCGGTGCCCTGCACAGCGTCGGCGCCACCCTGGTGCCGCTCAATACCCGCATGAAAGGTGCCGAAGCGGCCCAAGTGCTGCGCGACAGCGACACCTGCGTACTGTTCTGCATCAGCCGCTTCCTCGACACCGACTACCCAGCCATGCTCGCCGACCAGACGCTGCCCGCGCTGCGCCAGGTCATTCACCTGCGCCCCCAGGGCGAGGTGGCCGACGGCCTGGCCTGGGACGACTTCCTCGCCCTGGCGGGCCAGGTGAGCGAGGCTCAGCTGGCTGAACGTGAACAGCGGGTGAACGGCGACACCCTGTCGGACCTGCTGTTCACCTCCGGCACCTCGGGCAAACCCAAGGGCGTGATGAGCAGCCATGGCCAGAACCTGCGGGTGGTGCGCGACTGGAGCGCGATCGTCGGGCTGCAGGCGGGGGACCGCTACCTGATCGTCAACCCGTTCTTCCACTCCTTTGGCTACAAGGCCGGCTGGGTGGCGGCCCTGATGCGCGGTTGCACCCTGTTGCCGCAGCAGGTGTTCGACACCCAGGCCCTGCTCGACTGCATCCAGCGCGAGGGCATCAACGTGTTGCCCGGCCCGCCTACCTTGTACCAGTCACTGCTGGCCCACCCGCAACGGGCCGAGTACGACCTGGGCTCGTTGCGCATCGCCGTGACCGGCGCGGCGTCGATCCCGGTGGAGATGATCCGGCGCATGGGCAGCGAGTTGGGCTTTGCCACCATCGTCACCGCCTACGGCCTGACCGAGGCCTGCGGCTTCGTCACCATCTGCCGTGCCGGCGACAGCGCCGAACGGGTCGCCACCACCTGCGGGCGAGCAATGCCGGACGTGGAAGTGCGCTGCGTCGACCCGCAGGGGCAGCCGGTGCCGGCCAACCAACCGGGCGAGGTGCTGGTGCGCGGCTACAACCTGATGCGCGGCTACCTGGACGACCCGAAGGCCACCGCCGAGGCGATCGACGCCCGGGGGTGGTTGCATACCGGGGACGTGGGCGTGCTCGATGAACACGGCTACCTGCGCATCACCGATCGGTTGAAGGACATGTTCATCACCGGCGGGTTCAACGTCTACCCGGCGGAGATCGAGCAGACACTGGTGCGTTACCCAGGTGTCGCTCAGGCGGCGGTGATCGGTATTGCCGACGAGCGCCTGGGCGAGGTGGCCATGGCGTTCCTGTTGCCGGTACCGGGGCAGCGTATCGACGAGGCGGTTTTCCTGGCCTGGTGCCGCGAGCAAATGGCCAACTACAAGGTGCCGCGGCGGGTTCGGGTGCTCGACAGCATGCCGCTCAATGCCACCGGGAAGGTGGCCAAGCAGGTATTGCGCGAGTGGGCGTGAATGACGGGGGCGCTATGGCGCCCCGATCTGGTGTTGTCTGTACTGGCCCTATCGCCGGCAAGCCGGCTCCCACCTGTCCTGCGCTGTTTCAGACTGTGGGAGCCGGCTTGCCGGCGATAGGGCCGCAAGGCCCGGTCAGATGACTCGAGCCGGATGCTGCTGGCGTGGCTCACCCAGCATGGCGCGGTGTGACGGCGGCTGGCGCCCGCCCGCCTCGGTGATGCCATAACGCGGCGCGATTTCGGCGCTGATCAGCGTCTGCCCACTGTAGTCGGCCAACTGCGGGTCATTGAGTAAGGCATGGATCAAGCGCCCGTTGAACTGCGGCGTCTCGGCATTTTCCAGGAACGCCCGGTACTGCTCGCCATGCTGCTCCCCGGCGATGCGTGTACGTTCGGTCAATTGCGGGCCCAGCCACAACGACACCGCGGCGACCCCTCGCCCTTCGAAATCGATGGCCATGTCCGCCGCCAGCTTGTCGCTACCGGCCTTCTGCGCCCCATAGGCCGGGCCGTGCATGTAGCAGCCGGCACCGAAGGACGAGGTGAAGCACACCAGCGCGCGCCCGCTGCGCAGCAACAAAGGCGCTGCATGGTAGCTGGCGACATACGCCGAGCGCAGGCCGACATCGAGGATGCGCACCAGCGACAGAGGCTTTTCCCAGAACGGGCCCGGCTCGATCAACTGGTCGTGGATATGGGCGACGTTGTTCACCAGCAGGTCCAGCTTCCCGCATTCACGGTCGATGCGCTCGAACAGCGCGCGGATCTGCTCATCGTCACCATGATCGCAGGCCACGGCGATACCGCGCCCCCCGGCCGCATCGATGGCCGCCGCCGTACCCTGCAGGTCGCCCTCCAAGGCCTGGCCGTAGAGCGTCGAACCGCCCTGCCCCTGCTGCCTGCCGGTGACGTACACGGTCATGCCAGCCTCGCCCAGGGCCAAGGCAATACCGCGCCCGACCCCTCGGCTGGCGCCGGTTACCAATGCGATCTGTGGCATATCTGTCTGCATGCTTACCTCCCGGTGAGGGCCAAGGTCGACGGACCTTGACGTTGTTGGCTGTCGGCACGGATATGCTCGGCCGCCAGGTAACCAAAGGTCATGGCAGGGCCCAGGGTGGCGCCGGCACCGGGGTAGGTCCGGCCCATCATCGAGGCGGCGCTGTTGCCGATGGCATACAGGCCCTGGATCGGCTTACCGTCCTGGTGCAGCACCTGGGCATGAGCGGTGGTGAGCAGGCCGCCCTTGGTGCCGATGTCGCCGGCATCCACCCGCACCGCATAGAACGGCGCCTTGTGCAGCGGGGCCAGGCACGGGTTGGGCTGCACGCCGGGGTCGCCGTAGTAGCGGTCGAACAGCGACTCGCCCTTGCCGAAGTCATCGTCACGCCCGCACACCGCCATGGCGTTGAAGCGCGCCACGGTGCGGCCAAGGCCCGCGCCGTCGACCCCGATCAGCGCCGCCAGGGCGCCGAGGTCGTCGGCCTTGTGCAGCACCTTGCGCAGGTGTTCGGGCAAGCGCCAGTCGGGCTGGGCATAGCCTGGCAGCAACGGCCCGCAGGGGTATTTGCGCCGGTAGTCGGCATCGAACACCAGCCAGCACGGCACGCTGGTGGCGCCTTCGCGGTTGTGCCGGTACATGGCGTAGACGATGTCGCTGTAGGGCGCGCCTTCGTTGACGAAACGCTCGCCCGCAGAGTCGACCAGGATGCAACCGGGCAGGTTGCGCTCGATGAATAGCGCACGCTGTTTTTCCTCGCCCGGCACCTGCACCGTGGGTGCCCACCAACTGTGTGCCATCAGCGCCGTACTGGCGCCCACGGCCTGGGCTGCACGGATGCCATCGCCGGTGTTGCACGGCGGGGTCGCGCTCCACTGGGCCTGTGAAGGTTGCGGGTGGTGCTGCGTACGCATCGCCTGGTTACGCTCGAACCCACCGGCCGCGATGATCACGCCGTGACGCGCCTTGATGTTCAGCCATTGCCCGTCACGCAACACGCGGGCACCGCCGATGCGTTCACCGACGATCAGCAGTCGCTCGAGCTGGCAGTTCAGCCACAGCGGCACGCCACGGTCGAGCAAGGAGCAACGCAGCGCACCGACCAGGGCATTGCCCAGGGTCAGGAAGCGGTCACGCCGCGACAGCTTGCGCCCCTCGCGGTCACGCCAGTAGCGCCACAGCACCTTGGCGGTCAGGCCCAGCCAGCCCTTGCCGCGGCACAGCAGCACCCGGGCTTCCTTCATGGTCATGGCCATGCGGCCCATCATCAAGGTGCCAGGCGATGGCGCGCGCATGCGCAGGAATTCCTCGCCCAGGGCCGCGGCGTCGAAGGGCAGCGGGTCCATGGAGCGATAGCCGGGCTTGCCGCCGGGCATATGGGGGTAATAGTCGGTGTACTGGGCCTGGGCTTCGAAGCGCACGCGGGTGTCGCGTTCGAGGTATTCGACCATGGCCCTGGCATGCTCGACATAGGCCTCGATACGCCCATCGTCGACCTCGCCGTGGGTCACCGCCTTGAGGTAGGCCACCGCCTCGGCCCGGCTGTCTTCGCCTCCCAGCGCGCGAATGCGGTGGTTGTCGGGGATCCAGATACCGCCGCCGGACACGGCCGAGGTGCCGCCGTACTGCTCGCTCTTCTCGATCACCAGCGTATCGAGGCCCAGGTCATGGGCACGCAGGGCTGCGGTCATGCCGCCGGCCCCCGACCCGATCACCAGCACATCGCAACATTCGTCCCACCTGATCATGCGGACCTCCTCGGGGCAGACAGAACCACGGCCCACGCCGAAGAAGGCGGCCGGGGCGCCTGAAGGATTGTCCGGCGCCCCCTGTGACCCGGCATCGTCCAATGGGACTACCGGGTCACGGGCTGCTACGCGTAGTCCACTTGGACGATGTTGCTGCCAAGGCTGCGTCCCATAGTCGGCCCTGCTCCACCTCCCAAAACCGGAACGTCGGTCGGGCAGGCAATGCCCGCGCATGAGGACGACAATGATAAAAACAACAATCGCCCCCCACCCTGTTAACACGTACGTGCGTCTTTCCCTGTTGCTGTTGGCCGGCGGCCTCAGCCAGCAGGCCAGTGCCTTGTCCTTCCAGCCCAGCGACGACCTGAGCGTTGATTGGGACACGACCCTGAGCTACAGCCTTGCCTGGCGTACCGAGAAGCGCGACCACAAGCTGGTGGCCAACGCCGACGGCAACGATGGCGACAACGCATTCGACCGAGGCAGCCTGATCACCGACCGGGTGGGCTTCCTCACCGAAGCCAACCTGCACTGGCGCGAGAACTACGGCCTGTTCATGCGGGCATCGGGTTTCTATGACCGCGTCTATGACCGTGGCAACGACAACGACACCGGTACCTCCAACTGCTTCGCCAGCGGCGTGTGCAGCCGCCCCGACCGCTTCTCCAAGGACACCATCGACCAACACCGCGACGACCTGCGCCTGCTCGATGCCTATGCCTACGGCACCTGGGACATGGCCGGGCACAACCTGAACCTGCGCGTGGGCGACCAGGTGGTGAGCTGGGGTGAAAGCCTGTTCTACCCCGGCGTCTCCGGGGCCCAGAGCCCGGTGGACGCGACCAAGGCGACCACCCCGGGCGTCGAGGTCAAGGAAGTGCTGCTGCCGGTGGGCCAGGTTTTCGGCCAGTTGAGCCTCACCGACGAGCTGGATGTAGAAGCCTACTACCAGTACAAGTGGGAGAAGACCGACCTGTTCGGCGTGGGCAGCTACTTCTCCACCACCGACTACATCGACCGCGGTGGTTACAGCGATGCCAGCGGCTTCGTCAAGCGCCTGAAGGACGACGAGCCCAGCGACAGCGGCCAGTATGGCCTGGCGCTGCGCTATAGCGCGGCCTCGCTGAACAACACCGAGTTCGGCCTGTACTACGTGCGCTACCACGACAAGACCCCGACCCTGGACTTCCAGAGCGACCTGGGCTTCTACCGCGCCCGATACTTCGACAACATCGACCTGTACGGCGCAAGCTTCGCCACCGTGCTGGGCGACACCAGCCTGGCCGGTGAAGTGAGCTACCGCGACGGCCAGCCGGTGATGGTCGACAACGGCTTCTCCAGCGCCGTCAGGGCCAAGACCTTGCAGGCGCAGGTTTCGGCGATCCATGTGTTCGGCCCCAGCGCCTTTGCCGACAACACCACCCTGACCGGCGAACTGATCTACAACACCGTGCTCGACAACGACACCTCCGATCCGCTGACCCTGGCGCCTGGCTTCTCCCTGCCCGGCACCGATTCGCTGGTGGGCGACCGTGACGCCTGGGGCTACACGGTGCAGGTCAACCTTGACTACAACGACGTGTTCAGTGGCTGGGACATGTCGGTGCCGATCAACTTCAGCACTGCCGCCCAGCACGACAGCGCCTTGACCGGCTCGATCAACTACGGCCAGGGCGACGACCGTGCCAGCATCGGCACCACCTGGCGCTACCTCGGCAACTTCACGGTCGAGGCGCTGTACAGCGCGTACCTGGGCAACGCCAACAATTCGCCCTGGGCCGACCGCGACAACATCGCGCTCAACTTCAAGTACCGCTTCTAAAAGCCCTGACGGAGGATCACCGAAATGTCTGATCTCAAGCACCCCTGGTTGCGTACCACGCTCGCGATCGCCCTGCTCGGCAGCAGCCTGGCTTTGCAGGCCAATGTCAGTGGCACTGACGCCACGACCTTGGGCCCGGACCTGACCCCGATGGGCGCCGAGCGCGCTGGCAACGCCGACGGCAGCATCCCGGCCTGGACCGGTAAATGGCGCGGCACGCCGCCCCAAGTGAAGTTCGCCGGCCCCGGCACGCCCTACCCAGACCCGTACGCCAACGAAAAACCGCTGTTCGTCATCACCGCGCAGAACATGGACCAGTACGCCGCCAACCTCACCGACGGCCAGAAGGCGCTGTTCAAGCGCTACCCGAATTCCTTCAAGATGCCGGTCTACCCCAGCCACCGGGATTTCCGCGTCGACCCGCAGACCGAGGCGGCAATCGCCCGCAACGCCCAGACCGCCAAGCTCAGCAGTGACGGCAACGATGCCCTGGATGCCTTCGGCGCCTCGCCGTTCCCGGTGCCCAAGAACGGCAACGAGCTGATCCTCAACCACACCATGCAGGCCCGTGCGGTCACCGAGGAGGCCAACTACAACCAGGTGGTGGTATACGCCGACAACAACCGCGTGCTGGAGAAGGTCAACTACAAGATCTATTCGCTGTGGTCGGACCCCAAGCAGAACGCGCAGAGCACCAATGGCGTATTCACCGACTTCCTGCTCACGACGCTGGAGCCGGTGCGCAAGAAAGGCGAGATCGTGGTCGGCCATGAGTTCATCAGCGCGGCCGCCCAGCCGCGCCAGGCCTGGCAATACACCCCTGGCCAGCGCCGTGTGCGCCGTGCACCGACGGTTGGCTATGACTCCCCGACTGGGGCAGGTGGTTTCCGTGTCTATGACGAAGACCGCCTGTTCAACGGTGCGACCGACCGCTACGACTGGAAGATCGTCGGCAAGAAAGAAGTCTACATCCCCTACAACAACTACAAGATCGACAGCCCGGACGTGACCCAGGCCGACATCATCAATGCCGCCGGCCACATCAACCCGGACCTGATGCGCTACGAGAAGCACCGTGTCTGGGTGCTGCAGGCGACCCTCAAGCCGAGCGCCCGGCATATCTATGCCAAGCGTACGTTCTACATCGACGAGGACAGCTGGGCCGCGACCCTGGCGGACAACTACGATTCCCGTGGGCAGCTGTGGCGCACCAACATGCAGACTTCGGTGTATGCCTATGACATCCAGCGCTTCCATGCGCGCCTGGGGCTGTATCACGACCTGATCGCTGGGTCGTACATGGTCGACCGCTTGCTCGACGACCAGAAGCCGGCCAAGCTCAACGCTAGCAACTTCGGGCCTGACGAATTCACCCCAGGCAACCTGCGCAAGCTGGGTACGCGCTAAACCTCTCCAGCCTAAGCCCCCGGCCCGAAAGGCCGGGGGTTTTCTTTTGCCTGGGGATCGTGGGGCTGCGTTGCAGCCCTTTCGCGGCGCAAGGCCGCTCAGCTGCGAAAGGGGCCCCCGGCAATTTCCAACCTGGAACAAGAACGCCCCAGGCTGGCCGGCCCGGGGCGTTCTTGTCTCGAGGGCTTCATGCCCTGGGTTTGGCTCAACCGGGGTAACAAGCCACCAACCGATCCGCAAGCTCAGGCAGTTGCTCTACGCCCAGCCGATTGATGCCAGCCGCACGAACGCGTCCACCGCCACTGGGGAATTGCCTGCAAAATGCATCGGCAGACCATACCGCACCCTCCGGCACCCGCAGGCTGAACATCCAGTCACCATCGGGCTTGGCACTCAACAACCCCAGCGCGCGCCCTGGCGCGGCCGCGGCAAGGCTGTTGGCCAGCACGCCGCTGACCCGACGGGCCCACGCCTGCGCCGGCAGACGGAACAGGCGCATGCCCGCCCCCTCGCGCCAGGGCGTCAACCCCTCGGCGGCGGCCATGTCGGCTGCGTACCCCGCGCGCAGCACCGCGAAAGTCTCGCTATCGCGCATGAAGTCCAACGGGTCGGCATAGGGCCGCAGTTGCTCGGCCAGGGCCAGCGGTTCGAAATGCAGGTCGGCCAGACTGTCGCCATAGGCGTTGTAGTTGAGCAACTGGCCCAACTCCGCCAGGGCCGCTACATCCGCCTCGAGCAACCCATGGCGCTCGGCCAGTGCCCTGGCCGGCCCCGGCATGCCATCGCCAAAGGCCGCGACCACCGCCCAACGGTGCGCCCTACCCTGCAACCAGGCATCGACCAGCAAGCTGGTGCACACGTGGGCGGCGGTATCGATATGCGCCTCGAAGGCCGGGTGCTCGGGCAGTTCGCCTGGGAAGTGATGGTCGAAATAGCGCACCTGGACGCCATCGGCGAGCAGGCGCTGGACGTCTTCGCGATTTTGTTCGTGGGCGATGTCGAGCACGGTCACCCGTTCGCCGGGCCCTGCCTGCACCCGTCGCAGCAGCGTGATGTCGCGCTTGACCCCGCTGACCAGGCGCACCGCCGGGTCGAGCTCGCCGGCCAGGCGCAGTTGCTGCAGGGCGCACAGGCCATCGGCGTCGCCATTGAAAGCACAATGATCGATCATGGCGGTGCCCTCAGCTCATCAGTTCGCCGCCATTGGCATCGAGCTGCGCACCGTTGATCGCGCTGGCGTAATCCGATGCCAGGAACAGCGCTGCACGGGCACACTCGTCGTCGGTGCGCATGCGCCCGCCAGGGATGCTGGCGCTGAATTCGGCCTTGGCCTGCGCCTCGCTGATGCCCCGGGCTTCGGCGCTCTGGCGTACCACTGCCTGCACCGGCTCGCCCCACATCCAGCCACACGCCAGGGCATTGACGCGGATGCCGTGCACCGCCTGTTCGCTGGCCAGGTAGCGCACGCTGGCGGTGAGCGCAGCCTTGGACGCCGAATAGGCCGCGCCGCCCTGGTAGGGCTTGCGCACGCCCAGGGTGTTGATCATGACAATGGCGCCCTCGCCCTGTTCGCGCATGGCCGGCAACACCGCCCGCGACATGTTCAGCGACCCCAGCAGGTTGACCTCCAGGGCCTCGCGCAGTGGCGCGTTGTCGGCCTCGTCCACGGCCTGGAAGCCGCCGTGGGAGAACGCACTGTTGACCAGCGCGTCGATGCGTCCGAATGCCTCCAAGGTGGCCTTGGCGAAATGCGCACAGGCAGTGGTGTCGGTGATATCGGTCGGCACGCACAGCACCTGGCATTCATGGCCCAGGGCGAGAATGCGGGTACGCGCCTGCTCCAGCCGCTCGGCGCTGCGGGCGCAGATGGCCAGGGCGCGAGCGCCTTGGTGCGCAGCCTCCAGGGCCAGCTTGATACCCAGGCCCGGGCCTATCCCGGAGATCATCACGACCTTGTCTTTCAATAGCATGGTGGTTTTCCTTCTTGTTGTTGTGGTGTCAGGCGTTGGCCCGCAGGTGACGGGAACGGTACTCGGCATAGTCGCGCTGCAGGATGGCCTCGCTCAGGCCAAAGCGTTCGGGGCTGTACTGGTGGCTGGCGCGCTTCTCGCGGCCATTGTCGGCCAGCCAGCGAACGATCGCGTCACGTGCCGTGGCGCTCAGCTGCAGGCCGGCGAACTGGTAGATGCGCTCGACCACAGCCAACGGCTGGCCCACGGTGTCCTCGAAATGGATATCCAGTACCCGCCCTTCGGGCAGGGTTTCCCGCACGGCCATGGCATGGCGCATGGCGCGCGCCATGCGGCGGTTCCACTGCTCACCCACGGCCTCGGCGTCGGCATGATCGCTGTACAGTTGCCACAGGGTATGGATGAAGCTGGCCAGCGATGGGATGGTGCTGGCCGGCTCGCGGTGGGTGAGGATGACCTGGGCGCCCGGGAATACCTTGAACAGGAGCTCCAGGGTATGCAGATGCTGCGGGCTCTTGAGCAGCCAGCGCCGGCCTGGGGCGACACCCCGCAGCCCCTGCTGCCACTGCAGGAACTGCAGGCAGCGCTTGAGGTACTGGTAGACCTGGGTCTGGTCCTGGCGGTCGAGCCAGGCGGTGTAGCTGGGCACGTTGACATAGGAGTCCATGGCACAAAGGAAGCTGTGCTCCATCAGCATGAACTCTTCATCGGCCTGCTCGGCGTCCAGCGGGTGGATGGCCAGCAATTGCGGCAGGAACTCGACCATCGATGCGACTTCGGCACGCGCCTTCAGGATGCGTGCCTCGGGGCAGGCGGGGTCCTCGCCGGGAAGGGGCGCCGGGTAGCGTGTCTCCCACCACAAGGCTTTGCTGAACTGCGGGTCGACCGCCAGGGTACGTTGCAACAAGGTGGTGCCGGTACGCGGCAGGCCGACGATCACCAATGGGTCGTCGATGGGCTGTTCGAGGATCTGCGGGTAGCGCGTGCAATGGTCCTCCACCACCAGGCGGTTGACCAGTTGCGCCAGCAGCTTTTCGCGCAGCATCGCGCGCCCGGCCACGGACAACCGAGCCTCATGCTCCAGCGCCTCGGCCAGCACCGCCAGGCCTTCGCGGAAGTTGCCCGGGCCGAAGTCCTGCAGGCCTGCGGCACGGGCACTGGCTTCGGCCATCAGCCGTTCGGGGGCGAATTCATTGATCATCAGGCAAGCTCCTTCAGCGCGTGCAGCCTCACGACGCGGGTAGTGGGGTGTACCGGGGTTTTCGCGCCAACCCAGCGCAGGCACAGGGTGCCGTGGGGGTGGTCGGCGGTTTGCAGCCAATTCGCAAGGCCCGGGTCCCGGGCGCTGAGCACCATGCGCAGGCCGCCGTTGGCGTCCAGTTGCGCCGAATGCTTGTTCAGGCAGATGCGGTGGTAGCGGTAGTCCAGCGACTCCATCCAATAGTTATTGATCTGCAGGTTCCAGAAATCGCACTCAGGCACTTGCTCCACCTCGATCAGCAAGGCTTCGTCGTCGGCCAGGGCCCAGTAGGAGTGGTAGTAGAAGATGTTCGGGTCGCCCCCTACCGACTGGCACAGCGGCTGGTCGGCCGGCGGCAGCTGGTTGGCATGGGCTTGGTAGCCCTGGGCCCAGTCGGCGAACAGGCGCGCGGTGTTCTCGACGAACGAGGCGGCACGTTGCAGGCCTTGCTGCAGGAAGGCCGGGTCAAGTGGCGGGGGAACCTGGTCGCCATCCAGGCGCTCGATACGCAGCTGAGCCGGTTGCTCGGTGGCGCGGTTCAGGAACGTCTGGCGCACGATCAGGGCGTTGCTTTCCGGCTCCAGGCGCAACCAATTGCCGGTGGCCTGTGGGTGTTGGCTGAGGATGATCTCGAAGTTGCCGCCTGCGTCCAGCTGCAACTGGTTGGCATCGATGAAGCCGGTCTGGATCATCTTGCCGTTGGTTTCGTAGCCGCCTTTCTGGGTGCCGAAACTCAAATAGGCGACGCTGCCGCGCTGGCCGCTGACCCGGTAGCGCTGGGCACCGTTCAGGCGGGCATAGCGGTACAGGTTATCGGGGTTGTCGGCGCCGATCTTGGCGGTTTCATGGGAGGGGGTGATGAAGCCTGGGAAGTCCGGGTCGGCGAACTCCAAGTGCATCTCCAGGGCGATGCGCAGCAGGCGCGTGAGGTAGCGAAAGCCTTCGGCGCGGGTTTGCGCATCGGCAGGCGCCTCGGCGCGCATTATTTGCTCGCCGCTGCGTCTTAACTGCTCGCAGAACTGGGTCCAGGTTTCGCCGCTGCATACCTGCTCGGTGGGGTCGTTGGCCATGATGGTCTCCGTGGGGGGGCGGGGTGCCGCCAGTGGGGAGACCATAGGAACAGCGGCCATCGGGCACTACGTCCGAGCGGACTAAAATGCACGGCCGGAAGAATCAATATGATGTTCTTTTTTGCTTGGCGGCGCTGATGAAATTGGCCATCCGCTGTGGGCCATCCTTCCCCATTCGGTTATAAAAGCGGCGCGTAGAAGGAAGCACATCCTCTAGCAGGCCTGCCTCTATGTATTTTTCATCATTCGGGTTGGCACCAATGATGCTCCCATCCGGGCTGGTACTGACGGCAATATAATGTGTCCGAGTCTTGAAGCCGACCTTATAGATCGGGCGGGCGGAATCACGCCCGTGTGCCTTGCCTTGCTCGCCGACCAACTCGCCTAGGGTAACCGCTTTGATAACGAGTTCCTTCATATCTCTATCTGATCTAACACCCACCTCTTTAAAATCGTCACTATGGTTTTCTCTAATATGCTTCCATCCTTCGCCTTTCGATTTGTCCCCTGCCTTACCGGCCCAACCGGTGAGCAAGAATACAGGTTTCCACTCCGTTTTACTTCCAGGTTTTTTTACCTGCCTTTTACCATATGCCTCGGTGTTCGCGTCTTCAGCAAGGGCATTTCTGGACTTGACCCAGCGTTTCAGACTCTCTGAGGCATCGTCTTTCAGTGCATAACTTGGCCTCTCTATTAAGCGCTCTGCAACGGGCTGCTTGTTTTTCTGTCGTTTCCTCGTGACTGTGTTATATCCGACACTACCTACGTCTTCATTGGCATTGCTTTCCATCAACCCTTGTTCGTCGAGGCGCGTTACCGGATTGTTTTTTACCATTCTGTACAGATTCAGCCCGTCCACTGTACCGGCCGGATCCGTGCTCAGCCATCGACCTATCCAGGGTTGGTAGTATCGATACCCGTAGTAATACAGCCCCGTGGCATCGCGCTCTTTGCCGGAATAGCGCACGGTCTTGAAGCGGGCCTCGACCTCATTGCGCGCAGCCCATACTGCGGTGCCGCCAAAGGGGTAATACTCTTCCTGGCTG
>NZ_JBLUPY010000039.1:0-41957 GCF_048068215.1 Pseudomonas sp. NY15372
CCCTTGCCGGGTGTGTAGAGGACTTTCACCTCCAAGTCACCCACTCGACCACCACAGCCAAGCAGGTTGCGCTTGCGCGCAACGCGCCATGCCTGGCGCACCATGAAAAAACCCGGAGCGGTTGCTCCGGGTTTCTAGTCTGACGTGATGCCTAACCGTTCGAATCAGAACGGAATATCGTCATCGAAACTGTCGAAGTCAGCCGCCGGCTGCGGAGCTGGCTGCTGCGGTGCAGGACGCTGCGGGGCCTGCTGCGGACGCGGAGCCTGCTGGCGAGGGGCCTGGTTGTACTGCTGCTGACCGCCCTGGTTGTAGTTGCCACCACCCTGGTTGTACGGATCACCGCCCTGCTGGTTCTGCGGACGGCCGCCGAGCAGCTGCATGGTGCCGTTGATGTCGACGATGATTTCGGTGGTATAGCGCTTGATGCCATCTTTTTCCCACTCGCGGGTCTGCAGCTTGCCTTCGATGTAGCACTGCGAACCTTTGCGCAGGTACTCGCCGGCGATCTCAGCGACCTTGCCGAACAGAGCCACGCGGTGCCATTCGGTACGCTCGACCTTCTGGCCGGACTGCTTGTCGGTCCACTGCTCGCTGGTGGCCAGGCTCAGGTTGGTCACGGCGTTACCGTTGGGCAGGTAGCGGACTTCGGGATCCTGACCGCAGGTGCCGACCAGAATGACTTTGTTAACCCCACGGGCCATAACGTTCTCCTAGGCTTCGCACGCCGAAGCGGCTGGGTTCACCAGACGCTCGAGGGTCGCGCGGTCCAAAATTTTCGTATCCAGTTTGATATAGATGGCGGCTTCTTCTGCCACCACCACGGCGTCGGTCACACCCGGCACGGCCAACAGGCGTTCGGTCAAGCCAGCCTCCCGGAGACCCTCCGGCGTCAGCGGCATGCGCAGGCTGGTCACGTACGGCGGCTCGTTCATGCTCAAGGCCGTCACCAGCCACACGGCACACAGCCCTGCGCAACCGAGGAACACCATGCCCAGGCCACCGTGCTGGAACAACCAGCCACCGATGATTCCTCCCAAGGCAGCACCGAGGAACTGGCTGGTGGAATAGACCCCCATCGCCGTCCCCTTGCCGCCTGCGGGCGACACTTTGCTCACCAGCGAAGGCAGCGATGCCTCCAGCAGGTTGAATGCCGTAAAGAATACCACGGTGCCGGTCACCAGTCCGCGCAAGTTGTCAGCCCATTGCCAGAAGAACAGCTCGACCACCATTAGCACGCTGACTGCGCCGATCAGCACACGCTTCATCTTGCGCTTCTTCTCGCCGTAGATGATGAACGGGATCATTGCAAAAAATGAGACCAGCAAGGCGGTCAGGTATACCCACCAATGTTGTTCCTTCGGCAGGCCGCCGCGCTCGACGAAGGCCAGGGGCAGCGCGACGAAGCTGGCCATGAGGATGGCATGCAGGACGAAAATGCCCACGTCCAGGCGCAGAAGGTCCGGATGACGCAGGGTCGGCCCCAGGGCCTGGCGCGCCACGCCGGACTCGCGATGTTGCAAGGCCTTGTGGCCGCTGGGCACGACGAAGGCGATCAACGCGATGCCGACCAGGGCAAGTCCTGCAGTGGCGAGGAACAATCCTGACAAGCCAAAGGCACGGGTCAACAGCGGGCCTATGACCATGGCCACCGCGAACGAAAGGCCGATGCTCATGCCGATCATGGCCATGGCCTTGGTACGGTGCTGCTCGCGGGTCAGGTCGGAAAGCAGCGCCATGACCGCCGCCGAGATGGCACCTGCACCTTGTAGGATGCGCCCGGCGATCACTCCCCAGATCGAATCGGCCTGGGCCGCCAGCAGGCTGCCGAGGGCGAACACCACCAGGCCCAGGTAAATCACCGGGCGGCGCCCGATGCGGTCGGAAATCACCCCGAACGGAATCTGCAGCACGGCCTGGGTCAGGCCATAGGCACCGATGGCCAGGCCGATCAGCGCAGGGGTCGCACCGGCCAAGTCCATGCCATAGGTGGCCAGCACAGGCAGAACCATGAACATGCCCAGCATACGAAAGGCAAAGACCAGGGCCAGGCCGCTTGCGGCGCGGGTTTCGCTGCCACTCATGCGTTCGTTGTGGGTGTCGTGCATGGAATAACCTCGTGTGAACCGGCGGCGATTCTATCAGTCCGACAGCGTAACAGCATCCACGCGACGCTTTGCCGCGTACTGGCAGCGCGCCTTATACTCCTTTGTTTATGCCCGCCGAGCGAGGCCGCAGTGGACAAGATCCTGATTCGTGGGGCACGCACCCACAACCTGAAGAACATCGACCTGACCCTGCCTCGGGACAAGCTGATCGTGATCACCGGCCTGTCCGGTTCCGGCAAGTCGTCCCTGGCGTTCGACACCCTGTACGCCGAGGGACAGCGTCGCTACGTGGAGTCCCTGTCGGCCTACGCCCGGCAGTTCCTGTCCATGATGGAAAAGCCCGACGTCGATACCATCGAGGGTCTGTCGCCGGCCATCTCCATCGAGCAGAAATCCACCTCTCACAACCCCCGCTCCACCGTCGGCACCATCACCGAGATCTACGACTACCTGCGCCTGCTCTATGCCCGCGTCGGCACGCCACGCTGCCCGGACCATGACATTCCGCTGGAGGCGCAAACGATCAGCCAGATGGTCGACCTGGTGCTTGCCCAGCCCGAAGGCAGCAAGCTGATGCTGCTGGCGCCGGTAGTGCGCGAGCGCAAGGGCGAGCACCTGGCGGTGTTCGAAGAACTGCGCGCCCAAGGTTTCGTACGCGCCCGGGTCAACGGCAAGCTGTACGAGCTCGACGAACTGCCCAAGCTGGACAAGCAGAAGAAGCACAGCATCGATGTGGTGGTGGACCGCTTCAAGGTCCGCGAAGATCTGCAGCAACGCTTGGCCGAGTCCTTCGAGACCGCGCTGAAGCTCGCCGATGGCATCGCCCTGGTGGCGCCGATGGAGGACGAGGCCGGCGAAGAGATGATCTTCTCTGCCCGTTTCGCCTGCCCGGTGTGCGGCCATGCCATCAGCGAGCTCGAGCCGAAGCTGTTCTCCTTCAACAACCCGGCCGGCGCCTGCCCGACCTGCGACGGCCTGGGCGTGAAACAGTTCTTCGATACCAAGCGCCTGGTCAACAACGAGCTGACCCTGGCCGAGGGCGCCATACGCGGCTGGGACCGACGCAACGTCTATTACTTCCAGATGCTCGGCTCCCTGGCCTCGCACTACGGGTTCAGCCTCGAGCTGCCGTTCGGCGAGCTGTCGGCTGAACACCAGAAGGTGATCCTGCACGGCAGCGGCAAGCAGAGCGTCGACTTCAAGTACCTCAACGACCGTGGCGACATCGTCAAGCGCTCGCACCCCTTCGAGGGCATCGTGCCCAACCTGGAGCGACGCTACCGCGAGACCGAGTCCGCCACCGTGCGCGAGGAGCTGGCCAAATACCTCGGCACCCAGCCCTGCCCGGATTGCCGCGGCACCCGCCTGCGCCGCGAAGCGCGTCACGTCTGGGTAGGCGAGAAAACCCTGCCGGCAGTCACCAACCTGCCGATCGGCGAAGCCAGCGACTATTTCAGCGACCTGACCCTGACCGGTCGACGCGGCGAGATCGCGGCGAAGATCCTCAAGGAGATCTGCGAGCGCCTGCAGTTCCTGGTCAATGTCGGCCTGGACTACCTGACCCTGGACCGCAGCGCCGAGACCTTGTCCGGCGGCGAAGCCCAGCGAATCCGCTTGGCCAGCCAGATCGGTGCCGGCCTGGTGGGCGTCATGTACATTCTCGATGAACCGTCCATTGGCCTGCACCAGCGCGACAACGACCGCCTGCTGGCCACCCTGAACCACCTGCGCGACCTGGGCAACACGGTGATCGTGGTGGAGCATGACGAGGATGCCATTCGCTTGGCCGACTACGTGGTCGACATTGGCCCTGGCGCAGGCGTGCATGGTGGCCGGATCGTTGCCGAGGGCTCGCCAGAAGAGGTGATGGCCCACCCCGACTCGCTCACCGGCAAGTACCTCTCCGGGCGCAAGAAGATCGTCGTGCCGGCCAAGCGCACGCCGCGCAACAAGAAGCTTGCGCTCAAGCTCAAAGGCGCCCGTGGCAATAACCTGCAGAACGTCGACCTGGAAGTCCCGATCGGCCTGCTGACCTGCGTCACGGGGGTTTCCGGCTCGGGCAAGTCGACTCTGATCAACAATACCCTGTTCCCCCTGGCCGCCACCGCGCTCAATGGTGCCAGCAGCCTGGAGGCCGCACCGCACAACAGCCTGGACGGCCTGCAGCACCTGGACAAGGTAGTCGACATCGACCAGAGCCCGATCGGCCGCACACCGCGCTCCAACCCGGCGACGTACACCGGCATCTTCACGCCGATCCGCGAATTGTTCGCCGGCGTGCCGGAGTCGCGCGCACGGGGCTACGGCCCGGGACGCTTCTCGTTCAACGTCAAGGGCGGACGCTGCGAGGCGTGCCAGGGCGATGGCCTGATCAAGGTGGAGATGCACTTCCTGCCGGATATCTACGTGCCGTGCGATGTGTGCAAGAGCAAGCGCTACAACCGCGAGACCCTGGAGATCAAATACAAGGGCAAGAACATCCACGAAGTGCTGGAAATGACCATCGAGGATGCCCGTGCGTTCTTCGACGCGGTACCAGCCCTGGCGCGCAAGCTGCAGACGTTGATGGACGTGGGCCTGTCCTACATCAAGCTGGGGCAGTCGGCCACAACACTGTCAGGCGGTGAGGCACAGCGGGTCAAGTTGTCTCGCGAACTGTCCAAGCGCGATACCGGCAAGACACTGTATATCCTCGACGAGCCGACCACCGGCCTGCATTTCGCCGACATCCAGCAACTGTTGGACGTGCTGCATCGCTTGCGTGACCACGGCAATACCGTGGTGGTGATCGAGCACAACCTGGATGTGATCAAGACCGCGGACTGGTTGGTGGACCTGGGGCCGGAGGGAGGCTCCAAGGGCGGCCAGATCATTGCCTGCGGTACGCCAGAAGAACTGGCCGAGATGAAGCAGTCCTATACCGGGCATTACCTCAAGCCGCTGCTGGAGCGGGATCGGGCTTGAGGACGGGGGCGTTTTGCGCCCCTTTCACGGCACGAGGCCGCTCTTACAAGACCGCGGTTTGCGCTGTCCTGTAGGAGCGGCCTCGTGCCGCGAAAGGGCTGCAAAGCAGCCCAGCTTTTACATCTGCGACTGCAGGTAGTTCTCCAGGCCGATGGCCTTGATCAACCCCTGCTGCTTCTCCAGCCAATAGGTGTGGTCTTCCTCGGTATCGGCCAACTGCGCACGCAGGATGTCGCGGCTGATGTAGTCCTTGTGCAGCTCGCACAACTCGATGCCTTTGCACAGCGCCGCACGCACCTTGTACTCGAGCTTGAGGTCGGCCTCGATCATCTCGGGCACAGTGCTGCCCACTTCCAGATCATCGGCGCGCATGTCCGGCGTACCTTCGAGCATGAGGATGCGGCGCATCAGGGCATCGGCGTGCTGGGTCTCTTCTTCCATTTCATGATTGATACGTTCGTAGAGCTTGGACAGGCCCCAGTCTTCGTACATACGCGAATGGATGAAGTACTGGTCGCGTGCTGCCAGTTCGCCCTTCAGCAACGTGACGAGGTAGTTGATTACGTCCGGGTGACCTTGCATCGCCCTGCTTCTCCCTGTGAATACGTCAATGCCAATAGTGTGAACCAGCTTTGCTTCGCGGTCACGGGGAAACGCGCAATTAGAAGCAAAAAATCGGTTAAACAGTAGTGATATTCATTGAAAAACCGCCCAAATGAGGGCGGTTCTTCTTATCACTTCGACTTAGGCGAGATTCACGCCCAACGCCTTGGCGATCCCCTCGCCATAGGCCGGGTCCGCCTTGAAGAAGTACTGCAACTGGCGCTGCACCACATCCATGCTGACCCCAGTCATCGCGCCGGCGATATTGCTGATGAGCAAAGCTTGCTGCTCAGCATTCATCAGCCGGAACAACGCACCGGCATGGCTGAAGTAATCGTTGTCCTCACGATGATCGTAGCGATCGGCAGCACCTTGCAGGGCCAGCGCCGGCTCGGCATGCCGCGGAGATTGCTTAGGCGCGTCGCTGTAGCTGTTGGGCTCATAGTTCGGGGCACCGCCATAGCTGCCGGAGGCCATCGCACCATCGCGCTGGTAGCTGTGCACCGGGCTGCGCGGGGCATTCACCGGCAACTGCTGGTGATTGGTACCGACACGGTAGCGGTGGGCGTCAGCGTAGGCGAATACCCGACCTTGCAGCATCCGGTCCGGCGACAAGCCGACACCCGGTACCATGTTGCTCGGGCCGAAGGCGGCCTGCTCGACTTCCGCGAAATAGTTTAGCGGGTTGCGGTTGAGCTCCAGCACACCGACTTCGATCAGCGGGTAATCCTTCTGTGACCAAGTCTTGGTCACGTCGAAGGGGTTCTCCGCGCGGCCCGCGGCTTCGGCCTCGCTCATCACCTGAATGCATACGGTCCAGCGTGGGTAGTCACCGCGCTCGATGGCTTCGAACAGGTCACGCTGAGCGTAGTCCGGGTCGGTACCTGCCAAGCGGGCAGCTTCGGCGGGCGCGAGGTTCTTGATGCCCTGCTGGGTCTTGAAGTGCCATTTGACCCAGGTGCGCTCGCCCTCGGCATTGATCAGGCTGTAGGTATGGCTACCGAAGCCGTGCATGTGCCGGTACCCGTCTGGGATGCCACGGTCGGAGAACAGGATGGTGACCTGGTGCAGCGCCTCAGGGGAATGGGACCAGAAGTCCCACATCATCTGGGCATTCTTCAGGTTGCTTTGCGGGTGGCGCTTCTGGGTATGGATGAAGTCAGGGAACTTGAGCGGATCGCGGATGAAGAACACCGGCGTGTTGTTGCCCACGATGTCCCAATTGCCTTCCTCGGTGTAGAACTTGACTGCGAAACCGCGCGGGTCACGCTCGGTGTCGGCCGAGCCCCGCTCGCCGCCGACCGTAGAGAAACGAAGGAAGGTCTCGGTTTGCTTACCGATGCTGTCGAACAGCTTGGCGCTGGTGTACTGGGTGATGTCACGGGTCACGGTGAAGGTGCCGTAGGCGCCCGATCCCTTGGCATGCACACGGCGCTCAGGGATGTTCTCGCGGTTGAAATGGGCGAGCTTCTCGACCAAGTGGAAATCGTCGAGCAGCAGCGGGCCGCGTGGGCCTGCCGAACGGGAGTTCTGGTTGTCGGCTACTGGGGCACCGCTGGCGGTGGTGAGAATCTTGCTCATGGGCTCTCCTTATCAGTCTAGGGCTGCCGCTGTATCGGCGTGCTGACAAGTATGGTCGAGCCAGGTGACAAGAACTAATTCATTGAATAAGTAAGATCGATAGAAAATAGCAATTCATACACGCACAAAAAACCGGGCACGAGGCCCGGTTTCTTGTAGCAGACTGATGTCTTACTCGGCAGCTTCTACAGCACCACCGACCGGACGATCAACCAGCTCGACGTACGCCATAGGCGCGTTGTCGCCAGCGCGGAAACCGCACTTCAGGATACGCAGGTAGCCGCCCTGACGGGTGGCGTAGCGCTTGCCCAGGTCGTTGAACAGCTTGCCAACGGCAGCTTTCGAACGGGTACGGTCGAAAGCCAGGCGACGGTTGGCGACGCTGTCTTCCTTGGCCAGGGTGATCAGCGGCTCGGCAACGCGGCGCAGTTCCTTGGCTTTCGGCAGGGTGGTTTTGATCAGCTCGTGCTCGATCAGCGACACTGCCATGTTCTGGAACATAGCCTTGCGGTGAGAGCTGGTACGGCTCAGGTGACGTCCACTTTTACGATGACGCATGATTCATTCCTTACCAAACACTACGTTCGGTGATTACGACGATCAGGCGGTCGCCTTGTCGTCTTTCTTAAGACTTGCAGGCGGCCAGTTGTCGAGGCGCATGCCGAGAGACAGACCACGGGAGGCCAGGACGTCCTTGATTTCAGTCAGGGACTTCTTGCCCAGGTTCGGAGTCTTCAACAGCTCTACTTCGGTACGCTGAATCAGGTCGCCGATGTAGTAGATGTTCTCCGCCTTGAGGCAGTTGGCCGAACGTACGGTCAGTTCCAGATCGTCAACCGGACGCAGCAGGATCGGATCGATCTCGTCTTCCTGCTCGACTACAACAGGCTCGCTGTCACCTTTGAGGTCGACGAACGCGGCCAGCTGCTGCTGCAGGATGGTCGCGGCACGACGGATGGCCTCTTCAGGATCCAGGGTACCGTTGGTTTCCAGGTCGATGACCAGCTTGTCCAGGTTGGTACGCTGTTCAACACGGGCGTTCTCGACCACGTAGGCGATACGACGCACCGGGCTGAACGAAGCGTCCAGCTGCAGACGGCCGATGCTGCGGCTTTCGTCTTCGTCGGTTTGACGGGAGTCGGCCGGCTCGTAACCGCGACCACGAGCTACGGTGAGCTTCATGTTCAGGGCGCCGTTGGACGCCAGGTTCGCGATTACGTGATCGGGATTGACGATCTCGACATCGTGATCCAGCTGAATATCGGCAGCGGTAACCACCCCCGAACCCTTTTTCGACAAGGTCAGCGTAACTTCGTCACGACCGTGCAGCTTGATGGCCAGGCCTTTGAGGTTCAACAGGATTTCAATGACGTCTTCCTGTACACCTTCGATCGCGGAGTACTCATGGAGTACGCCGTCGATCTCGGCCTCGACTACTGCACAGCCAGGCATGGAGGACAACAGGATGCGGCGCAGCGCGTTGCCCAGGGTATGGCCGAAACCACGCTCGAGAGGCTCGAGCGTGATCTTGGCGCGGGTCGGACTGACAACCTGCACATCGATGTGGCGGGGTGTCAGGAACTCATTTACCGAAATCTGCATGGATGCACCTATTTTCTAGCCCTTACTTGGAGTAGAGCTCGACAATCAGGTTTTCGTTGATGTCGGCGGACAGGTCGCTGCGAGCAGGAACGTTCTTGAAAACGCCCGACTTCTTGGCAGCATCCACGTCAACCCACTCAACTCGGCCACGCTGGGCGCACAGTTCAAGGGCTTGAACAATGCGCAGCTGGTTCTGCGACTTCTCGCGAACCGCGACCACGTCACCCGGACGAACTTGGTAGGATGGAATGTTTACGGTCTTGCCGTTGACGCTGATTGCCTTGTGCGAAACCAGCTGGCGCGATTCCGAACGAGTGGAACCGAAGCCCATACGGTAGACGACGTTGTCCAGACGGCACTCGAGCAGTTGCAGCAGGTTCTCACCGGTAGCACCCTTCTTCGAGGCTGCCAGCTGGTAGTAACCGCGGAACTGACGCTCCAGGACACCGTAGATACGACGAACTTTTTGCTTCTCGCGCAGCTGGGTACCGTAGTCGGACTGACGGCCACGGCGCTGGCCGTGGATACCTGGGGCTGCTTCGATGTTGCACTTCGATTCCAGAGCGCGAACGCCGCTCTTCAGGAACAGATCGGTGCCTTCACGACGAGACAGTTTGCATTTTGGACCAATGTAACGTGCCATTTATCTGTCTCCTGATTACACGCGACGCTTCTTCGGCGGACGGCACCCGTTGTGCGGGATTGGCGTCACGTCGGTGATGCTGGCGATCTTGTAGCCGCAGCTGTTCAGTGCACGAACGGCGGACTCACGACCTGGACCTGGGCCCTTGACGTTGACGTCGAGGTTCTTCAGGCCATATTCCAGCGCAGCTTGACCAGCACGCTCAGCAGCGATCTGGGCTGCGAACGGGGTGGATTTGCGCGAACCACGGAAACCCGAACCACCGGAGGTCGCCCAGGACAAAGCGTTGCCCTGACGGTCGGTGATGGTCACGATGGTGTTGTTGAAAGACGCATGGATGTGGGCGATGCCATCAACCACTGTCTTTTTGACTTTTTTACGAGGACGAGCAGCAGGTTTTGCCATGTCTATATTCCTGGGCGATTACTTGCGGATCGGCTTACGCGGGCCCTTACGGGTGCGTGCGTTGGTCTTGGTGCGCTGACCGCGAACCGGCAGACCTTTACGATGACGCAGGCCGCGGTAGCAACCCAGGTCCATCAAGCGCTTGATCTTCATGTTGATGTCACGACGCAGATCACCTTCGGTGGTGATCTTCGCAACTTCGCCACGCAGGGTTTCGATTTGCTCGTCGCTCAGATCCTTGATCTTAGCGGCTGGGTTCACACCAGCATCTGCACAGATCTTCTGTGCAGTAGTGCGACCGACACCATAGATGTAGGTCAGCGAGATAACAGTGTGCTTGTTATCTGGAATGTTGACGCCTGCAATACGGGCCATTCAGTGGGACTCCAATTGACAGCTACCTACGCCCCGGAAGCCAAGAAATAGGGCGCGAGATAATATCGCTGTAGAAACGAATAATCAACCCAGCAGCACACTAGCTGCTGGGTTTGAAGCGCGGATCACACTCAGCCTTGGCGCTGCTTGTGACGCGGTTCCGCGCTGCAGATCACGCGAACGATACCTTCGCGACGAATGATCTTGCAGTTGCGGCACAGCTTTTTCACCGATGCACGAACTTTCATTACCGACTCCTCGAACCTTAGGGGTCTATCAGCGCAGCAGACCGCTGCCACCGTAGCCTTTCAGGTTGGCTTTCTTCATCAGGGATTCGTACTGGTGCGAAACGAGGTGCGATTGTACTTGGGACATGAAGTCCATCACAACCACTACCACAATCAGCAACGAGGTCCCGCCAAGGTAGAACGGCACGTTTGCTGCCACCACCAGGAACTGGGGCAGAAGGCAGACGGCCATCATGTAAAGAGCACCGAACATGGTCAAACGGGTCAGAACGCCATCAATGTAGCGTGCCGACTGCTCACCAGGACGGATACCCGGAATAAAGGCACCGGACTTCTTCAGGTTTTCCGCTACGTCTTTCGGGTTGAACATCAGCGCTGTGTAGAAGAAGCAGAAGAAAATGATCCCTGCACTAAACAGCAGAATGTTCAACGGCTGACCAGGAGCGATCGACTGCGAGATGTCCTGCAGCCAGCCCATACCCTCGGACTGACCGAACCAGGCACCCAGCGAAGCCGGGAACAGCAGAATGCTGCTGGCGAAAATGGCCGGGATAACCCCTGCCATGTTCACCTTGAGCGGCAAGTGGCTGGTCTGCGCGGCAAAGACCTTACGGCCCTGCTGACGCTTGGCGTAGTGAACGGCGATACGACGCTGACCACGCTCGATGAACACCACGAAGCCGATAATCGCTACTGCAAGCAAACCGATAGCGACCAGGGCGAAAATGTTGATATCACCCGTACGCGCAGACTCGAAAGACTGCCCGATTGCTCTCGGAAGACCGGCAACGATACCTGCGAAGATCAACATCGAGATACCGTTGCCCACACCGCGCTCGGTGATCTGCTCGCCCAGCCACATCATGAACATCGCGCCGGCCACGAAAGTAGCAACGGCGACAACATGGAAGCCCAGACCAACAGAAAACGCCACGCCCTGGTTGGCCAGGCCAATGGACATGCCAATGGCTTGAACCAGTGCCAGGATAACGGTGCCGTAGCGGGTGTACTGGCTGATCTTGCGACGGCCAGCTTCACCTTCCTTCTTCAACTGCTCCAGTTGCGGGCTGACCGCGGTCATGAGCTGCATGATGATCGACGCCGAGATGTACGGCATGATCCCCAGTGCAAAGATGCTCATGCGCTCCAGCGCGCCACCGGAAAACATGTTGAACAAGCTAAGAATGGTCCCCTCATTCTGCCGAAACAGATCCGCCAGACGGTCCGGGTTGATGCCAGGCACCGGGATATGCGCGCCGATCCGATAGACGATGATCGCCATGAACAGAAAGCGCAGACGAGCCCAGAGTTCCGACATCCCGCCCTTTCCGAGCGAAGAGAGAGCACCTTGCTTAGCCATTTATTCCTCGAACTTGCCGCCAGCTGCTTCGATAGCCGCACGCGCACCCTTGGTGGCTGCGATACCCTTGATGGTGACTGCGCGAGTGACTTCGCCCGACAGCATGATTTTCACGCGCTGTACGTGCTGGCCGATCACGTTGGCATCCTTCAGGGATTGCACGGAGATCACGTCGCCTTCCACCTTGGCCAGCTCGGACAGACGCACTTCGGCGCGGTCCATGGCTTTCAGGGAAACGAAGCCGAACTTCGGCAGACGACGGTGCAGCGGCTGTTGACCGCCTTCGAAGCCCGGAGCGATCGAACCACCGGAACGGGAGGTCTGACCTTTGTGACCACGGCCACCAGTCTTACCCAAACCGCTACCGATACCACGACCCGGACGATGCTTCTCGCGACGGGAACCCGGCGCTGGACTCAGATCATTGAGTTTCATCGATTAACCCTCGACCTTCAGCATGTAGTAAGCCTTGTTGATCATCCCGCGGTTCTCGGGAGTATCCTGGACTTCTACAGTGTGACCGATGCGACGCAGACCCAGGCCTTTAACGCACAGTTTGTGGTTAGGCAGACGGCCGGCGGTGCTTTTGATCAGCGTTACTTTTACAGTTGCCATGATCAGATGATCTCCTCAACGCTCTTGCCACGCTTGGCAGCAATGGACTCAGGAGATTGCATGGCTTTCAGACCCTTGAAGGTGGCGTAAACCACGTTCACTGGGTTGGTCGAACCGTAGCACTTGGCCAGAACGTTCTGGACACCAGCAACTTCCAGGACAGCACGCATTGCGCCGCCGGCGATGATACCGGTACCTTCCGAGGCAGGCTGCATGTAGACCTTCGAGGCGCCGTGGGCGGCCTTGGTGGCGTACTGCAGGGTGGTGCCCTTCAGGTCGACTTGAATCATGTTGCGACGGGCAGCTTCCATGGCTTTCTGGATCGCGGCAGGTACTTCGCGCGATTTGCCACGGCCGAAACCAACACGGCCCTTGCCGTCACCTACCACGGTCAGCGCGGTGAAGGTGAAGATACGGCCGCCTTTAACGGTTTTAGCTACGCGGTTAACTTGAACCAGCTTCTCGATGTAGCCTTCGTCGCGCTTTTGATCGTTATTTGCCATAACTTAGAACTCCAGCCCGCCTTCACGAGCAGCATCAGCCAGCGCCTTGACGCGGCCGTGGTACTTGAAGCCGGAACGGTCAAAGGCAACTTGAGATACACCGGCGGCTTTCGCACGCTCAGCTACCAGCTTGCCAACCTTAGTGGCCGCGTCGATGTTGCCGGTGGCGCCATCACGCAGTTCTTTGTCCAAGGTCGAGGCGCTTGCCAGAACCTTGCTGCCGTCGGCCGAAATGACCTGGGCGTAGATGTGCTGCGAGGAGCGGAACACGCAGAGACGCACGACTTCGAGTTCGTGCATTTTCAGGCGTGCTTTGCGAGCGCGACGCAGTCGAGTAACTTTTTTGTCGGTCATTTGCTAGGCCCTACTTCTTCTTGGCTTCTTTACGACGGACTACTTCGTCCGCGTAACGCACACCCTTGCCTTTGTAAGGCTCTGGCGGACGGAAGTCGCGGATTTCAGCGGCCACCTGACCAACCAGCTGCTTGTCGATACCCTTGATCAGGATGTCGGTCTGGCTGGGGGTTTCAGCGGTGATGCCGGCTGGCAGTTCGTAGTCCACTGGGTGCGAGAAGCCCAGAGCCAGGTTCAGGACGCTGCCCTTGGCCTGTGCCTTGTAACCAACACCGACCAGCTGGAGCTTACGCTCGAAGCCTTGGCTTACGCCCTGGACCATGTTGTTCACCAGGGCACGGGTAGTACCGGCCATGGCGCGAGCTTGCTGGTCACCGTTGCGAGCGGCGAAACGCAGCTCACCAGCTTCCTGGGTGATTTCAACAGACGAGTGAACGTTCAGTTCGAGAGTGCCCTTGGCACCCTTCACCGAAAGCTGCTGGCCGGCGAATTTGACTTCGACGCCGGAAGGCAGCTTAACGGGGTTCTTAGCGACGCGAGACATGCCTATCTCCCCTTAGAACACTGTGCACAGAACTTCGCCGCCAACACCGGCAGCGCGCGCAGCGCGATCAGTCATCACACCTTTGTTGGTGGAGACAATAGACACGCCCAGGCCGCCACGTACTTTCGGCAGGTCTGCGACGGACTTGTACTGGCGCAGGCCTGGACGGCTGGAGCGCTTCAGTTCCTCGATGACCGGACGGCCTTCGAAGTACTTCAGTTCGATCGACAGGGAGGGTTTGGCTTCGCCACTGACCTGGTAGCCAGCGATGTAACCTTCGTCCTTCAGAACTTTGGCAACCGCGACCTTCAGGGTGGAGGAAGGCATGCTTACGACGGACTTTTCAGCCATCTGGGCATTACGGATGCGAGTTAGCATGTCCGCTAACGGGTCCTGCATACTCATGGGCTAGATGCTCCTGATACAAGAATTATTAGCCTTGCGGCTATCACAACCACCCGAGCGGGCAGGGTAAAAAACCCGGGCTCAGGTGAGCCGGTCATTCTAGACACAAGACAGAAACGAAACAAGCCCCATGAAGGGGCTTGTTTGTTGGCGAGGTCACCGACGGTCGGAAGATTGCTCCCCTTCCGTCGGGACTGCACCGGCAGCGATTACCAGGAGGCCTTGACCAGACCTGGTACGTCACCGCGCATTGCAGCTTGACGCAGCATGTTACGGCCCAGGCCGAACTTACGGTATACACCGTGAGGACGACCGGTCAGGCGGCAACGGTTGCGCAGGCGCGAGGCGCTGGCGTCACGCGGCTGCTTCTGCAGGGCGACTACGGCAGCAAAACGCTCTTCAGGAGAGGCGTTCAGGTTGACGATGGTCGCTTTCAGCTCAGCGCGCTTTTTAGCGTACTTGGCTACCGTGAGCTGACGCTTCAGCTCGCGGTTCTTCATGCTCTTCTTGGCCATTTTCCTACTCCAATCAGTTGCGGAACGGGAATTTGAAAGCACGCAGCAGGGCGCGGCCTTCGTCATCCGTACGAGCAGTGGTGGTCAGGGTGATGTCCAGACCGCGCAGAGCATCGATCTTGTCGTAATCGATTTCCGGGAAGATGATCTGCTCTTTCACGCCCATGCTGTAGTTGCCACGGCCATCGAAGGACTTGGCATTCAGGCCGCGGAAGTCGCGAACCCGAGGCAGGGAGATCGCCAGCAGGCGGTCCAGGAATTCGTACATACGATCGCGGCGCAGGGTTACCTTGACGCCGATCGGCCAACCTTCACGAACCTTGAAACCCGCAATCGACTTGCGAGCGAAAGTCACGACCGGCTTTTGACCGGTGATCTTTTCCAGGTCGGCAACGGCGTTCTCGATGACCTTCTTGTCACCGACCGCTTCGCCCAGACCCATGTTCAGGGTGATCTTGGTTACGCGAGGAACTTCCATCACGTTCGCCAGCTTAAGTTCTTCCTTAAGCTTGGGAGCGATTTCGTTCCGGTAAATCTCTTTCAGTCGTGCCATTGTCTTCTACCTAGCAGTGTTCAAGCATCAACCGCTTTCTGGGTCGACTTGAAGACACGAATTTTCTTGCCGTCTTCAACCTTGAAGCCAACGCGGTCAGCCTTGTTGGTTTCACCATTGAAAATGGCAACGTTGGAAGCGTGCAGAGGCGCTTCTTTTTCGACGATACCGCCCTGGACGCCCGCCATCGGGTTAGGCTTGGTATGACGCTTGACCAGGTTGACACCGCCAACAACCAGACGGTTGTCAGCGAGCACCTTCAGCACCTTACCGCGCTTACCTTTGTCCTTGCCGGCGATCACGATGATCTCGTCGTCACGACGAATCTTTTGCATGTCGGATCTCCTTAGAGCACTTCAGGGGCGAGCGAGACGATCTTCATGAACTTCTCGGTACGAAGTTCACGGGTCACTGGCCCGAAGATGCGAGTGCCGATCGGCTCTTGCTTGGTGTTCAGCAGAACAGCAGCGTTGCCGTCGAAACGAATGATGGAACCGTCAGCGCGACGTACACCGTGACGGGTACGGACGACAACAGCAGTCATCACCTGGCCTTTTTTGACCTTACCGCGCGGAATTGCTTCCTTGACGGTAACTTTGATGATGTCACCGATACCGGCGTAACGGCGGTGGGAACCGCCGAGCACCTTGATGCACATGACGCGACGAGCGCCGCTGTTATCGGCCACATCGAGCATGGATTGAGTCTGAATCATAAAATTTCTCCGACCCTTCGCCCTTAGACTTCAACAGCGCGTTCGAGGACTTCAACCAGTGCCCAGGACTTGGTCTTGGCCAGCGGACGGGTTTCACGGATGGAAACCTTGTCGCCGATCTTGCACTGGTTGGTCTCGTCGTGCGCGTGCAGCTTAGTCGAACGCTTAACGTATTTACCGTAGATCGGGTGCTTGACGCGACGCTCGATCAGAACGGTGATGGTCTTGTCCATTTTGTCGCTGACGACACGGCCAGTCAGCGTACGGACGGTTTTTTCAGCTTCAGCCATGATCACTTACCTGCCTGCTGGTTGAGCACAGTTTTCACGCGAGCGATGTCACGCTTAACTTGCGAGAGCAGGTGCGACTGCCCCAACTGGCCAGTTGCTTTCTGCATACGCAGATTGAACTGGTCGCGCAGCAAGCCGAGCAGTTGCTCGTTCAGCTGCTGTGCCGATTGTTCACGAAGTTCATTCGCTTTCATCACATCACCGTCCGCTTAACAAAGGAGGTGGCGAGTGGCAGCTTTGCAGCAGCCAGGGCGAAGGCCTCACGCGCCAGCTCTTCAGAAACACCCTCGATCTCGTACAGGACCTTGCCTGGCTGGATCTGGGCAACCCAGTACTCAACGGAACCCTTACCTTTACCCATACGAACCTCGAGAGGCTTCTTGGTAACCGGCTTGTCCGGGAATACACGGATCCAGATCTTGCCGCCACGTTTTACGTGACGGGTCAGGGCACGACGTGCCGACTCGATCTGACGGGCGGTGAGACGACCGCGAGCAACAGCCTTCAGGGCGAATTCGCCGAAGCTGACCTTGCTACCGCGCAGTGCCAGACCACGGTTGTGGCCGGTCATCTGCTTGCGGAATTTTGTACGCTTTGGTTGCAACATTTGGCGTACCCCTTACTTAGCAGCTTTTTTACGAGGCGCTGGTGCTTGCGGCTTCAGCTCTTCTTGGCGACCACCAATCACTTCGCCTTTGAAGATCCAAACCTTCACACCGATCACACCGTAGGTGGTGTGAGCTTCGTAGGTGTTGTAGTCGATATCGGCACGCAGGGTGTGCAGGGGCACACGACCTTCGCGATACCACTCGGTACGTGCGATCTCGGCACCGCCGAGACGACCGCTCACCTGGATCTTGATGCCTTTGGCACCAATACGCATGGCGTTCTGTACGGCGCGCTTCATGGCACGACGGAACATTACGCGGCGTTCCAGCTGCTGAGCTACGCTCTGCGCAACCAGCATAGCGTCGAGTTCCGGCTTGCGGATCTCTTCGATGTTGATGTGCACAGGCACACCCATCTGCTTGGTCAGGTCCTGACGCAGCTTCTCAACGTCCTCACCTTTCTTGCCGATAACGATACCGGGACGAGCGGTGTGGATGGTGATGCGTGCAGTTTGAGCCGGACGATGAATATCGATACGGCTTACGGACGCGCTTTTTAGTTTGTCCTGGAGGTACTCACGCGTTTTCAGATCCTTCAACAGGTAATCTGCGTAAGTAGCGCCGTCTGCATACCAGACGGAGGTGTGCTCCTTGACGATTCCCAGGCGAATGCCAGTGGGATGTACTTTCTGACCCATCTGATCGACTCCGTTACTTGTCCGCAACCTTGACAGTGATATGGCAAGACCGCTTGACGATGCGATCAGCGCGGCCTTTGGCACGCGGCATGATGCGCTTCAGCGAACGCCCTTCGTTGACGAAAACGGTGGAGACCTTCAGGTCATCAACGTCTGCGCCTTCGTTGTGTTCGGCGTTGGCAACGGCCGACTCGAGGACTTTCTTCATGATTTCAGCGGCTTTTTTGCTGCTGAAGGCCAACAGGTTGAGCGCTTCGCCCACCTTCTTCCCGCGGATCTGGTCGGCGACCAAGCGGGCTTTCTGGGCGGAGATTCGAGCGCCCGACAACTTAGCGGCTACTTCCATTTCCTTACCCCTTAACGCTTGGCTTTCTTGTCAGCCACGTGCCCGCGATAGGTGCGGGTACCGGCGAACTCGCCCAGTTTGTGGCCGACCATGTCTTCGTTCACGAGAACGGGGACGTGCTGGCGACCGTTGTGTACCGCGATGGTCAGACCGACCATTTGTGGCAGGATCATCGAACGGCGCGACCAGGTTTTAACTGGCTTGCGATCGTTCTTCTCCACCGCCACTTCGATCTTCTTCAGAAGGTGAAGATCGATAAAAGGACCTTTTTTCAGAGAACGTGGCACTGTCGTATCCCTCTAGTTACTTGCGACGACGGACGATCATGTTGTCGGTACGCTTATTACCACGGGTTTTCGCACCCTTGGTTGGGAAGCCCCATGGCGATACCGGATGACGACCACCGGAGGTACGACCTTCACCACCACCATGTGGGTGGTCAACCGGGTTCATGGCAACACCACGAACGGTTGGGCGAACGCCGCGCCAGCGTTTGGCACCAGCTTTACCCAGCGAACGCAGGCTGTGCTCGGAGTTCGAGACTTCGCCCAGGGTCGCACGGCACTCAGCCAGTACTTTACGCATTTCACCAGAGCGCAGACGCAGGGTCACGTAAGCGCCTTCACGAGCGATCAGCTGAGCCGAAGCACCAGCGGAACGAGCGATCTGTGCACCTTTGCCCGGCTTCAGTTCGATGCCGTGAATGGTGCTACCTACTGGGATGTTGCGCAGTTGCAGGGTGTTACCGGCCTTGATTGGGGCCAGGGCACCTGCGATCAGCTGGTCACCGGCAACAACGCCCTTAGGGGCGATGATGTAGCGACGCTCGCCGTCTGCGTAGCACAGCAGGGCGATGTGAGCAGTACGGTTCGGGTCGTATTCGATACGCTCGACAGTGGCAGGGATGCCATCTTTGTCGTTGCGACGGAAGTCGACCAGACGGTAATGCTGCTTATGACCACCACCAACGTGACGAGTGGTGATGCGGCCATTGTTGTTACGACCACCAGACTTCGATTTCTTCTCGATCAGCGGTGCGTGAGGAGCGCCTTTGTGCAGCTCCTTGTTGACCACCTTGACCACGAAACGGCGGCCAGGGGAAGTCGGTTTGCATTTAACGATTGCCATGATGCACCCCTTCCTTACTCAGCACTGCTGCTGAAATCGAGATCTTGGCCTGGCTGAAGGGAGACGATCGCCTTCTTCCAGTCATTGCGCTTGCCCAGACCACGTGCGGTACGCTTGGTTTTACCCAGAACGTTGACGGTCGACACGTTTTCAACTTTTACGTTGAACAGGCCTTCGACAGCTTTCTTGATTTCCAGCTTGGTTGCGTCGGTAGCAACCTTGAATACGAACTGGCCTTTCTTCTCAGCCAGAACGGTAGCCTTCTCGGAAACGTGCGGGCCAAGGAGGACTTTAAATACGCGTTCCTGGTTCATCCCAGCAGCTCCTCGAATTTCTTCACGGCCGAGACAGTGATCAACACTTTCTCGTATGCGATCAGACTGACCGGATCGGAACCCTGAACGTCACGTACGTCGACGTGCGGCAGGTTACGAGCAGCCAGGTACAGGTTCTGATCAACGGCGTCGGAAACGATCAGTACGTCGTTCAGACCCATGCCGTTCAGCTTGTTCAGCAGGTCCTTGGTCTTCGGGGCTTCGACTGCGAAGTCCTGAACTACGACCAGGCGCTCGCTACGTACCAGCTCGGAGAGGATGGAGCGCAGGGCTGCGCGGTACATCTTCTTGTTGAGCTTCTGCGAGTGATCCTGAGGACGAGCTGCGAAGGTGACACCACCGCCGCGCCAGATCGGGCCACGAGTGGTACCGGCACGAGCACGGCCGGTGCCCTTCTGACGCCATGGGCGCTTACCGCCACCAGCCACGTCGGAACGGGTCTTCTGCTGCTTGGTGCCCTGACGGCCGCCGGCCATGTAGGCCACGACTGCTTGGTGTACCAGCGTCTCGTTGAATTCGCCACCGAAAGTCAGTTCGGAAACTTCGATCGCCTGAGCGTCATTTACATTGAGTTGCATGTCAGTTTCCCCTTAACCGCGAGCCTTGACAGCTGGACGCACAACCACGTCGCCGCCAGTAGCGCCTGGAACGGCACCCTTGACCAGCAGCAGGTTGCGTTCTGCGTCTACGCGTACTACTTCCAGGGACTGAACAGTCACGCGCTCGGCGCCCATGTGACCGGACATCTTCTTGCCCTTGAATACACGACCAGGAGTCTGGCACTGGCCGATGGAGCCAGGGACACGGTGCGATACGGAGTTACCGTGGGTGTTGTCCTGACCACGGAAGTTCCAACGCTTGATGGTACCGGCGAAGCCTTTACCTTTGGACTGACCGGTTACGTCTACCAGCTGGCCTGCAGTGAAGAGTTCAGCTTTGATCAGATCGCCAGCCTGGAAATCGCCTTCTTCAAGACGGAACTCCCAAACACCGCGACCAGCGGCAACGTTAGCCTTGGCGAAGTGACCTGCCTGAGCGGCAGTCACGCGCGAAGCACGACGCTCGCCGACAGTGACTTGCACTGCACGGTAGCCATCGGTTTCTTCAGTTTTGAACTGGGTGACGCGATTCGGCTCGATCTCGATGACCGTGACCGGAATGGAGACACCTTCTTCGGTGAAAATGCGGGTCATGCCGCACTTACGACCGACTACACCAATAGTCATGTTGTAAACCTCATGAGTGTACGGGGCTTTCACCCGCTATGGCCGCCCATTTCAGAGCGTTACACGACCAGACCGAAGTCTTAGCCGAGGCTGATCTGCACTTCCACGCCTGCCGCGAGATCAAGCTTCATCAGCGCGTCAACGGTTTTATCCGTCGGCTGGACGATGTCCAGAACACGCTTATGAGTGCGAATCTCGTACTGGTCACGCGCGTCTTTGTTGACGTGCGGGGAAACCAGAACGGTGAAACGCTCTTTGCGGGTTGGCAGTGGAATTGGACCACGCACTTGTGCACCAGTACGTTTCGCGGTTTCCACGATTTCCTGGGTGGATTGGTCGATCAGGCGATGGTCAAAAGCCTTCAACCTGATACGGATTTGCTGATTTTGCATTGGATTTCAGACTCCAGGCTGTTCCCATCGGGCGCACTACGCCCGTTAAAAGGAGGCGTGATTCTATAGACGCCCCCAATTAGTGTCAACCCAATAAAAAAAGCCCCCGCTGAGCGGGGGCTTTTTTCAATCGACCGAGTGATTACTCGATGATTTTGGCTACGACACCGGCGCCGACGGTACGACCGCCTTCACGGATAGCGAAGCGCAGACCGTCTTCCATTGCGATGGTCTTGATCAGGGTGACAGTCATCTGAATGTTGTCACCTGGCATTACCATTTCAACGCCTTCCGGCAGTTCGCAGTTACCGGTCACGTCAGTGGTACGGAAGTAGAACTGAGGACGGTAGCCTTTGAAGAACGGAGTGTGACGACCGCCTTCTTCCTTCGACAGAACGTAGACTTCTGCGGTGAACTTGGTGTGCGGCTTGACCGAACCCGGCTTGACCAGAACCTGGCCACGCTCAACGTCGTCACGCTTGGTACCACGCAGCAGAACGCCGCAGTTCTCGCCAGCACGACCTTCGTCCAGCAGCTTGCGGAACATCTCAACACCGGTGCAGGTGGTGGTGCTGGTTTCACGCAGACCAACGATTTCCAGCGGATCCTGAACGCGGACGATACCACGCTCGATACGACCGGTAACAACGGTACCACGACCCGAGATCGAGAAGACGTCTTCGATCGGCATCAGGAACGGCTGGTCAACGGCACGAACTGGCTCAGGAATGTAGGCATCCAGAGTTTCAACCAGCTTCTTGACAGCGCTGGTACCCATTTCGTTGTCGTCTTTGCCTTCCAGAGCCATACGAGCCGAACCGATGATGATCGGGGTGTCGTCGCCTGGGAAGTCGTAGGTGGACAGCAGGTCGCGAACTTCCATCTCGACCAGTTCCAGCAGCTCAGCGTCGTCTACCAGGTCAGCCTTGTTCAGGAAGACCACGATGTACGGAACGCCAACCTGACGGGACAGCAGGATGTGCTCACGGGTTTGTGGCATCGGACCATCGGCGGCCGAGCAAACCAGGATCGCGCCGTCCATCTGGGCAGCACCGGTGATCATGTTCTTCACGTAGTCAGCGTGACCTGGGCAGTCAACGTGAGCGTAGTGACGAATGTTCGAGTTGTACTCGACGTGAGCGGTGTTGATGGTGATACCGCGCGCTTTTTCTTCCGGAGCCGAGTCGATCTTGTCGAACTCAACGACTGCCGAACCGAAAACTTCGGAGCAGACGCGAGTCAGAGCTGCGGTCAGAGTGGTCTTACCGTGGTCAACGTGGCCGATGGTGCCGACGTTAACGTGGGGAAGGGAACGATCAAATTTTTCTTTAGCCACGACAGTGAACCTCTTGCCTAAAGGGCTGGATTAGCCTTGTTTTTTAACGAGTGCTTCGACGATGTTCGACGGAGCTTCCGAGTACTTGGAGAATTCCATGGAGTAGCTTGCGCGACCCTGAGACATGGAACGAACGTCGGTCGCATAACCGAACATCTCTCCCAGCGGGACTTCTGCACGGATAACTTTGCCGGAGACGGAGTCATCCATACCCTGGATCAGACCACGACGACGGTTCAGGTCACCCATCACGTCACCCATGTAATCCTCAGGGGTTACTACCTCAACCTTCATGATCGGCTCAAGCACAACACCGCCGCCCTTCTGGGCCAGCTGCTTGGTCGCCATGGAGGCCGCGATCTTGAACGCCATCTCGTTGGAGTCGACGTCATGGTACGAACCGTCGAACACGGTAGCCTTCAGGCCGATCAGAGGATAGCCGGCAACAACGCCGTTCTTCATCTGCTCTTCGATACCCTTCTGGATCGCCGGGATGTATTCCTTAGGAACCACACCGCCAACGACTTCGTTGGTGAAGACCAGGCCTTCGGTGATGTTGCCCTTGTCATCCTGGTCCGGCTCGGAGAAGCGGATCCAGCAGTGACCGAACTGACCACGACCGCCCGACTGACGAACGAACTTGCCTTCGATCTCGACGTTGGACTTGGTGATCTTCTCGCGATAGGAAACCTGCGGCTTGCCGATGTTGGCCTCAACGTTGAACTCGCGCTTCATGCGGTCAACGATGATGTCCAGGTGCAGCTCACCCATACCGGAGATGATGGTCTGGCCGGTTTCTTCGTCGGTCTTGACGCGGAACGACGGGTCTTCCTGGGCCAGCTTGCCCAGCGCGATACCCATCTTTTCCTGGTCTTGCTTGGTCTTCGGCTCAACAGACAGCGAGATCACTGGCTCTGGGAAGTCCATGCGCTCAAGGATGATTGGCTTGTCGGCGTCGCACAGGGTTTCACCGGTGGTGACGTCTTTCATGCCGATCAGGGCCGCGATGTCGCCAGCACGAACTTCCTTGATCTCTTCACGCTGGTTGGCGTGCATCTGCACCATACGACCAACGCGCTCTTTCTTGCCTTTTACCGAGTTGATGACCGAGTCACCGGAGCTCAGAACGCCCGAGTACACGCGAACGAAGGTCAGGGTGCCTACGAACGGGTCGGTAGCGATCTTGAACGCCAGAGCCGAGAACGGCTCGTTGTCGTCAGCATGACGCTCGTCGTGACGAACGGCAGGATCGTCCTTGGCCAGGTCCTTGTCGTCCGGGTTGATACCCTGGATGGCAGGGATCTCGGTCGGAGCCGGCAGGAAGTCGATGACGGCGTCCAGAACCAGGGGAACGCCCTTGTTCTTGAACGAGGAGCCGCAGACAGCAGGAACGATCTCGCTCGCCAGGGTACGGGCGCGCAGACCAGCCTTGATCTCTTCGACGGACAGGTCACCTTCTTCAAGGTACTTGTTCATCAGCTCTTCGTTGGCTTCGGCGGCGGCTTCAACCATGTTGCTGCGCCACTCGGTGGCCAGGTCCAGCATATCGGCCGGAATCTCTTCCTCGCGATAGGTGGTGCCCTTGTCGTCTTCGTTCCAGTAGATGGCTTTCATCTTGATCAGGTCGACCTGACCCTGGAAGTTGTCTTCAGCACCGATAGCCAGCTGGATTGGAACCGGGGTGTGACCCAGGCGGTTCTTGATCTGGCCGACAACGCGCAGGAAGTTGGCACCGGCACGGTCCATCTTGTTCACGTAGACAACACGTGGAACGCCGTACTTGTTGGCCTGACGCCATACGGTTTCGGACTGCGGCTCAACGCCGGAGGTACCGCAGAATACGACGACCGCGCCGTCGAGTACACGCAGCGAGCGCTCTACTTCAATAGTGAAGTCAACGTGGCCGGGGGTATCGATGACGTTTACGCGGTAGTTGTCGTACTGACCACGGGAGCCTTTCCAGAAGGTGGTAACGGCAGCGGAGGTAATGGTGATACCGCGCTCTTGCTCTTGCACCATCCAGTCGGTGGTCGCGGCGCCGTCATGCACCTCGCCCATCTTGTGGCTCAGACCTGTGTAGAACAGGATCCGCTCGGTAGTGGTAGTCTTGCCCGCATCGACGTGCGCGCAGATACCGATGTTACGGTAGCGGTTAATAGCTGTAGTACGAGCCATAAAGCCCTCGCAAAAAAATTGATGCTTGAATTAGAAGCGGTAGTGCGAGAACGCCTTGTTGGCTTCGGCCATACGGTGCACGTCTTCACGCTTCTTGACTGCAGCACCCTTGCCTTCGGCAGCATCCAGCAGTTCACCAGCCAGGCGCAGCGCCATGGACTTCTCGCCACGCTTACGGGCGTAGTCTACGAGCCAGCGCATTGCCAGAGCGTTACGACGGGATGGGCGAACTTCAACCGGAACCTGGTAAGTGGCACCGCCGACACGGCGGGACTTTACTTCGACCAGCGGAGCGATGGCGTCGAGAGCTTTCTCGAAGATTTCCAGGGGGTCGCTGTTCTTGCGTGCTTTGACGGTATCCAGGGCACCGTAAACGATGCGCTCGGCTACGGCCTTCTTGCCGCTTTCCATCACGTGGTTCATGAACTTGGCGAGGATCTGGGATCCGTACTTCGGATCGTCCAGGATCTCACGTTTTGCTGCTACACGACGTCTTGGCATGATAAGCCCTCAAACGGTCTTCAGGTTAGCCCGGGACGTGGGTCTTCGACCCCTGCCCGACCTTACTCTTATCGACTCAAAAAATTGGATGTCTGCAAACGGCCGATTACTTCGGACGCTTGGTACCGTACTTGGAACGACCCTGGTTACGGCCTTTGACGCCCGAAGTATCCAGAGAACCGCGAACGGTGTGGTAACGAACACCTGGCAAGTCTTTTACACGGCCGCCACGGATCAGGACGACGCTGTGCTCTTGCAGGTTGTGGCCTTCACCACCGATGTACGAGGAAACCTCGAAACCGTTGGTCAGACGCACACGGCATACTTTACGCAGTGCCGAGTTAGGTTTTTTCGGCGTAGTGGTGTACACGCGGGTGCACACGCCACGACGCTGCGGGCAGTTCTGCAGCGCAGGTACGTCGGATTTCTCGACGGTACGCTTACGCGGCTGACGTACCAGCTGGTTGATAGTTGCCATCTACTAGCTCCACTGATTGTCTTGCGACGCTATTGTCTTGCAAGAAAGCCAAAAATTGGCGAGACGGAGCCTCACCAAATTTAAGGGTACAAAAGTCTAAAGAGGATCTTGCACCCAGTCAAGACGAGGCCCCGGCCCTCCTCGCCCGGTCATCGGCAACAATTCATGTCACCGATGCCCTGCAGGATGAACCGGGGCCCTGCCCTGTTCTCAGTTACCGCTGGAGTTCAGCGCTTCGGTCAGTGCGGCTTCCACCTCACTGGCGCTCACACGCAGCGGCTTGTCGGCATCACGGCGACGCTTGCGCTCGCTGTGGTAGGCCAGACCGGTACCGGCCGGGATCAGACGACCCACGACCACGTTCTCTTTCAGGCCGCGCAGGTAGTCGCGCTTGCCAGTGACGGCCGCTTCGGTCAGCACGCGGGTGGTTTCCTGGAAGGAAGCCGCGGAGATGAACGATTCGGTCGACAGCGACGCCTTGGTGATACCCAGCAGAACACGCGAGAACTTCGAGACGAACTTGTCCTCGGCGGCGAGACGCTCGTTCTCGACCAGCACTTGGGTCAGTTCCATCTGGTCGCCCTTGATGAAGCTGGAATCGCCGGACTCGGTGATCTCAACCTTACGCAGCATCTGACGCAGGATGGTCTCGATGTGCTTGTCGTTGATCTTCACGCCCTGCAGGCGGTAAACGTCCTGGATCTCGTTGACGATGTACTTGGCCAGCGCGCTTACACCCAGCAGACGCAGGATGTCGTGCGGATCGCTCGGGCCGTCGGAGATGACTTCGCCGCGGTTTACCTGTTCGCCTTCGAAGACGTTCAGGTGGCGCCACTTCGGAATCAGCTCTTCGTACGGCTCGCTGCCATCGGTCGGGGTGATCACCAGACGGCGCTTGCCCTTGGTTTCTTTACCGAAGGCAATGGTGCCGCTGACTTCAGCCAGGATCGACGCTTCTTTCGGACGACGCGCTTCGAACAGGTCGGCAACGCGCGGCAGACCACCGGTGATGTCACGGGTCTTGGACGTTTCCTGCGGAATACGCGCGATAACGTCACCCACACCGATCTGTGCACCGTCAGCCACACCGACGAGGGCGTTGGCCGGCAGGAAGTACTGGGCAGGTACGTCGGTACCTGGCAGGTACAGGTCCTTGCCAGCGGCGTCGACCATCTTGATCGCCGGACGGATTTCCTTGCCGGCGGCAGGGCGATCCTTGACGTCCATCACTTCGATATTGGTCAGACCGGTCAATTCGTCGGTCTGACGCTTGATGGTGATGCCTTCTTCCATGCCCACGAAGGTCACGGTACCTTTCAGCTCGGTCACGATCGGGTGGGTGTGCGGGTCCCACTTGGCGACGATGGCGCCAGCCTCGACCTTCTCACCTTCCTTGACCGAAATCACCGCACCGTATGGCAGCTTGTAGCGCTCACGCTCACGGCCGAACTCGTCGGCAATGGCCAGCTCGCCGGAACGCGATACGGCAACCAGGTTGCCATCGGCACGTTCGACCTGCTTGAGGTTGTGCAGACGCACCATGCCGCCGTTCTTCACCTGGACGCTGTCGGCAGCCGAGGTACGGCTTGCAGCACCACCGATGTGGAAGGTACGCATGGTCAGCTGGGTACCCGGCTCACCGATCGACTGGGCAGCGATAACGCCGACAGCCTCACCGATGTTCACCTGGTGACCGCGAGCCAGGTCGCGACCGTAGCACTTGGCGCAGATGCCGTAGCGGGTTTCGCAGCTGATCGGCGAACGCACGACCACTTCGTCGATGCTGTTCAGCTCGATGAACTCGACCCACTTCTCGTCGACCAGGGTACCCGCCGGAACGATGACGTCCTCGGTGCCCGGCTTGAACACGTCTCGGGCGATGACACGACCCAGTACGCGCTCACCCAGCGGCTCGACAACGTCGCCGCCTTCGATGTGCGGGGTCATGACCAGGCCCTGGTCGGTGCCGCAGTCGATCTCGGTCACGACCAGATCCTGGGCCACGTCAACCAGACGACGGGTCAGGTAACCGGAGTTCGCGGTCTTCAGTGCGGTATCCGCCAGACCTTTACGAGCACCGTGGGTCGAGATGAAGTACTGCAGAACGCTCAGGCCTTCACGGAAGTTCGCGGTGATCGGCGTCTCGATGATGGAGCCGTCCGGCTTGGCCATCAGGCCACGCATACCGGCCAGCTGACGGATCTGGGCCGCGGAACCCCGCGCACCGGAGTCAGCCATCATGTACATCGAGTTGAAGGATTCCTGCTCGACTTCATTGCCTTCGCGGTCAATGACCTTCTCTTTCGAGAGGTTGGCCATCATCGCCTTGGACACTTCATCGTTCGCCTTCGACCACAAGTCGATGACCTTGTTGTACTTCTCGCCCTGGGTTACCAGGCCGGAGGCGTACTGGCTCTCGATTTCCTTCACTTCGTCGGTAGCGGTACCGATGATGCGGGCTTTCTCGTCCGGGATAACGAAGTCGTTGACACCGATCGATACGCCGGAAATGGTCGAGTAGGCAAAGCCGGTGTACATCAGCTGGTCGGCGAAGATAACGGTTTCCTTCAGACCCACCACGCGGTAGCACTGGTTGATCAGCTTGGAAATCGCCTTCTTCTTCATCGACTGGTTGACGACGTCGAACGGCAGGCCAGCAGGTACTACCTGGAACAGCAGCGCACGGCCGACGGTAGTGTCGACGATACGGGTGTTCTTGGTGATGCTGCCGTCACGGTCCTTCACGGTCTCGTTGATACGGACCTTGATCTTGGCGTGCAGCGCTGCCTCGCCGGCGCGGAATACGCGGTCGACTTCCTGCAGGTCAGCGAACACACGGCCTTCGCCCTTGGCGTTGATGGCTTCACGGGTCATGTAGTACAGACCCAGAACGACGTCCTGCGAAGGAACGATGATCGGCTCGCCGTTGGCAGGCGACAGGATGTTGTTGGTCGACATCATCAGCGCACGCGCTTCCAGCTGGGCTTCCAGCGTCAGCGGTACGTGAACGGCCATCTGGTCACCGTCGAAGTCGGCGTTGTACGCAGCACACACCAATGGGTGCAGCTGGATTGCCTTGCCTTCGATCAGCACCGGCTCGAACGCCTGGATACCCAGACGGTGGAGGGTCGGTGCACGGTTGAGCAGTACGGGGTGTTCGCGGATCACCTCGGCCAGGACGTCCCAGACCTCCGGCAGCTCACGCTCGACCATCTTCTTGGCAGCCTTGATGGTGGTCGCCAGACCACGCATTTCCAGCTTGCCGAAAATGAACGGCTTGAACAGCTCCAGGGCCATCTTCTTCGGCAGACCGCACTGGTGCAGGCGCAGGGTCGGACCTACGGTAATTACCGAACGGCCGGAGTAGTCCACGCGCTTACCGAGCAGGTTCTGACGGAAGCGACCTTGCTTACCTTTGATCATGTCGGCCAGGGACTTCAGCGGACGCTTGTTCGAGCCAGTGATGGCGCGACCGCGACGGCCGTTGTCCAGCAGGGCGTCGACCGCTTCCTGCAGCATGCGCTTTTCGTTGCGCACGATGATGTCCGGCGCCGACAGATCCAGCAGGCGCTTCAGACGGTTGTTACGGTTGATCACCCGGCGGTACAGGTCGTTCAGGTCGGAAGTCGCGAAGCGACCGCCGTCCAGCGGAACCAGCGGACGCAGGTCTGGCGGCAGAACCGGCAGAACGGTCAGGACCATCCACTCAGGCAGGTTGCCCGAGCCCTGGAAAGCTTCCATCAGCTTCAGGCGCTTGGACAGCTTCTTGATCTTGGTTTCCGAGTTGGTCTGCGGAATCTCTTCGCGCAGGCGGCCGATCTCGTGCTCCAGATCGATCGCGTGCAGCAGCTCGCGGACAGCCTCGGCACCCATGCGGGCGTCGAAATCGTCACCGAACTCTTCCAGCGCCTCGAAGTACTGCTCGTCGTTCAGCAGCTGGCCCTTTTCCAGGGTGGTCATGCCCGGGTCGATAACGACATAGCTCTCGAAATAGAGCACGCGCTCGATGTCACGCAGGGTCATGTCCATCAGCAGGCCGATACGGGACGGCAGCGACTTCAGGAACCAGATGTGGGCAACCGGCGAGGCCAGTTCGATGTGCGCCATGCGCTCACGACGAACCTTGGCCAGGGCGACTTCGACGCCGCACTTCTCACAGATCACACCGCGGTGCTTGAGGCGCTTGTACTTGCCGCACAGGCACTCGTAGTCCTTGACTGGGCCAAAGATCTTGGCGCAGAACAGGCCGTCACGCTCAGGTTTGAACGTACGGTAGTTGATGGTTTCCGGCTTCTTAACTTCACCGAACGACCACGAACGGATCATTTCAGGCGACGCCAGACCGATGCGGATGGCGTCGAACTCTTCGACTTGACCCTGGTTTTTCAGCAAATTCAGTAGGTCTTTCAAGGCCTTTCCTCCTGGCGGAGCAGGAAGCGGGCATTACCTGCCCCGCTCCCCTTCGCGTCACGTGTTATTCGGTTTCCAGATCGATATCGATACCGAGCGAACGGATCTCTTTGATCAACACGTTGAAGGACTCGGGCATGCCCGGCTCCATACGGTGATCGCCATCCACGATGTTCTTGTACATCTTGGTACGGCCGTTCACGTCGTCCGACTTCACTGTGAGCATTTCTTGCAGGGTGTATGCCGCGCCGTATGCTTCCAGCGCCCACACTTCCATCTCCCCGAAACGCTGACCACCGAACTGTGCCTTACCACCCAGCGGCTGCTGGGTAACCAGGCTGTACGAACCAGTGGAACGCGCGTGCATCTTGTCGTCCACCAAGTGGTTCAGCTTGAGCATGTACATGTAACCCACGGTTACAGGACGCTCGAACTTGTTGCCGGTACGGCCGTCGAACAGGACCATCTGGCCGCTCTCAGGCATGTCGGCCAGCTTCAGCATGGCCTTGATCTCGCGCTCCTTGGCACCATCGAAGACCGGGGTAGCCATCGGCACGCCCTTCTTCAGGTTGTTGGCCAGGGCGAGGATCTCTTCGTCCGAGAACTCGTCCAGGTTTTCCTGGCGACCACCGATCTCGTTGTAGACCTCGGTCAGGAAGCTGCGCAGCTCAGCGGCCTTGCGCTGTTCTTCGATCATGCGATCGATCTTCTCGCCCAGGCCCTTGGCCGCGAGGCCCAGGTGGGTTTCGAGGATCTGACCGACGTTCATACGCGAAGGTACGCCCAGCGGGTTCAGGACGACATCCACCGGAGTACCGTTGGCGTCGTGCGGCATGTCTTCGACCGGCATGATCACCGAGACCACACCCTTGTTACCGTGACGACCGGCCATCTTGTCACCCGGCTGGATGCGACGGCGGATAGCCAGGTAGACCTTGACGATCTTCAGTACGCCCGGTGCCAGGTCATCGCCTTGCTGCAGCTTGCGCTTCTTGTCTTCGAACTTGTCGTCCAGCAGGCGACGGCGATCGACGATGTACTGCTGAGCCTTTTCCAGCTGCTCGTTCAGTGCATCTTCGGCCATGCGCAGTTTGAACCACTGACCGTGCTCCAGACCGTTCAGGACTTCGTCGGTGATCACGGTGCCTTTCTTCAGGCCCGCACCACCGTCGACCACCTGGCCGTTCAGGGCAGCGCGCAGACGCTCAAAGGTCGCACCTTCAACGATGCGGAACTCTTCGTTGAGGTCCTTGCGGATCTCGTCCAGCTGCATCTTCTCGATGGCCAGGGCGCGGCTGTCGCGCTCGACGCCGTCACGGGTGAAGACCTGGACGTCGATGACGGTACCCTTGGTGCCGGTCGGCACGCGCAGGGAGGTGTCCTTAACGTCGCTGGCCTTCTCACCGAAGATCGCGCGCAGCAGTTTTTCTTCCGGCGTCAGCTGGGTCTCGCCTTTCGGGGTGACCTTGCCGACCAGAATGTCGCCGGCGCCGACTTCGGCACCTACGTAGACGATACCGGCTTCGTCCAGCTTGTTCAGCGCAGCCTCACCCACGTTCGGGATGTCCGCGGTGATTTCCTCTGGGCCAAGCTTGGTGTCACGGGCCACACAGGTCAGTTCCTGGATGTGGATGGTGGTGAAGCGGTCTTCCTGGACCACACGCTCGGACAGGCAGATGGAGTCTTCGAAGTTGAAGCCGTTCCACGCCATGAACGCGATGCGCATGTTCTGACCCAGCGCCAGTTCGCCCATGTCGGTGGACGGACCGTCGGCCATGATGTCGCCACGCGCGACCACGTCACCCTTGCTCACCAACGGACGCTGGTTGATGCAGGTGTTCTGGTTCGAACGGGTGTACTTGGTCAGGTTGTAGATATCCACACCTGCTTCGCCGGTCTCGACTTCGTCGTCGGCCACGCGAACCACGATACGGCTGGCATCGACCGAGTCGATCACGCCACCGCGGCGGGCCACGACGCAGACGCCGGAGTCACGGGCAACGTTGCGCTCCATGCCGGTACCTACCAGCGGCTTGTCGGCGCGCAGGGTCGGAACAGCCTGACGCTGCATGTTCGAACCCATCAATGCACGGTTGGCGTCGTCGTGCTCGAGGAACGGAATCAACGAGGCAGCGACGGAAACAACCTGCTTCGGCGAAACGTCCATCAGGGTGACGTCTTCCGGCGCCTTGACGGTGAATTCGTTCAGGTGACGGACCGCTACCAGCTCGTCGATCAGTTGCTTCTTCTCGTTCATCGCGGCCGAGGCCTGGGCGATGACGTGATCGGCTTCTTCGATGGCGGACAGGAAGACGATGTCGTCGGTGACCACACCCTCTTTCACCACGCGGTACGGGCTTTCCAGGAAGCCGTACTGGTTGGTGCGGGCGTAGGCCGCCAGGGAGTTGATCAGACCGATGTTCGGACCTTCAGGGGTTTCGATCGGGCACACGCGACCATAGTGGGTCGGGTGTACGTCACGAACCTCGAAGCCAGCACGCTCACGGGTCAGACCGCCTGGGCCGAGTGCGGAGACACGGCGCTTGTGGGTGATCTCGGAGAGCGGGTTGTTCTGGTCCATGAACTGCGAGAGCTGGCTGGAACCGAAGAACTCCTTCACCGCCGCCGCGACCGGCTTGGCGTTGATCAGGTCCTGCGGCATCAGGCCTTCGCTTTCAGCCATCGACAGGCGTTCCTTGACCGCGCGCTCTACACGCACCAGGCCAACGCGGAACTGGTTCTCGGCCATCTCGCCGACGCAACGAACGCGACGGTTACCCAGGTGGTCGATGTCATCGACGATACCCTTGCCGTTACGGATGTCGACCAGGGTCTTGAGCACGTCGACGATGTCTTCCTTGCTCAGCACGCCCGAACCTTCGATCTCGGTACGACCGATACGACGGTTGAACTTCATGCGGCCCACGGCGGACAGATCGTAACGCTCGGCGCTGAAGAACAGGTTGTTGAACAGGGTCTCGGCGGCATCCTTGGTTGGCGGCTCGCCTGGACGCATCATGCGGTAGATTTCGACCAGGGCTTCCAGCTGGTTGCTGGTGGTGTCGATCTTCAGGGTATCGGAGATGAACGGGCCGCAGTCGATGTCGTTGGTGTACAGGGTCTCGATGCGGACGACCTGCGCCTTGGCAACCTTGATCAGCAGCTCGGTGGTCAGCTCGGTGTTGCACTCGGCCAGGATCTCGCCAGTGGCCGGATGCACAATGGCCTTGGCGGTGGTACGGCCCAGGACGTATTCCATTGGAACGTCCAGCTGTTTTACACCGGCCTTCTCGAGCTGGTTGATGTGGCGCGCGGTAATACGGCGGCCCTGCTCGACGATAACCTTGCCGCTGCCGTCATGGATGTCCATGACCGCGACTTCACCACGCAGACGCTGAGGGACCAGTTCCAGGCTGAGTTTTTCGCCGGAAACGTGGAACACGTTGGTGGTGTAGAAGGTGTTGAGGACTTCCTCGGTGCTGTAGCCCAGGGCACGCAGCAGTACCGAAGCCGGCAGCTTGCGGCGACGGTCGATACGTACGAACACGCAGTCCTTCGGATCGAACTCGAAGTCCAACCAGGAGCCGCGGTAAGGAATGATGCGGGCGGAGTACAGCAGCTTGCCGGAGCTGTGAGTCTTGCCACGGTCGTGGTCGAAGAACACACCTGGCGAGCGGTGCAGCTGGGAAACGATAACACGCTCGGTACCGTTGATAACGAAGGTACCGTTTTCAGTCATCAGGGGGATTTCACCCATGTAGACTTCTTGCTCTTTGATGTCCTTGATCGCTTTGTTCGACGATTCCTTGTCGAAGATGATCAGGCGCACCTTCACACGCAGCGGGACAGCGAACGTCACGCCACGCAGGACACATTCCTTCACATCGAAAGCCGGCTCGCCCAGGCGATAGCCGACGTACTCCAGGGCAGCATTGCCGGAGTAGCTGATGATCGGGAATACCGATTTGAAGGCCGCGTGCAGGCCGACGTCGCGGAACTGATCCTTGGATGCTCCCGCCTGCAGGAATTCGCGATACGAATCCAGCTGGATGGCCAGGAGGTAAGGCACATCCATGACGTCCGGCAACTTGCTAAAGTCCTTGCGGATACGTTTTTTCTCAGTGTATGAGTAAGCCATCAGCGTTCCCCAGCTTGGTCACCTGCTTGTTTGGCTCCTCCCGAGCGGGAGCAGCCAGAAAATCTGCAAACCCCATGGTTTGCACACCCTCTTGGGTGTTCTTGCAGCACGTTATCGGGGCCGACCTGATCGGCCACCAATAACGGAAAAAGGCCGGTGGCATAAGCCACCAGCCGTCAGCCTTTTGCTTAACGCTCGGGCTGGAGTCGCAAAGTCGAAATTACTTCAGCTCGACTTTAGCGCCTGCTTCTTCCAGCTTCTTCTTGGCGTCTTCAGCGGCTTCTTTCGAAACGCCTTCAGCGATCACAGCAGGAGCGCCGTCAACTTTCTCTTTGGCTTCTTTCAGGCCCAGACCGGTCAGTTCACGAACGGCCTTGATCACGTTGACTTTCTTGTCGCCGGCTTCGGCCAGAACAACGTTGAACTCGGTCTGCTCTTCAGCAGCGGCAGCAGCGCCACCAGCAGGGGCAGCAGCAACAGCGGCAGCAGCGGTAACGCCGAAGGTTTCTTCCATCGCTTTGATCAGTTCAACAATTTCCAGAACGGTTTTCTGGCCGATCGCTTCGATGATTTGCTCGTTAGTCAGAGACATGACTATGAATTCCTGTATTGGGGTGACAGCCTACGCGGCCATCAAATTAAACGTTTGATTTCGAAAGAGACGGCGCGGCCTTAGGCAGCAGCGGCTTCTTTCTGGTCGCGCAGAGCAGCCAGGGTACGAGCCAGCTTGCTGGTTGCACCTTGGATCACGCTCATCAGCTGTGCGATAGCCTCGTCGCGAGTTGGCAGAGTTGCCAGCACGTCGATCTGGTTAGCGGCAAGGAACTTGCCGTCGAACGCAGCTGCCTTGATCTCGAACTTGTCCTGACCCTTGGCGAACTCTTTGAACAGACGAGCAGCAGCGCCCGGGTGTTCGTTGGAGAAAGCGATCAGGGTCGGGCCTTTGAACGCGTCGTTGAGGACCGAGTACTCGGTGCCTTCAACAGCGCGCTTGAGCAGGGTGTTACGTACGACACGCACGTAAACGCCAGCTTCGCGGGCCTCTTTACGGAGTCCGGTCATTGCGCCTACAGTCACACCACGGGCATCGGCCACGACAGCGGACAGAGCGACTTTGGCAGCCTCGTTGACTTCAGCGACGATGGCCTTCTTGTCTTCGAGTTTAATTGCCACGGGTTTACTCCTGGTTTTTACCGTTTCATCCAGCCGAGGCCGGATGTCGTTTTGGTGTCTGATTCGGTAACGAATCGGGAGCACCATCTGCGTAGGCTTGTGGTTTAAGGCTTGCGCCGCCTACGGTCTTGGATAGCCCCCGCCAGGCAGGGACCCCAATTTCAGCAGCCGGCGCGGACAAGGCCGCGCCGGCCGAGCATTACACGTTCAGCGAGCTCTGATCGATGATCAGACCTGGGCCCATAGTGGTGCTCAGGGTAACGCGCTTGACGTAGATACCTTTCGAGGAAGCCGGCTTGATACGCTTCAGATCGGCGATCAGGGCTTCAACGTTTTCCTTCAGCTTGCCAGCTTCGAAGCCGACCTTGCCAACGGAGGTGTGGATGATGCCGTTCTTGTCGGTACGGTAGCGCACCTGACCAGCCTTGGCGTTCTTGACGGCGCCGGCTACGTCTGGAGTCACAGTACCCACTTTCGGGTTTGGCATCAGGCCGCGAGGACCCAGGACCTGACCCAGCTGACCCACAACGCGCATGGCATCAGGCGATGCGATGACGACGTCATAGTTCAGATCGCCGCCTTTCATTTCGGCAGCCAGATCGTCCATACCTACGCGGTCAGCGCCGGCAGCCAGAGCAGCTTCAGCAGCTGGGCCCTGGGTGAAGACGGCTACGCGAACGGTTTTGCCAGTGCCGTGCGGCAGCACGGTAGCGCTGCGAACGACCTGGTCGGATTTACGCGGGTCAACACCGAGGTTGACGGCGATGTCGTAGGACTCGACAAACTTGGCAGCCGGCAGCGAAGCCAGCAGATTGGCGGCCTCTTCGAAGTTGTAGGCCTTGCCTGCTTCGATTTTCTCGGCGATAGCCTTTTGGCGCTTAGTCAGCTTAGCCATTACACACCCTCCACGTTCAGGCCCATGCTGCGGGCAGAGCCGGCGATGGTGCGCACAGCTGCATCCAGGTCAGCGGCAGTCAGATCAGCCTGCTTGGTCTTGGCGATCTCTTCCAGCTGAGCACGGGTAACGGTACCGACCTTGACGGTGTTCGGGCGAGCCGAACCGCTAGCCAGGCCAGCAGCTTTCTTCAGCAGAACCGAGGCAGGGGTGCTCTTGGTTTCGAAGGTGAAGCTACGGTCACTGTAGACAGTGATGATCACTGGAGTCGGCAGACCTGGCTCTTGACCCTGAGTACGGGCGTTGAAGGCCTTGCAGAATTCCATGATGTTCACGCCGTGCTGACCCAGTGCTGGACCAACGGGTGGGCTTGGGTTGGCCTGGCCGGCCTTAACTTGCAGCTTGATGTAAGCCTGAATCTTCTTAGCCATGAGCTACTCCAAAATCGGGTACGAACGCCAGATGGCTCCCCGTATGACTTGCGTTTTATCCCAGTGACGACAAAACCCCGCAGCACATAGGGCTGCGGGGTATGGGATGCGTCGTTCGCCTAGACCTTCTCGACCTGGCTGAACTCGAGCTCCACCGGAGTAGAGCGACCGAAAATGAGCACTGCAACCTGCAAGCGACTCTTTTCGTAGTTAACTTCTTCGACACTGCCATTGAAGTCAGCGAAGGGACCGTCAATGACGCGAACCACTTCACCCGGCTCGAACAGCGTCTTCGGCTTCGGCTTGTCGCTACCGTCGGCGACGCGACGCAGGATAGCTTCAGCTTCTTTATCGGTGATCGGCGCAGGCTTGTCTGCGGTACCACCAATGAAACCCATAACACGAGGGGTGTCCTTGACGAGGTGCCAAGTCCCTTCGTTCATTTCCATCTGGACCAATACATAGCCAGGGAAGAACTTGCGCTCGCTCTTGCGCTTCTGGCCGTTGCGCATTTCGACGACTTCTTCGGTCGGGACCAGGATCTCGCCGAATTCGTCTTCCATGCCAGCCAGCTTGACGCGCTCGATCAGAGAGCGCATGACATGCTTCTCGTAACCCGAGTAAGCATGCACGACGTACCAACGCTTAGCCACGGGACACCCTTAGCCAACAATCAAGGAGACCGCCCAGCCGAGCAGGGAATCAAGACCCCACAGCAGCAGCGCCATAACCAACACGACAACCACGACAATGAGCGTGGTCTGAGTGGTTTCCTGGCGGGTCGGCCACACGACTTTACGGATCTCAGCACGAGCTTCCTTCGCCAGCGTAAAGAACGACTTACCCTTCGCAGTCTGCAAGGCAACGAAGCCTGCAACGGCAGCCAGGGCGAGAAGTGCAAGGACGCGATACAGGATTGGAGCCGCGGAGTAATACTGATTACCCACAACACCAACGACCACCAACACTACAACAGCCAGCCACTTGAACAGATCAAAACGCGATTCTTGGGCTTCAGTTTTGGGAGTCATCGAGGAGGATCCTGTGAGAAGAAAGCCATCACACCGAGGTGAATGGCAGGTCAGGAGGGAATCGAACCCCCAACCTACGGTTTTGGAGACCGTCGCTCTGCCAATTGAGCTACTGACCTTTAACGCTGTATCAGGCCGGCCATTATGCCGGCCTGATCATGAGAAATCAACTACTTATTCAATAATTTTTGCTACGACACCGGCGCCGACGGTACGACCGCCTTCACGGATAGCGAAGCGCAGACCGTCTTCCATTGCGATGGTCTTGATCAGGGTGACAGTCATCTGAATGTTGTCACCTGGCATTACCATTTCAACGCCTTCCGGCAGTTCGCAGTTACCGGTCACGTCAGTGGTACGGAAGTAGAACTGAGGACGGTAGCCTTTGAAGAACGGAGTGTGACGACCGCCTTCTTCCTTCGACAGAACGTAGACTTCTGCGGTGAACTTGGTGTGCGGCTTGACCGAACCCGGCTTGACCAGAACCTGGCCACGCTCAACGTCGTCACGCTTGGTACCACGCAGCAGAACGCCGCAGTTCTCGCCAGCACGACCTTCGTCCAGCAGCTTGCGGAACATCTCAACACCGGTGCAGGTGGTGGTGCTGGTTTCACGCAGACCAACGATTTCCAGCGGATCCTGAACGCGGACGATACCACGCTCGATACGACCGGTAACAACGGTACCACGACCCGAGATCGAGAAGACGTCTTCGATCGGCATCAGGAACGGCTGGTCAACGGCACGAACTGGCTCAGGAATGTAGGCATCCAGAGTTTCAACCAGCTTCTTGACAGCGCTGGTACCCATTTCGTTGTCGTCTTTGCCTTCCAGAGCCATACGAGCCGAACCGATGATGATCGGGGTGTCGTCGCCTGGGAAGTCGTAGGTGGACAGCAGGTCGCGAACTTCCATCTCGACCAGTTCCAGCAGCTCAGCGTCGTCTACCAGGTCAGCCTTGTTCAGGAAGACCACGATGTACGGAACGCCAACCTGACGGGACAGCAGGATGTGCTCACGGGTTTGTGGCATCGGACCATCGGCGGCCGAGCAAACCAGGATCGCGCCGTCCATCTGGGCAGCACCGGTGATCATGTTCTTCACGTAGTCAGCGTGACCTGGGCAGTCAACGTGAGCGTAGTGACGAATGTTCGAGTTGTACTCGACGTGAGCGGTGTTGATGGTGATACCGCGCGCTTTTTCTTCCGGAGCCGAGTCGATCTTGTCGAACTCAACGACTGCCGAACCGAAAACTTCGGAGCAGACGCGAGTCAGAGCTGCGGTCAGAGTGGTCTTACCGTGGTCAACGTGGCCGATGGTGCCGACGTTAACGTGGGGAAGGGAACGATCAAACTTTTCCTTAGCCATCGATACAGTCCTCCGCAGAAGAAATAGTCATTACTACTGATAAAACAAAGGCAGATATTTTCATATCTGCCTTGTTTATATGGAGCTCTTGAGCGGACTTGAACCGCTGACCTCACCCTTACCAAGGGTGTGCTCTACCAACTGAGCTACAAGAGCGAAACACATTGTGCAACAACAGCAAACTTGGAGCGGGTAGCGGGAATCGAACCCGCATCATCAGCTTGGAAGGCTGAGGTTCTACCACTAAACTATACCCGCGGAGCTTGCGGCTCTCGCTAAACTGGTGGAGGGGGAAGGATTCGAACCTTCGAAGTCGTAGACGTCAGATTTACAGTCTGATCCCTTTGGCCACTCGGGAACCCCTCCTAAGTGTGGGCGGCATTTTCAACTCTTGCCGTCCTGCTGTCAAGCTTTTTCTCATTAAAATCTTGAGGTTAGCTACTTTGACAACAGCTTCCGGTCCTACCACCTCAGTGGTGTTCCCTGCGAAGCGGGCGCCATTCTATCAAGCTATTCGGCAGTTGCAATACCCTCGCACAAAATAATTTTGTGTTTTAAGTCTTTGAAATCCTTGGAAAGACTGGACAGCACCGCCGAGTCCAGCAAACGCTCGCTTTCAACGGCCACTTTCAGCCAGCGGCCCTCCGCGCCGGGCAGTTGTCCCGCCACCGGCACCGTCGCGATATCCAGGCTCACCAGACGCTGACGCAGAGCCACGAGCTGCTCCTGCGTCGCCACCCCACCCACCACCAGGCATTCTTCACGGCGTTTGGCCGGCGCAGAGGCACCAGTTTCACGCAACAGGCGAATCTCCTGCTGGTTACCTTTATATAAGGAAAGCGGGGCCACTTCCTTGGCCTTCAGCGGCGCTTCCTGCTGGTGCCAGACGTAATAGACGACATTGAGCACCACCAATAGCAGAAACAACCAACGCATAGGCACCTCAATCCAATGGGCAGGCCATGGCCAGACCGACGAAGACCAGGTCGGGTATCACCCGAGCCTGCGGGACCGAATCCTGAACCAAAGGTGCATCACCGCCGGTAAGGAATACGGAGAACGCCTCTCCCCATAACGCACGCGCCTGCTCGATCTGGGTGCGAGCAAATCCCTGCAACATCAATACGCAACCTCGCTCGACCGCTTCGACAGTGGAGTGCCCGGGAGCCAGGCTGCTCAAGGCGCGCTCTGCCGAAGCATCGTCGTATCGGATTCTGCGAGTATGCGTGCGCAGTTGGCTGCGCATCAGCGGCATGCCCGGGCATATATACCCACCGAGGTGCTGGCCGTCGCCAGCCACGAAATCCGCCTTGGCTGCCGTTCCCAGATCGATTACCAGACAGGCGCCTTTCGCCAGATGATAGGCGCCCAATGCGGCGAGCCAACGGTCCATGCCCAGGCGTTGGTAGTCGTCGTATCCGTTACGCACGCCTGCCATTTCCTGGGCCGGCTGAGCAACCTGGACCCGCACACCGAAACTCTGCTCCAGATGCGCGCAGAGCACATCGGTTTCGTCTTCGCTGCGCACACTCACCATTCGACAACCGCTCAGCCGCTGACCGGGCAATGCAGCGATCTGGGCCAGCAAGGCCTGGTCAGAATCGACTATGCCGCCGCCGACGATAGTTGCATCGCCGGCATGGATTACCCGCCACTTGATAAAGCTATTACCGCAATCGAGCTCAAGAATCATCACGCAACCTCAAACTGAGCTCTCCTGCACTGAAGCTCTTTTCTACGCCGTCGACCTCGAGGCGCAAGGCCCCCTGCCCATCGACCCCAAGCACCACCCCATCGATACGATTGCTACCCGCAACCAGCGATACCGCTCGCCCTTGCCACAGGTTCGCCTGCTCCCATTCCTCCTGGAATGCCGCAAAACCGTAACGACGATGGCGAGCCAACTCATGCTGAAGTTGTTGGTTGAGCTGTGCAACGAGACGATTGCGATCGATCGTCATTCCCACCTCACGCCTCATTGACGTCCATTGCTGATCAACCTGGTCGTTGACCTGCATGTTCACATTGATGCCTATACCCAGTACGACATGGCAGACATCTGCTGGGTCTCCCACCAGCTCCAGCAGGATACCCGCGATCTTTTGCTGACCGACCAACAGGTCATTGGGCCACTTCAACCCGACCCCCACCAAACCAAAACCCTGGAGGGTGCGCATCACGGCCAGGCCAACGACCAAACTCAGTCCTTCGAGCTGACGCATACCGCCGTCCACCCGCAGCACCAGACTGTAATAAAGATTTTCGGCGAATGGGCTTATCCATTGGCGCCCTCGCCTTCCCCGACCTGCACTCTGACGCTCGGCCAGCACCACGAACGGCGCAGGTCGCCCTTCGCCGATACAGCGCAAGGCTTCGGCGTTGGTCGAATCGATGGCGTCATGAATCGCGAGCGGCCACGCTTCTCCCTGCGTATATTCGGCGATCGACTGCGATTCGAGCAGGGTAAGCGGAGCAGCCAACTGATAGCCACGACCGCGCACCTTGTGGATAACAAGGTTCAATTCGCTTTCCAAGTGCTGCAGCTGCTTCCACACGGCGCTGCGACTCACCCCCAGTGCTTCCCCCAGGGCCTGCCCGGAATGGAACCGGCCATCCTTGAGGAGATTCAACAACTTCAGCATGCCAGTCTCGACCAGGAATAAGGCTGGCATGATAGCGACGCGTCAGGGGGCTTGCATAGGAAAAGGCAGCAATCCAGGCCCATAGGCATGGCCGTGGCCGACCGGCACCCCCTTGTAGGAGCGGCCTCGTGCCGCGAATCGGGCGCGCAGCAGCCGTAGACCCCGGGCGCGGTTATCAGACCCGGAAAGACAAAACCCCTACCTGCTCGCGCAGATAGGGGTTTTGCGAAATGAATCTTGACGATGACCTACTCTCACATGGG
>NZ_JBLUPY010000040.1:0-37461 GCF_048068215.1 Pseudomonas sp. NY15372
GCCGCCAAGCAAGGGCTTCGCCCTTGATCGCGGGACAAGCCCGCTCCCACAGGGTGTGGTTGGCGCTGCACCAGTGGGAGCCGGCTTGCCCACAACCATAGAATCTCCCACCTGCCCTGCGCTGTTTTCAAAGACACCGCCGCGCGCGGCGTCCCAATTACCACTTGAGCAACCGCTGCACCCGAGTCGCCTCAGGCCCCAGCCAGCGGGCACCGCGCAGCAGCGGCGTCACGGCAGCGCCCTGCTGCACGTGCAGATCGACCTGGGCCTGGCGCCCCAGCAGGTCTGCCTTCAGTTCAGCGCTGTGCTGCCCAGCCAGCGCCAAGCGCCCAAGCACCCGCCAACCCTGATCACACTCGACTTCCAAACTACCCTGCCCCAGCCCCAGCGACCAAGGCGCAGCCAGGGCCAGGTCCTCAACCGCAAGGCGCCCCTGGGCTTGGTGGCATCGCGAGCCATTACCCTGCAGGCGTACCAGGCCTTGCCATTGCCCCGCCAAACGATAAGCCGACGCAACACTGGCCTGCGGGCCCAGCGCCTCGAGCTCGGCCTGCCATTGCCATGGCCAACCGGCCAGGCGAACGCGCCAGCCTTGCCCCTGGAACGCCAGGCCTGCCTCGATCTCGCGATGCCAGGGCCGCCAATGCCAGCGCACCGGGCCGACCTCGCCCAGCTGCCGGGCCTCACCCCGCCACAGGCTGCCAGACACACCGGCCACCGGCAGGGCCAGGCCTCGCAGGACCCAACCGGCAGGTAACTCGACCAGCACTGTCAGGCAAAACACCCCCACCAGCCATACCCAGCCACGCCGTGTCATGGCCGCAACCACAGTTCGAAGCGCAGGCCCTTGGGCTCCCGCTCCAGGCCCCATTGCAAGGGCTGGGCGCCATCGATCTGCACGGCCTGCAGCCACCCTTGCAGCACCTGCTCGTCAGCGACCAGGCCATGCAGCCGCCAGGCCTCGTCGTCGGCTTGCACATCCTGAAGGTCGATCCCCCGTGCCTGGGCCGACTGACGCAGGCGCTCCAGGCTCAGCGTCGGTCCGTTGCGCAGCTCCGCTGCCGTGACGGCCAAGGCTTGCCACTGGCTCGTCTCGCGCCACAGGGCCAAGCCTTCGCGCACGGCCAGGAAGGCCAGCAACGATGCAATCAGGCTCCAGGCCAGGACCATGCGGTAGCGTTGCACGCCATCCAGGTTCATGTTGCGCCCCCTAGGTCGAATACCACTTGCCATTGCCCCGCCTGCCCATCGCCCTGCACCTCGACGCGCGCACCTGCGGCCGCGGCCATCGCGTCCCAGGGTGGCGCGGCGCCGTCACCGTCCAGCCGCAGGTGCCAGCGCCGGCCATCGAAGCGCACAGCCTGGAGGTGCCAGCGGGGTTGCTCGCGCAGCCAAACCTGCAGGCGGGTTTGCAAGTCCTCGAGCTGGCGCAGGCGCAACTGCCGTTCCGTGTCGGCCCCCTGCAGGCGCTTGAGCGCCTGGGCGGCCTGGCGTGGCGAAGCCTGCTGGCCCACGACGGCTTGCACTTGCGCCTGCCAAAGCTGCGCCTGGCGCCATTGCTGATGCACCCATAGCCCAGCCCACAGCGAACACAACAGCAGGCAGGCGGCCATCAGGCGCAGGTGCAGGCGTGGCAACTGGGGCTTACGCCAGTTTGACGTACGCCGTTGGGTGAACAGCCCGGGCAGCACGTCGAGGTCGGCCAGTTGCGTCGGCCAGTGGCCCTCCATGGCGTGCACCTGCAGGCCAGCCCAAGGCGAGCGCGGGGCCTCGCCCAAGACGTGCGGCCAAGCCAACCAATGCTCCCGGCCATCCTCGGCCAGGCCCCTGAGCAGACTGACGTCCGTCGGCTTGCACCATTGCCAGGCAGTGCCCGTCGGTGGCGCCGGCAACAGTTGGAACTCCGCCCAACAACGCTCGACCTGCAATCCCCAGGCTGCACATTGAGCGTGCCAAGCCTCGAGCTGCTGGCGCGCCACGGCCACCAGACGAACCTGCCCCGCCTGCCGGGCAAGGCTGGCGTAAGCCAGCGCTTCGCTCTCCTGCAGCAACTGGTCTTCCAGCAGCAGCGGCCACTCCTCGCGCTTGAGCCCAACAGGGGCAGGCACCTGGAAATGACTGCACGCCTCCCCCGGCAGCACGAGGGCCACCCGGGCGTGCGCCTCGGCCGGGGGCTCGCCCTGGCCCTGGCGCAGCAGCGCGTCGCCGCCCACCCGCAACCACTCCCAAGGGGCGTCGCCCTGGCCGGGGCGCAGCAGAAGCCAGGGTCGGGCCGGCGCGGCTCGTCGCCACTCAAGCTTCATGAACGCCCCCAGGGCAATACGAAGGTGCAGGCATACGGTGCTCCATCACGCTGCAGATGCAGGCGCACGCCACGGCCAGGGTGCACCGGTTGATCGGACGGCCAGGCCAGCCAACGGCCCTCCTGGTAATAGAGAATGTGCATGGCGTTCACCCGCTGCAGTTGTTCACGCAGCACCCATTGCGGCTCGCCCACGGCGTACAGGTCTGCCGAGCTTTCCAGCAGCAGGCGCTGGCCCTGGGCATCGAAGCGCAGCCGCTGGCGCTGCAGGCGCGACCCGCCCTCGGCCTGCGGCCAGCCGGTTGCAGCCACCCAGAGCAAGGTGTTGCGCTGCGGCTGCCAATCGAGCCCGCGCGTTGCCAGGGGCAGGCGTTGTTCATACACCCGGCGCAGCACTGGGCTGTCGAAGCGCCGCTCCAGGGCCAGGCAGAACTCCAGGACGCGGTCTGCTTCGGAGGTGCCGAGGCGTTCGCGCACCTTGAGCCAGCCATTTACCAGCGCCGCGAGCATGACGCCGAGTACGGCGGTCAAGGCCAGCGCCACCATCAGTTCGATCAGGGTCATGCCCACCTGGCGAGCTTTCACGGGCGCTCCAGGAAAAGACTGTACTGCCCCAGCGGCAGGCGTTGGTCGACGTCGGCGAACAGGCGCAACTCGCCACGACGCAAGTCGCGCACGCCTGTACCACGCAGTTGCAACTGCCAGTGACAGGCCTGCCCGCCCTGGTGCAGCACGCCGCTGTTCTGGTTGGACGGTGGCCAGTAGCGCTCCACGGTAAAACGCGCCTGCAGCTCGCGCGCGCAGAGCAGGCCCAGGCGGTGCTGTTGCACGCCTTCCTGCACCGCCAGGCGCTGACGCAATACCTGGCTGGTGATCACCGCCAGCACCGCGGCGATCGCCAGGGCGACACACACTTCGAGCAAGGTGAACCCGCGCTGGTGCACTTTCATGAGCCCTGGCCCCTGCGCAGCCGGCCATCACGCCCCCACTCCCAACGCTCGCGGCCTTCGGCCCAGCGCCAGGTCAGGCTGCCCGGCCGGGCCCACCCCTCCGGGGTGAACACCAGCTGCGGCGCCTGGCTCGCGGGCCAGTCCGGGCGCAGCGCGGTGGGCCAGTCACCCAGGCGGGTTGGCTCGGCCACCCAGCCTGTCGGCTCCCGCCGAACGAACTCCGGGCGCTGGCCGTTCCAACGCAGGCCGCGTAACTGGCCCGCGTGCCGAGCCAGGGCTGACTGGCTGCGGATTTCGGCGGCCAGACGCGCCAACGCCTGGTCGGTACCGGCCTTGCCGCTGTCGAGCCAGGCCACGCCGAGCCCGATCATCAGCCCGGCGATGGCCAACACCACCAGCAACTCGAGCAGGCTGAAGCCGCGTTGGCCGGTCACCGGTCAGAGTTCCCAGTTGCCCAGGTCGGCATCCAGGCCCTCGCCGCCCGGCACGCCATCGGCGCCCAGGGAATAGACATCGACCCGGCCGTGTTCACCGGGCAGGCGATACTGGTAGGGCGTACCCCAAGGGTCTTCCGGCAGGCGGCGGATATAACCGTCGCTGCGCCAGGCGCGGGGCAACGGCTCCTGGGACGGTTTTTTCACCAGCGCCGCCAGGCCCTGTTCGCTGCTGGGGAAGCGCAGGTTGTCCAGGCGGTACATGTCCAGGGCCTGCTCCAGGGTCGCCAAGTCGGCCATGACCTTCTGCCGCATGGCCTTGTCCTGGTTACCCAGCACGCTGGGGGCGACCACGGCGATGAGCAGGCCGATGATGAAGATGACCACCATGATTTCCATGAGGGTGAAGCCACGCTGGCGGGGGCGTCGATACTGCATGTCGCTGCTCCTTTTCACATTGCAGGTTTTCATAGTTGCAGGCCCTGGTTGAGCTGCATGATCGGCAACAGCACCGCCAGCACGATGAACAGCACCACGCCGCCCATCACCAGGATCATCAGGGGTTCGAAGAGCGCCATGGCCGTGTCCACCTGGCGGGCGAAGCCGCGCTCCTGGTCATCGGCCACGCGCTCGAGCATGTCGGCCAGGGTGCCGCTGGCCTCGCCGCTGCCGACCATGTTCACCAACAGGGGCGGGAACTGGCCGCTGGCATCCAGGGCCCGATGCAGGCTGGTGCCGCCTTCGACCTGGGTGCGCACCTGTTCCATGGCCTGGCGGATGCGCCGGTTGCCGACCGTCTCGGTGGCCACCTGCAAGGCTTCGAGCAAGGCCACGCCGCTGCCGCAGAGGATCGCCAGGCTGCGCGCCAGACGTGCGCTTTCCAGTACCTGCAGCAGCGCGCCGATACGCGGCAAGCGCAGCAGCAAGTCGTCGCGACGCAAACGCCAGTGGGCTTTGCGCAGCAGCCAACTGCACAGCAACGTCGACAGGATCGCCAAGCCCAACAACCACGGGCCTGCCGTGACCAGGCCCTGGCTGAGGCCGATCAGCAGCGAGGTGACCAGAGGCAGGCCCTGCCCGGAATGGGCGAACTGCTCGGTGAGCTTGGGGACCACGAACGTCATCAGGCCAATCACCACCGCCAGCGACACGCCCATCAGTACGCTGGGATAGATCAGCGCCGTGCGGGCCTTGTGCTGCTGACGCTGTACTTGCTCCAGGTGATCGGCCAGGCGCGCCAGCACCTGGGCCAGGCGCCCGGAGCGCTCACCGGCTTCGACCAGGGCGCAGTACAGGCCGGTAAAGGGAGCACCCTGGCGAGCCAGGCTGCGCGCCAGCCCCAGGCCCTCGGCCAACGAGCCGCGCACAGCGACCAGCACCGCGTGCAACGCAGGCTGGCGCAGTTGCCGCTCCAGAGTCGCCAGGGCATCGACCAGGGGAATACCGGCACCGGTCAAGGTGGCCAGCTGACGGGTCAGCTCGCACAGTTGCGGGCGGCTCAAGCGTTGGCGGCGGGGCTGGGCCCCACCTGGGTCCTGGCGTTGCAACTGGCGGGCGAACAGGCCCTGCTCGCGCAACAGTTGCCGGGCGTGGCGCTCGGTGTCGGCCTGCACGCTGGCCTTGTGGGTCCGCCCGGCCATGTCGACCGCCTGGTATCGGTAAGTCGGCATGCTCAGCCCTGCACCACGCGCAACACCTCGGCCAGGCTGGTCTGGCCGCGGGCCAGGCAGTCGCTGGCCATGCCCACCAGGCTCTGCCGCCGGTCGGCGAGGTAGCCCTGCATGGTCACCTCGCTGGCGCCGTCATACAGCAGCGCCACCAAGCCCGCGTCCAGCTCGATGTACTCATACAGGCCCAGACGTCCCACATAGCCAGTGCCCTGGCAGTGCTCGCAACCGACCGGGTGATAGGTCTCGGCCAGGTTCGCAAGCTCCGGCCACAAGCGCCGCTCGGCCGGCTGCAGCGGGTGCGCCACGGCACACGCGCACAGCCGCCGCACCAGGCGCTGGGCCAGCACCCCGCGCAGGCTGGAGGCGATGAGGAACGGCTCGACGCCCATGTCGCGCAGGCGCGTCACCGCGCCCACGGCGCTGTTGGTATGCAGGGTCGAGAGCACCAGGTGCCCGGTGAGGCTGGCCTGCACGGCAATCTGTGCGGTTTCCCGGTCGCGAATCTCGCCGAGCATGATCACGTCCGGGTCCTGGCGCAGGATGGCGCGCAGGCCGCTGGCGAAGGTCAACCCCGCACGTGGGTTGATGGCCGTCTGGCCGATGCCGGCGATGGCGTATTCCACTGGGTCTTCGACGGTGAGGATGTTGCGGCTGCCGTCGTTGAGGCTGTTGAGGCAGGCGTAGAGCGTGGTGGTCTTGCCCGAGCCGGTAGGGCCGGTGGAGAGCACGATGCCATTGGGGCGGGCCAGGCAACTGCGCAAACCGTGCAGCACGGCCTCGGTCATGCCCAGGTTGTCCAGTGCCAGCAGGCTGGCCTGCTTGTCCAGCACACGCATCACCACCCGCTCGCCATGGATGCCCGGCAACGTCGAGACCCGTACGTCCACCTCGCGCCCGGCGGCGCGCAGGGTGATGCGCCCATCCTGGGGCTGGCGCTTCTCGGCGATGTCCAAACGTGCCATGACCTTGATCCGCGATACCAGCATGGCCGACAGCGCCCGTGGCGGACGCAGCACCTCGCGCAGGTGGCCATCGATGCGCAGGCGCACCACCAGGGTCTGCTCGAAAGTCTCGATATGGATATCCGAGGCGCGCTGGCGCAAGGCCTGGCCGAACAGGCCGTTGATCAGACGAATCACCGGCGCTTCGTCATCGCTTTCGAGCAAATCCTCGATGCGTGGCATCTCGCTCATCAGCCCGGCCAGGTCGACCTGTTCACCGATCCCTTCGATCAACGCCTCGGTGGCCGATTCGCCCGCTTGGTACAACAGGCCAAGGCGCTCGTCGAAGGCAGCCCGGTCCAGGCATTGGCAGGTCTCCGGCCGGCCATGCACGCGCAGCAGCTCCTGCAGTTGGTCGCTGTCGGCATCCTCGCGCAGCCACAGCTGCCAGCCCTCGGCGCTGGGCGCCATGGCCAGGCCGGCCTGGCGGGCCAGGCGATACGGCAGCATCACCAGTCCCCACCTTCCAGGCGGGCACGGCTGGAGGGGAATGCCTTCAGCAACTGCGAGCCCTCGGCCAGCTCCGGCAGTTGCAGCGGCGTGCCCTGCTGCAGGCTGCGGTATTTTTCCTGGCTCAGGCCCGCCAGGCTCTGGCCATCGCGCAGAATGCGTGGACGGATGAACACCATCAGGTTCTGCTTGGTGTTCTTGCTGGTGTCCGAGCGGAACAGCCGGCCCAGCCCCGGGATGTCGCCCAGCAACGGGACACGCTGGTCGCTGGTGCTCAGCTCGTCGCTGATCAGGCCACCGAGGATCACCAGGCCGTTGTCCTCCACCATCACCTTGGTCTTGATCTCGCGCTTGTTGGTGATGACGTCACTGGCGGCACTGGAATCGGCGATCGACGAGACCTCCTGGACAATGTCCAGGCGCACGCTGTTGCCGATGTTCACCTGCGGCTTGATGCGCAGCTTGACCCCCACTTCCTTGCGCTCGATGGTCTGGTAGGGGTTGGCGTTGTTCTGGGTCACGGAGCCTGTGACGAAGGGCACCTCCTGGCCGACCAGGATCGACGCCTCGGCGTTGTCCAGGGTCAGCAGGGTGGGCGTCGACAACAGGTTGAAGCCGCTCTTGCCCTTAAGCGCATTGATCAGCATGGCGAAGTTGAAGCCGCCGCCGATATGGCCGATGCCGACGGTGGCACCGGTGGTGGCCGAGAGTAGCTTGCCGAGTTTCTCGTTGTCGCCACTGGCGGCCGCCCCGGCGACATTGGCAATGTTCACCCCGTTGCTGCCGAAGTTGACGATACCGGCACCGAACTTCTCGTCAGCGAACAGCCATTGCACGCCCAACTCCTGGGCCTGGCTGTCGCTGACCTCGGCGATGATCGCCTCGACCACCACCTGGGCGCGGCGGATGTCCAACTGCTCGACGATATTACGGTAGGCGGCCAACTCGCTGTCCGGTCCGACCATCACCACGGCGTTGGTGCCTTCTTCATATTCCAGGCGAATACCCGAGTCGCTGGCCATCGCCACTGGCGTCTCCTTGCCCTGCCCTTCGCCTTCGGCGGGTACTGCGCCGCTCTGGCTGAGGCCGCGCAAAACCTTGACCACCTCGCTGGCGTTGGCGTGGCGCAGGTAGATCACCTGGGTGTTGCTGCTGTGCAGGCTGTCGCTGGGCCGGTCGAGCTGGGCCAGCAGGGCGCGCACGCGCTCACGGCTGTCGGCACTGCCGCGTACCAACAATGCATTGCTGCGCGGGTCGGCCACCACCTGGGCGCCGTCGGCACCCTGCTCGCGAGCCAGCAGGCGGGTTACCAGCTGGGCGGTATCAGCGGCGCTGGCATGGCGCAGGGGCATCATCTGCAGGGGCTCTTCGCTGACTTGGTCAAGCTGGCGCAGCAGGCTGTCGATGCGCTCGAGGTTGCTGCGCCAGTCGGTCACCACCAGCAGGTTGGCGGCCGGGTACGGGGTGATGACGCCGACCCGAGGGTCGATCAGCGGCTTGAGGATACCGAGCATCTGTTCGCTGGCGGCATTGCGCACATTGAACACCCGGGTGGCCACACCATCACTGCCTTCGCTCTGCCTGCCCGCGGCCTCCACCGGCACCGGTTCCAGGCGCGCGGCCTGGTCGGGGACAATCTTCACGCTGCCATTGGGCAGGTCGACGGCAGCAAAGCCCTGGGCACGCAACTGGGCCAGGAAGATGTCGTAGATGGCCTCGGCATCATGGCGATCGACGGTACGCACGGTGACCTTGCCCTTGACCCGCGGGTCGACGATGAAGCTGGTGCCGGTGATGCGCGACACGCTGTCGATGAACTCGCCAAGGTCGGTGTCGACGAAGTTCACTTCGTACAACGGCGTGCCGTTCTCATCGATCTCCTCGGGCTCCTCGGCCCAGGCCAGCGCAAGGCCCAGGCTCAGCATCACGGCCACACAGTATCTTGCAAACATCGCTCATCCTTGCCGCTTGAAGCCGGTCACGGCGGGCCGTGGCGGCCAGGGCAGGCGTTCGCGCCGCCCCTGGTTGTCGAAAATCAGGCCATCGGCATCGATGTCCTGCAGCACGATGCCCGGCGCCAGCCGCTGGCCACGACCGAGCGTGCGTACCTGTTCGCCGAAACGCAGCACCACCACCGTGGCCGACAGCGGCTGCGCCTTGAGGCCACCCAGGTAGCGCAGGGGCAAGCGGGTCAAGGGAATGGCGCCGTCATCGAGCGCGGGCTGCCAGTGGCCGACCATCAAGCCGGGCAACAGCGCGTCGCGGCGGTCGGGTGCATGGGCCGGTTGCAAGGGTTGGCTGAGCTGCAGCACGCACTGGGCAGCGAGCCAGCCGGCCAGGGTGAGCAGCGCTGCGCCGAACAGGCGGCCGCGCGAGGTCACGACGCCACCTGTCGGGGATGCCAGCCAGGGTGGCCCTGCACATAGCGCACGTCCGGCCGTTGCAGCCTGTCCAGCTGCCAGTCGGGGCGCTGGCGCAGCAGCCAGGCCTCGATTTTCTGCCACAACGGCTCGCCGGCCTTGGCATCGAACTGCAGGCCAAAGGTGCGGCACAGCCCTTCGACGGGCTCGAGGCCAGCGACCCGCTTGCCCTGGGGGCTGTAGCTCAGGCGCCAGGCCTGGCCCTGCCACCGGGGCAGGTCCTGGCTGTTGTCCAGCAGCAGTGGGTCGCCGAACAATTGTTCGGCGGCGTTCTCCAGTACCTGCTCGACCTGTCGCGCCGGGGCCTCGACCACCGGCGCTGGGTAGCCGCCAGACAATGCGATCAGCTGCTCACGGGTGATGAACTCACCGGCGCCCAGCGGTGCGTCGTAGCGCAGCCCTGGCAGCAGCACCGGGACACTGCTGCCGTCGGCCAATGCCTGGTGCAGCAAGCGGTCCCAGCTGCCGCCGAGGGTGTCGCGGCGCCAAAGGGCTTCCGGGGCCCTGGCCAAGGGCTGGTCGAGCCAGGCGGCATGCCCGGCGCGCTGCAAGTGCAACTGCGTACGCAACTGGTGGGCACGGCCCTGGGCAACCGGGCCAAGCTGGTGCTCGAACGCGGGGAAGAATTGCGCCGAGAACCGCCACTGGCCGCCCACATACTGGCAACGCAAGCGGAATGCGCCACTGGTGCGGCAGCCGGCGAACAGCACCGGCACGCGCCGCCCGCTGGCTTGGGTGACATCTACCGGCGCGGGCCAAAAGTCCTGGCCCCGGGCGCAGAGCAGCACATCGAGTTCAGGCACCCGCTCGGCCAGCCACAGGCCAGGGCCGGTGCCGACATCCGCCAAGGCCACCACCAGGTCGGCTTCACGGCGTGCCTGCTGGAAGATTGGCAACAGTGATTGGTACCACTGTTTAAGGGAGGCTTTCTGGTCCTGGGCATAGGGGTCGGTCACCCCGACCACGGCAATGCGCGCCCCGCCCCGTTGGAACACTCGCATGCCGTCGAGGCCGAGTGCCTTGGCCTGGCTGTCTGCAAGGCCGGCCCCGAGGGTGGTGGCCAGTGCCTGACGATACAGGCCGGCGCAACGCTGCGGCCAGAGCACCCGCTCATCGCTGCTGACCCGCACTTCGCTGCCCAGCAACTGGCTGCCCTGCACACCGCTGTCGCCCTGGGTCAGGTAGGCCAGGCCGCTGCCATTCCAGCACTGGCCGTTCTCCAGGGTCAGGCTGTTGTTGACCCCCGCCTCGCCACGCAGGTCTTCCAACAAGGCCGCCAGTACTGCATAGCCACCCAGGCGGGCATTGCCGGCCTGGGTGGCATCGAGCAAGGGGGCAAGCGCGGGGTCGAACGCCAGGGCACTGGCTCCGGTCATCCAGGGCGCACGCCCCAGGTGGCTGACCGGCCCCAACCGGGTCGCCGGCACCACGGGCTGGCCGGGCTGACGTGTATCGAGGGTATCGGCGAGGTAAAGCAGGTCCACCGCTGGGGTGTCACTGCCCCGCCCCGGGAATGTGGAACAGGCGCCAAGCAAGGGTGCCAGCGCGCCGACGCCCATCCAGCTGATGACTTCCCGTCTGCCTACACTGCTTGCCATCGACCCCGCCATCCTCGCCCGCCTCCCTTGTTGGGTCCCGGATATTGCGGCGCCTGGATGACAGTTTGATGGCAGATATCCGACAACGATTCCAAAAAAATCTTTGTAACGCGTCGTTAAGAACGGCTTGTTTTAAAAAGTCGTTAACATTTCTGCCAACCAATCATCATCTTTGCGCTCTACAGTCGCGGTTTCCTTCAACTCAGCCAACCTAAGGACACCCTGATGAGTCGAGATACCGGCGACAACCTGGACCGCAACCCAAGCGGCAACCTGCCAATGGCCAGCGTCATGGACGCCTACCTGAGCCGTCGCAGCGTGATGCGCGGCAGCCTTGGCGCAGCGATCGCCATGATCGCCGGTACCGGTCTGACAGGCTGCTTCGACGGCGGCGGCTCCGACCACGACGATGCCACCCCGCCCGAGCCGGAAAAGCCGAAACTCAAGTTGGGCTTCCAGTCCATCCCAGGCTCGCGCACCGACGCCTGCGTGGTCGCCGCAGGCTACAGCGCCTATGTCCTGGCACCCTGGGGCACGCCGCTGAACCGCAACGCCAACCCGTGGAAGGCCGACGGCAGCAACACCTCGACCGACCAGGCCAATGCCATGGGCATGCACCATGACGGCATGCATTTCTTCCCCATCGACGGCCGCTCCGACGATGGCTTGCTGGCGATCAACTTCGAGTACATCGACGCCGCGGCCCTGCACCCCAGCGGCCCGACCACCGACCTGGACGGCAAACGCCCGGTCGAGGAAGTACGCAAGGAAATCAACGCTCACGGCGCCGGCGTGGTGCGCCTGAGCAAGGTCAACGGCCGCTGGCAGGTGGTGGACAACGACCCGCTCAACCGCCGCTTCACCACCGCCTCGCTGATGGACATCGCAGGCCCGTTGCGTGGCACCGACCACGTCAAGACCAAGTTCTCGCCCACCGGTACCCAGTGCCGCGGCACCAACAACAACTGCGGCAACGGCTACACCCCGTGGGGCACCTACCTGACCTGCGAAGAGAACTGGCCAGGCATCTTCGTGAACAAGGCCACCCGGCCAGAGGACCAGGTGCGTATCGGCGTCGCTACCGCCAACGGCCAGTACAAGTGGGAAAGCGCGGCCGGTGACAGCACCGAGGTGAACGGCGAATTCGCCCGCTTCGACATCACCCCGAGCGGCGCCAGCGCCACTGACGACTACCGTAACGAAGCCAGCACGTATGGCTATATCGTCGAGATCGACCCATACAACAGCGCGACCCTCGCGACCAAGCGCACCGCCCTGGGGCGCTTCCGTCACGAAGGCTGCTGCCCGGGCCTGCCGGTGGCCGGCAAGCCCCTGGTCTGGTACATGGGCGACGACTCGAACAACGAGTACCTGTACAAGTTCGTCTCCGACGCCGTATGGAGCGAAGCCGATGCCAACCCGTCCGACCGCCTGGCGACCGGTGCCAAGTACATGGACAAGGGCAAGCTCTACGTGGCGCGCTTCAATGCCGACGGCACCGGCAAGTGGCTGCTGCTCGACGTGGCCACCCCAACCACCGGCGGCAGCACCCTGGGTGCGCTGTACGGCGACCTGCCCGGCATCATCCTCAACACCCGCGGTGCCGGTGACGCCGTCGGCGCCACGCCGATGGACCGCCCGGAGTGGACTGCGGTCAACCCGCTCAACGGCGATGTCTACCTGACCCTGACCAACAACAGCGCACGCACACCGGACAAGGTGGATGCCGCCAACCCACGCGGGCCGAACCGTCATGGCCACATCATCCGCTGGCACGACAGCGACGATCACCTGAGCTTCACCTGGGACATCTTCGTGTTCGGCGCCAATGCCGACGGCACTGCGGACATCAACCGCTCCGGCCTCACCGAATTGAACCAGTTCGCCAGCCCCGACGGTATGAGCTTCGATAGCCGGGGCGTGCTGTGGTTCGAGACCGACAACGGCGAAAAGAGCGTGACCAGCTATACCAACGACCAGTTGCTGGCGGTCATCCCGACCGACCTGGTGGACGCCAACGGCAAGCAGGTACCGGTCAATGCCAAGAACCAAGTGGACCTGCGCCGCTTCTTCGTCGGCCCGAACGGGTGCGAGGTGACCGGTATCGCTTTCACGCCGGACAACAAGACATTGTTCGTCAACATACAGCACCCGGACAACTGGCCATCCACCGACAAGGCGACCGATGTGACCCCGGCAGGCACCACGGTGCGGCCGCGGGCTTCGACGGTGGTGATCCAGCGTAACGATGATGGGGAGATCGGGACGCTCTGACTCAACGGGGCCGTGTTGCGGCCCAATCGCCGGCAAGCCGGCTCCCACCTGTTTGCGCTGTTTTCAGAGACACCACCGTATACCAGGCAGGCACCATGGTGCAGCCACGGGCTTCGACGGTGGTGATCCAGCGTGACGATGATGGGGAGATCGGGACGCTCTAATCCAATGGGGCCGCGTTGCGGCCCAATCGCCGGCAAGCCGGCTCCCACCTGTTCTGCGCTGTTTTCAGAGACACCACCGTACACCAGGCAGGCACCATGGTGCAGCCACGGGCTTCGACGGTGGTGATCCAGCGTGACGATGATGGGGAGATCGGGACGCTCTGACTCAACGGGGCCGTGTTGTGGCCCAATCGCCGGCAAGCCGGCTCCCACCTGTTCTGCGCTGTTTTCAGAGACACCACCGTACACCAGGCAGGCACCACGGTGCGGCCACGGGCTTCGACGGTGGTGATCCAGCGTGACGATGGCGGCGAGATCGGGACGCTCTAATCCAATGGGGCCGCGTTGCGGCCCAATCGCCGGCAAGCCGGCTCCCACCTGTTCTGCGCTGTTTTCAGAGACACCGCCGTACCTGTGGGAGCCGGCTTGCCGGCGATTGCCTTTCACCAGAGAACCGGTGACCTACTGCTCACCCGCACCTGTTGTGCAGGTACCCTCGCATGCCATTGCACCACCCCCTGTGCCTGCACCTGGAACTCGCTGCGCAAGGTGCGCCCGTCTTGCTCGAACGACAGCTGCAACAGGAAATACCCACTGTTTAGCAGCAACCCCTCGCTCAGCCGTTCGAAGGCCTCGTCGTCCACCGCCCCCAAGACCTGGCGCAGCGCTGCGGCATCCACATAGCCGGACGCCGGCCTGCCACTGACGATACGAGCAAGCAGCGAACGCGCAAAACGGCCTTCATAGATGGCATCGAGCAACGGCAAATGCTCCAGCCCCAGTGCATTGGCGTTCAAGCGCCAGCCACGGGTCTCGGGCAAGGCGCAGAGCATCGGGTAGCGCGCCTGGCGGCCGGCGTCCGGCTCGAGCAACAGGTTCAGCTCGCTCATGTCCAGCATCGGCTGGTTGGCTGCCAGCCGTGGTGGCCGTTGACGTAGGTACTGGGCGCTTTCGGCCCCCTGCAGGCGAGCATCGCTGTCGGCATCGAGCCAGTCGGCCAAAGCCTGCACCAGCCGCTCGGCCGCCATGTCATCGCCCAGCAGGTAGCGCAGCTGGCGCTCGGCGCGTTCGCCATCCTCGCCGAGCAGGGCGTTGACGTTGAAGCAGGTGTGCTGGTCGCGCACCCGCAAGCGTGCCGTGCCGGCACCGAAGTCGTAGTCCAGCGGCTGCCCGCGCAAGGCCTGCCAGAACAACGGGCTGGCCCGCCATGCCGGGTCGCGCAGGGCCTGGCTGGCATAGGCCAGGCCGGCCTGCTCCATCGCCCGCACTTGCACCCGCTGTTGCAACAGCCGCACGTCTTCCACTTGGTGACGGCCGTCTTCCACCAGCCAGGCCAGGCCACCGGCGAGCATCGCCAGCGCCACCAATACCATCAGCAATGCTGCCCCGCGCTGTTGCCTACCGCCCATCCTGCCCATCCCTGCGCCTGCCAAAAGCGCCAGTCAACACGGTGCGTGTTTCACGCAGATGGCAGCGCCAACGTTCATGTGCTCGTCATCTAAGGCAGGCAGGATTGTCGTTCCTTTTCATGACCTTACAGGAGTGGTCGCAATGGGTGGCATCGGAATCTGGCAGTTGGTGATCGTGCTGTTGATCGTATTCCTGCTGTTCGGCACCAAGCGGCTCAAGGGCCTGGGCAGCGATGTGGGCGACGCGATCCAGGGCTTTCGCAAGTCCATGGGCACCAGCCCGGAAGCAGACCCGGCCAACGCCCAGGTACAGCAACAGGCCCCGCTGACCGGCCAGGCCGCCCAGCAGCCTCAAGCGGACCGTCAGGCCTGATGTTCGAGGTAGGCTTCACCGAACTGCTGCTGGTGGGCATCGTCGCCCTGCTGGTTCTCGGCCCAGAGCGCCTGCCCGTGGCGGCGCGTACCGTCGGGCGCGGGCTCGGCCAGGCGCGACGGGCCATGCAGGCACTACGGGCGCAGATGGAACGGGAAATCGACCTGCCGGCACTGGACAGCCAGCCCCTGCAACGTCTGGAACAGCAGATCCGCCAGGGCGTGAGCCTCGAGGCCCAGCCTGCGGCCACCACCCCAGCCAAGGAGCACGGCGCATGAGCATTGCCATGGAACACGAGGCGCGCATGCCTTTGACCGAGCACCTGCGCGAGGTGCGCAAGCGCCTGGTGCGCAGCCTGCTGGTGGTGGCCGTGGTGTTCGCCGCACTGTTTCCCTTCGCCCAGACGCTCTACACCTTGATCTCCGAACCCTTGCGCCGCTTCCTGCCGCAAGGCGCCAGCATGATCGCCACCAGCGTCACCTCGCCGTTCCTGACACCGTTCAAGCTGACGGCCATGTGCGCGCTGTTCGTCGCCATGCCGGTACTGCTGCACCAGGCCTGGGGGTTCATCGCGCCGGGCCTGTACCGCCGGGAGCGGCGCATCGCCCTACCCTTGCTGGCGTCGAGCATTCTGCTGTTCTATGCCGGCATGGCATTCGCATTCTTCCTGGTGTTTCCGATGATGTTCGGGTTCTTTGCCAGCGTTACCCCGGAAGGGGTGGCGATGATGACCGACATCAGCCAGTACCTGGATTTCATCATGGCGCTGTTCCTGGCGTTCGGCCTGGCGTTCGAGATCCCGGTGGCGACCTTCATCGTGGTCTGGGCAGGGCTTGCCGATGTGGCCACTCTGCGCCGCAGCCGGCCCTACGTGATCGTCGGGTGCTTCGTGGTGGGGATGATCCTGACGCCGCCGGACGTGTTTTCACAGACCATGCTGGCGGTGCCGATGTGGCTGCTGTTCGAGGTGGGGTTGCTGGCCTGTGCGGGGTTGCGGCGGCCTGAGGATGGGCACGATCCAGCAGTGCAAGACCTGCGTCTATAGACGCGGGCTGGCTGCGCAGCAGTCGTAGAATCGGCCACAGGACACAGACAGGGCTCGGTGAGCGGCTGCTGCGCTGCCGATCGCGGGACAAGCCCGCTCCTACAGGGACCGGTGTGGTCTAGAACTCGGCGAGGCGCCAGACCTCGTAGGCCGGCGTCTCGTACGGGTGGCTCTGCTTGAGTGCGGCGACGACCTGAGCGATCAGATCGTCGGCCACCACCAGCTCCACCTTCCACTCTTGCACCTGCTCGACCTGGCCGGCCTGCCCGAGGAACGGCTGGCTGCCGTCCAACGGGCGGAACTGGCCCTGGCCGAGTGTTTGCCAGGCGCAGTGGTCGTAGTCGCCGATGCGGCCGCCACCGGCGGCGAACACGGCGGCCTTGACCACGTCCACGTGGCTCGGCGGCACGAAGAAGGCGAGCTTGTACACCCCTTAGTTCACCCAGACCCGCGCATTGCGGAACATGCGCATCCAGGCGCCGTCTTCCTGCCACTCATCCGGGCACCAGGAGTTCTGCACGGCACGGAACACACGCTCAGGGTGCGGCATCATGATGGTCACGCGGCCGTCGCGGCTGGTCAGGCCGGTGATACCACGCGGCGAGCCGTTCGGGTTGGCCGGGTAGGCCTCGGTGACCTTGCCATGGTTGTCGACGAAGCGCAGGGCCACGCAACCGGACAGGTCGGCTTCCAGCAGTGCCTCTTCGCTGGCGAATTCGGCATGGCCTTCACCGTGGGCGATGGCGATCGGCATGTGCGAACCGGCCATGCCCTGCAGGAAGATCGAGTTGGACTTCTGCACCTCGACCATGGCCACGCGCGCCTCGAACTGCTCCGAGCGGTTGCGCACGAAGTGCGGCCAGTACTCGGTGCCAGGGATCAGCTCGTGCAGGTTGGACATCATCTGGCAACCGTTGCACACGCCCAGGGCGAAGCTGTCGTTGCGCTCGAAGAATGCCTGGAAGGTGTCGCGGGCGCGAGTGTTGAACAGTGCCGACTTGGCCCAGCCCTCACCGGCACCCAGCACGTCACCGTAGGAGAAGCCACCGCAGGCCACCAGGCCTTTGAACGCTTCGAAGTCGACACGGCCGGCGAGGATATCGCTCATGTGCACGTCAATGGCAGCAAAGCCTGCGCGGTCGAAGGCAGCCGCCATCTCGACCTGGCCGTTGACGCCCTGCTCGCGCAGGATCGCCACTTGCGGGCGCACGCCCTTCTTGATGTACGGCGCGGCGATGTCGTCGTTGACGTCGAAGCCCAGCTTGACCGACAGGCCTGGGTTCTCTTCCTCCAGCAGGACGTCGAACTCCTGGTCGGCGCAGTCGGCGTTGTCACGCAGGCGCTGGATCTGGTAGCTGGTCTCGGCCCACTGGCGCTGCAGCAGACGGCGCTGATCGTCGAACAGCACTTCGCCGTTCAGGCTGATGGACACTTCGCCGTTGTTGACCGGCTTGCCAATCACCGCGACGCATTCCTCGCCGAGGCCGGCGGCGCTGAATTGCGCCAGCACGTCCGGAGTAGCGTCCTGGCGCACCTGGATGACAGCACCCAGCTCTTCGTTGAACAGGATGGCCGGCACGTCGGCACGGCTGTCGGTCAGCGGGTCAAGGTGCAGGTCGAGGCCACAGTGGCCGGCGAAGGCCATTTCCAGCACGGTGGTCAGCAGGCCGCCGTCGGAACGGTCGTGGTAGGCCAGGAGGTGGCCATCGGCGTTCAGGCCCTGGATCACGGCGAAGAAGGCCTTGAGGTCTTCGGCGTCGTCGACGTCCGGCGCCTGGGCACCGATCTTGCCGTAGGTCTGGGCCAGGATCGAGGCGCCCATGCGGTTCTGGCCACGGCCCAGGTCGACCAGGATCAGGTCGGTCTCGCCCTTGTCCATGCGCAGCTGCGGGGTCAGAGTGCCGCGAATGTCGACCACCGGGGCGAAGCCGCTGACGATCAGCGACATCGGTGCGGTGACGCTCTTCTGCACACCCTCCTCGCTCCACTGGGTCTTCATCGACATGGAGTCCTTGCCCACCGGAATGGTCAGGCCCAGTTCCGGGCACAGCTCCATGCCGACGGCCTTGACGGTGTCGTACAGGCGAGCGTCTTCACCCGGGTGGCCGGCAGCGGACATCCAGTTGGCCGACAGCTTGATGTCGGAGAGCTTCTCGATGCGGGCGCCGGCCAGGTTGGTGAGTACCTCGCCGATGGCCATGCGCCCGGAGGCCGGGGCGTCGAGCAAGGCCAGCGGGGTGCGCTCACCCATGGCCATGGCTTCGCCGGTGTAGACGTCGAAGCTGGTGGCGGTGACGGCGCAGTCGGCCACCGGTACCTGCCACGGGCCGACCATCTGGTCGCGGGCGACCAGGCCAGTGATTGTGCGGTCGCCGATGGTGATCAGGAAGCTCTTGCTGGCCACGGCCGGGTGACGCAGGACGCGTTCGACGGCCTGGTCCAGGTCCAGCGCGCTCGGGTCGAAGTCATCGCCCAGCTCGGCTTCGCGGGTGACCGAGCGGTGCATGCGCGGCGGCTTGCCCAGCAGCACGTCCAGCGGCATGTCGACCGGGGTGTTGTCGAAGTGGCTGTCGGTGACGGTGAGGTGTTTTTCCTCGGTGGCTTCGCCGACCACGGCGAACGGGCAACGCTCGCGCTCGCAGATGGCCTTGAAGCGCTCGAAGTCCTCGGCGCTGACCGCCAGCACGTAGCGCTCCTGCGACTCGTTGCTCCAGATCTCGTGCGGGGCCATGCCCGGCTCGTCGTTGGGCACGTTGCGCAGCTCGAAGCGGCCACCGCGGCCACCGTCGTTGACCAGTTCGGGGAAGGCGTTGGAGATACCACCGGCACCCACGTCATGGATGAAGGCGATCGGGTTCTTGTCGCCCAGCTGCCAGCAACGGTCGATGACCTCCTGGCAACGGCGCTCCATTTCCGGGTTCTCGCGCTGCACCGAGGCGAAGTCCAGGTCGGCGGAGCTGGCACCAGTGGCCACCGACGAGGCGGCGCCGCCGCCCAGGCCGATCAGCATGGCCGGGCCGCCGAGCACGATCAGCTTGGCGCCGACGGTGATCTCGCCCTTCTGCACATGGTCTTCACGGATGTTGCCCATGCCGCCGGCGAGCATGATCGGCTTGTGGTAGCCGCGCACTTCTTCGCCACGCGGGGTGTTGATCGCCTGTTCGAAGGTACGGAAGTAGCCGGTCAGGGCCGGGCGGCCGAATTCGTTGTTGAACGCAGCGCCACCCAGGGGGCCTTCGACCATGATGTCGAGGGCGTCGACGATGCGGCCCGGCTTGCCGTAGGCCTGCTCCCAAGGCTGTTCGAAGCCCGGGATGCGCAGGTTGGAGACGGTGAAGCCGGTGAGGCCGGCCTTGGGCTTGGCGCCACGGCCGGTGGCGCCTTCGTCGCGGATCTCGCCGCCGGAGCCGGTGGAGGCGCCGGAGAACGGGGCGATGGCGGTCGGGTGGTTGTGGGTCTCGACCTTCATCAGGATGTGCACCGGCTCCTGCACCGCGCCGTACTGGCGGGTCTCAGGGTTCGGGAAGAAGCGGCCGGCGACGTTGCCGACGATGACCGAGGCGTTGTCCTTGTAGGCCGACAGCACGCCTTCGCTGTGCATCTGGTAGGTGTTCTTGATCATCCCGAACAGGCTTTTTTCCTGAGCCTGGCCGTCGATATCCCAACTGGCGTTGAAGATCTTGTGGCGGCAGTGCTCGGAGTTGGCCTGGGCGAACATCATCAGTTCGATGTCGTTCGGGTTGCGGGCAAGGCCCTGGAAGGCGTTGACCAGGTAGTCGATCTCATCTTCGGCCAGGGCCAGGCCCAGGTCGATGTTGGCCTGGGCCAGCGCGGCGCGGCCACCGCCGAGGATGTCCACGGAGGTCATCGGCTTGGGCTGGGCATGGCTGAACAGGTCGGCGGCATCTTCGAGGCGGCCCAGGACGCGCTGGGTCATGCGGTCGTGCAGCTCGGCGGCGATGGCGGCCGCATCGGCATCGGACAACTCGCCAGCGACGTAGTAGGCGATGCCGCGCTCCAGGCGCTGGATGCTCTGCAGGCCGCAGTTATGGGCGATATCGCTGGCCTTGCTGGCCCAGGGCGAAATGGTGCCCAGGCGCGGCACGACCAGGAACAGGCGGCCGCTCGGCTCCTGGACCGGGACGCTCGGGCCGTACTTGAGCAGACGGCCCAGCACCTGCTGCTGGTCGGCGGTCAGCTCGCCATCGACATCGGCGAAGTGGGCGAATTCGGCATACAAACCAGTAACAGCGGGGACTTTCTGGCTCAGTTGCTCGAGTAACTTACCGTGGCGGAAGGCAGAAAGGGCAGGAGCGCCGCGCAGGATCAACATCGTCGGGACAGCCTCAGGAAGGGGTGTGCTTAGAGGCCGTGCATTCTAGCCTAATTCGTACGCTTTCGGCACCCGCTCTAAGCCACGGCTGCCGGGCGGCGGAACCGGACTTTCGGGTCAAAAATTCGAGAGGTTGGCGAGGGTATGCCTTGGGGCTGTGGCGCCTGTGAGATCGCGCCGCGCGGGCGGCGCTCGATCTCACAGGCGCCCTACAGCCCCAAGGCATACCCCTGCCGGCCCTACCGCCATTCAACGCCCTGCCACATGCAGCACAGAACGCGCTACCAGACAAGCTAACCGTTGTCGAGATATGGCGGGACCAGTCCTTTGCGTATACTGCAACCTATGTTCGCCCACACTGCTTTGCGCCAGCGCTGCGCCAGATGGCTCTTCGCAACCGGACTCTTCCTGATGCTCGGTGCCTGTGTTGAAAAACCCAGCACCCTAGAACGCGTCAAGGAGGATGGCGTGTTGCGCGTAATTACCCGCAACAGCCCGGCCACCTACTTCCAGGACCGCAACGGCGAAACTGGCTTCGAGTACGAACTTGTCAAGCGTTTCGCCGACGATCTCGGCGTAAAGCTGGAAATCGAAACGGCCGACAGCCTCGACGAACTGTTCGACCAACTGGGCAAGCCCTCAGGCCCGGTGCTGGCCGCCGCAGGCCTAGTCAGCAGCGAGAAGCGCACCGCCCAGGCGAAGTTCTCCCATCCTTACCTCGAAGTCACCCCGCAGGTCATCTACCGTAACGGCCGTTCCCGCCCCACCAACGTCAAGGGGCTCATCGGCAAAAAAATCATGGTGCTCAAGGGCAGCAGCCATGCCGATCAGCTGGCCGAGCTGAAAAAGCAAAATCCTACGCTCGAATACGAAGAATCTGACGCGGTTGAGGTCGTCGACCTCCTGCGCATGGTCGATGAAGGGCAAATCGACCTGACCCTGGTGGACTCCAACGAACTGGCCATGAACCAGGTCTACTTCCCCAACGTGCGCGTGGCATTCGACCTGGGCGACTCCCGTGACCAGCGCTGGGCACTGGCGCCCGGCGAGGACAACAGCCTGCTCAACGAGGTCAACGAGTTCCTCGACAAGGCGCAGAAGAACGGCACCCTGCAACGCCTGAAGGAGCGCTACTACGGGCATGTCGACGTGCTCGGCTACGTTGGCGCCTATACCTTCGCCCAGCACCTGCAGCAACGCCTGCCCAAATATGAAAAGCACTTCCGCGCCTCCAGCAAGGTCGAGCAGGTGGACTGGCGCCTGCTGGCGGCGATCGGCTACCAGGAATCGATGTGGCAGCCGGAAGTCACCTCCAAGACCGGCGTGCGCGGCCTGATGATGCTGACCCAGCGCACCGCCCAGGCCATGGGCGTGTCCAACCGACTGGACCCTAAGCAGAGCATCCAGGGCGGCGCCAAGTACTTCGTGCTGGTCAAGAGCCAGCTCGACGACAGCATCAAGGAGCCGGACCGTACCTGGTTCGCCCTGGCCGCCTACAACGTCGGCAGTGGCCACCTGGAGGACGCCCGCATGCTGGCCAAGCGCGAAGGGCTGAACCCGAACAAGTGGCTGGACGTGAAGAAAATGCTGCCGCGCCTGTCGCAGAAACAGTGGTACCGCAAGACCCGCTACGGCTATGCCCGCGGCGGCGAGCCGGTGCATTTCGTGGCCAACATCCGCCGCTACTACGACATCCTCACCTGGGTGACCCAGCCGCAGCTCGAAGGCCAGGTAGCCGAGGGCAACCTGCATGTGCCGGGGGTCAACAAGGACAAACCGGCAGAACAGTCGCCACCGATGTGAACCTTTGCGGCCCTATCGCCGGCAAGCCGGCTCCCACAGAGGGTCAGCACTGGCCGTTTGTGCTTTGCGCGACAGCGCAGCCCAAACGGCCGGGTGATCTTTTACAGGGATCCCATGGCAACAAGCGTACACGGAACCTGTGGGAGCGGGCTTGCCCCGCGATTGGGCCGGGCCCGCTATCACCGCCGCCAAGCAAGGGTTTCGCCCTTGATCGCGGGACAAGCCCGCTCCCACAGGGTGTGGTTGGCGAAGTACCGGTGGGAGCCGGCTTGCCGGCGATGAGCCCAGAACAGGCTACCCCTTGGCCCGCCGAGCCTTGAAGAAATCGCTGAGAATCTGCCCGCATTCTTCAGCCAACACCCCGCCCTCGAATATCACCCGATGGTTCAGGAAGCTCTGGGTAAAGAACTGCCCCTGGCTCTGCACGATGCCGGCCTTGGGTTCCAAGGCACCATAGACCACCCGGCCTATACGCGAATGCACGATCAACCCCGCGCACATGCTGCACGGCTCCAGGGTCACGTAGAGGGTGCTGCCCGGCAGCCGGTAGTTGCTGGCAGCCTTGGCTGCAGCGCGGATAGCCACCATTTCGGCATGAGCGCTGGGGTCGCTGTCGGTGATCGGGCGATTGAAGCCCTGGCCGATCACCTGGCCATGCTGCACCAGCACTGCCCCCACCGGTACTTCGCCCATGGCCGCGCCCTGGGCAGCCAGCTCCAGGGCCAGGCGCATGAATTCCTGGTCGCGGCTGCGGTCGATGATCTGCGGGCGCATCAAACCACCGCGATCGCGGCCATCAGGCCGGTTTCCATGTGGTCGATCACGTGGCAGTGGAACATCCAGGTGCCGGGGTTATCCGCCACCAGCGCGACCTGGGCCCGTTCGTTCTTGCCCAGCAGGTAGGTGTCGGTGAACCACGGTTCGACGATCTTGCGTCGATTGGAGGCGATCACCTTGAAGCTCATGCCATGCAGGTGGATGGGGTGTTGATACTGGGTCATGTTCTTCAGTTCGAGAATGTAGCTCTTGCCCTTGGTCAGCGTGGCGATCGGACGGTCCGCACAGGTCTTGTCGGTGATGTCCCAGGCTTGGCCGTTGATCTGCCAGAGGCTTGGCGGCCGACCGCTCTCGGTCCCCACCGAAACCTTGCCGGCCCACTCGAAATTGAAGTTGAGTTTCTCGGCGTTCTCCAGGTCCGGCTCGGCGATGGGGTTGGGCGGCAGTGCCTCGGGCCAATCGCCGGGTGCCTCGCTACTGGCTACCGAACGCAGGGTGCCCAGGCGCACGAAGCCGTCGCGCAGGGAGATTTCCTCGCCTGCCTGTGGAATGCGGATAGCCAGGCAGATGCGCATGCCCGGGCCGAGCCAATAGTCTTCGTCCAGGGGCCGCGGGGTGACCGGGTTACCATCTAGCGCGTAGATCCTGGCTTCGCAGTTGCCCTTGAGGTTGATGCGGTAGGTCCAGGTGTTGTCCAGGTTCAGCAGGCGCACCCGCACCACCTGGCCAGCAGGCAATTCGGTGACCGAGCCGGCCTGGCCATTGATGGTGATCAAACGGCCGGCCGTGCCGTTGCGCGCAGCTTCCCGGGGAATGCTGAATGGCAACCAGGCGCCCTGCTCGTCCACATGCCAGTTCTTCAGGCTCAGGGTGCGCTCATGCGCGAACCCGGTAGGCTCACGTTCCTCGACGATCAGCGGGCCGACCAGACCGCGCCCCAGTTCCTCGGAACTGCTGACATGCGGGTGATACCAGTAGCTGCCGGCATCCGGCACACGGAATTTGTAGTCGAAGAACTCTCCCGGCTTGACCGGCAATTGCGACACGTAGGGCACGCCGTCCATTTCCAGGGGCAGGCGGATGCCATGCCAATGGATAGTGGTTTCCACCGGCAGGTGGTTGATGAACCGTACCCGCAGCCAGGTTCCCTGGCGCACCCGCAGCTCGGTCCCCGGCGCGGACGGGCCGAAGGCCCAGGCCTCGGTCTTGAACCCTGGTACCAGCTCGACATCCAGCGGCGCGGCGATCAGCTCATAATCGTGTCCCGCATTCTCGTCCTCGACCTTGCCCAGCCAGTAGCGCGCGGCGCCTCCTGCGCCCAGGCCAACCACCACCAGGCCGGTCAGGCCCTTGAGCATTTGTCGACGGGTAAAGGACATCGGTGCGGGTACCTCGTTTTTGCGCAATCAGTCTGCCAGCAGGGCTGGCAATGAAGGGCGAATACGATACACCTGCAATTGCGAAAGATTAAGTGAAGTCTGCCATCGGCAATGACTATGCGGTGCGCCAGCACTATCTACCGCTATTGCCTCCCACGCTCGTACTACCTTGTCCGCCCTTCCCTCCATCGCGAGCGCGCCATGCACCTGACACAGCAACAACAGAAGGACTACGAACACCTGACTCGACTCGCCACAGAGCTCGCCGAGGCCTGCCCCGACATGCGCCAGATGGCTCGCAAAACCGCGCAAGGCCTGCTGGAAAAGCATCAGCTTGGGACGCTCGAGCCAGATCAGGTGTATTTCCATCGTTTCCATAACGCCTCGAGCAGCTCACGCACGTTCAACGGCTGGCAGCATCATGCCCCACCCTACCAGTCACTGACCTTGCCGCAGTTGGTGATGCGTCGATTCGATCCCGCCGAACAGGACAACTACGACCAGCTTGAAACCTATACCGGCTTCTATTCCGAAGGGCCGGGCAAAGGGGCCTATGATGAAAGCAATGAGGTTCGCCTGCTGGCCAAGGATGCGCTGGACTATTTCTGGCAGGTTGATTTCAGCAGCCAGTTCCGTCTGCGCCTGGATACGTTCTGGAGCGAGCACCGCGATGCCTACCGAACATTGACCAAAGCCCACTTTCTCAGCGCGGTCCTGCATGTGCAAACGCTCGGGAATGACAGCCCTCTGGCCAAACGCGCCCTGCGCGTAGCTCAGGCACTGGCTGGAAGATTTACGTGGCCTCCCTCCCTGGAACAACTCCAGCAAGAGGTCATCCCCCCCAAGGGTTTCAAGATAGGCACTTTCGATATCGGGGGGTACATCGCCAGCGATGTGCTCAGGGTCGTGATGGACGACGGCTACCAATTGCTCTATTTGCCAGGCGAAGGTGAGGTCTTGAAGCTCTTCGCCAATGAGCGGGAGCTTTACGCCTGGGTGTTGGCAAGCACACGCACTCCCCGCGACCGGGCGCGCTTTCTCAGCCATTTTCCGCTCTCCAGCGCGGCCCCGCACGAGCCCAACGTGGGCCTGAAGCACTTGCTCGATGTGATGAGAAGCCAATGGGACGCCCACCACCCATCAGGGCTCAACACCCTCGACTACAGCCTGCTCACCGATGCCTTCAGCCAACTGCGCGACAGCGCCCAGCAGCGGATGCTCAGCGATGTACGCTCATGCCTGCATTCCAATGCCGACCTGCGCAAGCAGCTGTGGATCGGTTACCTGGGCGCCTTCAATCGCGTATTCGGCCCCTTGGCCGCGCTGGATTGGCCATTGGCCTTGGCCGCGGTGGGGGCAGGCCTGGCAGAGACGGGGCTGGACATCGACCAGGCTATCAATGGTCATACCACCGTCGAACGCAAGGCAGGCGTTACCGCGGCAATCCTGGCCGGGATCAATACGTTGTTCAACGTTGCATTGCTGGCCTCATTCAAGCTGGGAGGCAATGCCGAGCCTGCGTATCCAGCACCGGTAGAACCTGAGATACACACCTATGAGCCCGAGCCTGCCACGCCCAGTGAAATCCAGCAGTGGGTGCCCGAATCCTTCCAACCCGAGGCATTTGCATCGCAGGTTGAAAAGCTCCAGAGCAATGTCATCCTGCCAGACGTGACGAGCCACGGGGTGCACTCACTGAACGGCAAGCAGTACGTGATGGTCAACGACCTGGTCTATCAGGTGCGCTATGCCGGAGAAATCAACACATGGCTCGTTGTCGACCCCGAGGCGCCCTACTCGTTCACGCGCACCGTTCCGATATTCCAGGACGCCGAGGGCAATTGGCAGTTCATCGCACGCCTCGGACTCAAGGGTGGCGGCCTGCCAAGGCCCTTGCTGCGCGCCTGGGGACGCCTCAGGCCACGCCCCGCCCTGGCACCGCTGGAGCCGACGCGCTATGAAGTGCCCGAAGCCCAACGCCAGGCGCTCAAACGCGCCGCACTCGATGGCCAGGGGGAATGGGCGCTACGGGACCCTGACAGCGGCCCGCCCTATAGCACATACCAGCAACTGCGCGATCAACTGGCCACCGATGCAGCGCAGTTCTATGCCCACTTCGAGCAACCGCCACGCCCATTGATACCTCGAATGCGTCCCGCCGCCAGCTCTCCGGAAATCATTCGAAGCCTGTACGAGAACTGCCAAGGCTTGGTGGTTGGCGAGTCCCATATCGAACAAAGTGCCAAGCAGTTCCTCATCGTGAATATGCAGCACTTGAAGAACCAAGGCGTCAAGGTGCTGTACCTGGAGCATTTCATGACCGACTTTCAGCAGGTGGAGCTGGATGTATTCAACCGAACCGGTGCGCTGCCAGACGAGTTGAAATCCTACATACAGGAGCGGGACGCACGCTCCTCGCTTGGGCCCACGCCCTACACCTTGAAAAAAGTGCTGTATGAAGCATACAGCCGAAACATCAGGATCCAGGCCATCGACTGCATGGCCAGTTACCGCCTGTTCTGGGAAGAGGAGCCTTTTCCTGCCTCACGCCAACGCATGATGAATTACTTTGCCCATGTCATCATCGAGGCCGACCAGGCACGACGCGGGCCCGCAAAGTGGCTGGCCCTGGTGGGAAACACTCACGTCAATACCTTCGACGGCGTGCCAGGCCTGAGCGAACTCGAAGGGACCATTGGGCTGCGCGTGCAGGATGTCGATCTTGACCAGCCTCGCACCATCGGGCCGGATACAGGATTTGAAGACTCGTTTGAGGGTGATAGGCACTCCGTCAGGTGCGACCTACTTCTGGAAACGCCTCTTCCACACCCCTGGATGTAGGCTTTGTACGAAACGTGCCGGCGCGACGATCAAGCCGTATTGAAAGCAGGCTCGGATGCACTCCCTACGCCTCGGAAAACGACAAGGGCGCCATACGGCGCCCTTGTGGCTCAACTCATTCCCACTCGATAGTGGCAGGCGGCTTGCTCGACACGTCGTAGGTGACGCGCGAGATACCGTCGATTTCGTTGATGATACGGCCGCTGACGGTCTCCAGCAGCTCGTATGGCAGGTGTGCCCAGCGAGCGGTCATGAAGTCCACGGTCTCGACGGCGCGCAGGGCCACGACCCAGGCGTAGCGACGGCCATCGCCGACGACGCCGACGGATTTCACCGGCTGGAACACCACGAACGCCTGGCTGGTCTTGTGGTACCAGTCGGCCTTGCGCAGTTCTTCGATGAAGATGTGGTCGGCGCGACGCAGCAGGTCGGCATATTCCTTCTTCACTTCACCGAGGATACGCACGCCCAGGCCCGGGCCCGGGAACGGGTGGCGGTAGACCATGTCGTACGGCAGGCCCAGCTCCAGGCCGATCTTGCGGACTTCGTCCTTGAACAGCTCGCGCAGCGGCTCGACCAGCTTGAGGTTCATTTCCTCCGGCAGGCCACCGACGTTGTGGTGCGACTTGATCACGTGCGCCTTGCCGCTCTTGGCGCCAGCCGACTCGATCACGTCCGGGTAGATGGTGCCCTGGGCGAGGAACTGGATGTTCTCCAGCTTGCTGGCCTCGGCATCGAACACGTCGATGAAGGTACGGCCGATGATCTTGCGCTTCTTCTCCGGGTCGGCTTCGCCGGCCAGGTTATCGAGGAATTGCTTTTCAGCGTCAGCGCGGATCACCTTGACGCCCATGTTCTCCTTGAACATGGCCATCACCTGGTCACCCTCGTGCAGACGCAGCAGGCCGTTGTCGACGAAGACGCAGGTCAGCTGGTCGCCGATGGCGCGGTGCAGCAACGCGGCAACCACGGAAGAGTCGACGCCACCGGACAGACCCAGCAGCACGTTGGCCGAACCGACCTGCTCGCGAACCTGGGCGATGGCGTCCTCGACGATGTTGGACGGTGTCCACAGGGCTTCGCAGCCGCAGATATCCTGCACGAAGCGGGACAGGATGCGACCGCCCTGCTTGGTGTGAGTCACTTCCGGGTGGAACTGCACGCCGTAGTAGCCACGGGCGTCGTCGAACATGCCGGCGATCGGGCAGCTCGGGGTGCTGGCCAGGATGTTGAAGTCGCCCGGCATCTGGGTGACCTTGTCACCGTGGCTCATCCACACGTCCAGGCCGAGCACGCCGTCATCGTCGACATGGTCTTCGATGCCATCGAGCAGGCGGCTCTTGCCGACCACGTCGACTCGGGCGTAGCCGAATTCGCGCAGGTCGGAACCTTCGACCTTGCCGCCCATCTGCTCGGCCATGGTCTGCATGCCATAGCAAATGCCCAGCAGCGGGACGTTCAGGTCGAAGACGGCCTGCGGCGCGCGCGGGCTGTTGGCTTCGTGAACGGACTCCGGGCCGCCGGCAAGGATGATGCCGCGCGGGTTGAAGGCACGGATCGCTTCATCGTCCATGTCGAACGGGTGCAGTTCGCAGTAGACACCGATCTCGCGCACGCGGCGGGCGATCAGCTGGGTGTACTGGGAACCGAAATCGAGGATCAGGATGCGGTGAGCGTGAATGTCGAGGGCCATGACTCAATCTCGTCAGTGGAAATCGGAAACGACGCGGGGCTGTCATGACAGCCCCGCTAACAGGTGTTGCTGGAAGCCTCAACCTACGCGGTAGTTTGGCGCTTCCTTGGTGATCTGTACGTCATGCACGTGGGACTCGGCCATACCGGCACCGGTGATGCGCACGAACTCCGGCTTGGTGCGCATCTCGTCGATGGTCGCGCTGCCGGTGTAGCCCATGGAAGACCGCAGGCCGCCCATCAGCTGGTGGATGATCGCCGCCAAGGCACCTTTGTAGGGCACACGGCCTTCGATGCCTTCCGGAACCAGCTTCTCGGCACCGGCCGAGGAGTCCTGGAAGTAGCGGTCCGAGGAACCCTGGGCCTGCGCCATGGCGCCCAGCGAGCCCATGCCGCGATAGGCCTTGTAGGAACGGCCCTGGAACAGCTCGACCTCGCCCGGGGCCTCTTCGGTACCGGCGAACATCGAACCCATCATGACGCACGAGGCGCCCGCGACGATGGCCTTGGACAGGTCACCGGAGAAGCGGATGCCACCGTCTGCGATCAGCGGCACGCCTGTGCCTTCCAGCGCGGCGGCGACATTGGCGATGGCGCTGATCTGCGGCACGCCGACACCGGCGACGATGCGGGTGGTGCAGATCGAGCCTGGGCCGATGCCAACCTTGACCGCGTCGGCACCGGCTTCGGCCAGGGCCTTGGCAGCGGCACCGGTGGCGATGTTGCCGCCGATCACCTGCACCTGCGGGTAGGTTTGCTTGACCCAGCGAACGCGGTCGATCACACCCTTGGAGTGGCCGTGGGCGGTGTCGACCACCACCACGTCGACGCCGGCGGCAACCAGGGCGGCAACACGCTCGCCGGTGTCCTTGCCGGTGCCGACCGCGGCGCCGACGCGCAGGCGACCCTGGTCGTCCTTGCTGGCCAGCGGGTAGGCCTTGGCTTTTTCGATGTCCTTGACGGTCATCATGCCCTTGAGGTTGAACTTGTCGTCGACGATCAGGACTTTTTCCAGGCGGTGCTTGTGCAGCAGCTCGCGGACTTCGTTCTTGTCGGCGCCTTCACGCACAGTGACCAGGCGCTCCTTGGGCGTCATCACCTCGCGCACCTTGGCGTCCAGGCGGCTTTCGAAACGCACGTCACGGGAGGTGACGATACCGACCAGGTCGCCGTTCTCCAGCACCGGAACACCCGAGATGTTGTTCAGGCGGGTCAGGTCGAACAGGTCGCGCACGGTGGCGTCGGCGTCGATGGTGATCGGGTCCTTGACCACGCCGGCCTCGAACTTCTTGACCTTGCGGACTTCGGCAGCCTGCTGCTCGATGGCCATGTTCTTGTGGATGATGCCGATGCCGCCTTCCTGGGCCATGGCGATGGCCAGGCGCGCTTCGGTCACGGTATCCATGGCGGCGGAGACCAGCGGAATGTTCAGCTCGATGCCGCGGGTCAAACGGGTCTTGAGACTGACTTCATTGGGCAGTACCTCGGAATAGCCAGGTACAAGGAGGATATCGTCGAAGGTCAGGGCTTCTTGGCTGATACGCAGCATCGCGGGGGCTCCCGGGCGGGAAAAATGGAAGCGCGCCATTATACTCATCCACGGCGCGCCGCTCAATGCAAAATAAGGGCCTTCGGTCAGCCTTGCGGCAGTTTTACCTGCACCACTGCCACCGGCTGGTCCAGCCAGTCGGCGAAGCTGTCGAGAAAGGCCTGGGTGAACCCGGCCTCGCCCCAGTTGTTGAAGATGAAGCCCAGGTTGGAAAAGGCACACGGCTGCAGGAACAGAAAGCCGTTGATGTCGTCCTCGAAACCGCACAGGGGGCAGGTGAAGTTGTCCGTCACCCCGGGCATCCATTCCTCCAGGCTTTCGAACAGCGGCTCGCCGACCTCACGCCGGCATTCAGGGCAGCCGGCCTCTTCGAGAAAGCCTTCGGTGGGCGTATAGATGCAGCGCTTGAGCATCACCTCCAGGCCGTTGACCTGTTCGCCGAAGGGGAGCTTCTCGGGGTGCAGCGCCACCTTGCGGGCACCTTCGGCCAGGGCATGGCCCATGCGATTGCCAGTGCGCCCACAGGTGCTGAGCTGCTCCTCGACGATCTTCTCGCGCACCAGCCAACGCAGGATCGCCCGGGCGCGGGCTTCGTGCACCGGCACGGTGGACAGTTTGGGGACGATGATGCTCTGGGTGTTCATGAACGAAACGGACCTGCGGACTGCGGTAGTGATGAGATTCTACCGCTCAACCACCGAGGTAGCGACCGATCAGCGCCAGCCCGCTGGCCAGCACCAACCAGGTGACCAAGCGCACGAAGGCCTCACGGGACAGCTTCTGGCTCAGGTGCCGACCTAACCAGAGCCCGACGACCATCACCGGTAGCAAGCATGCCGCGAGCCATAACAGGTGGGCATCGGCATACGCTCCGGCGATGAGAAACAGCGACAGGCGCACCACCGTGCTACAGCTGATCAGCGCACTCTGGGTCGCACGCGCCTGCTCCGTGGAGTCCAGCCGGGCATTGAGATAGATCGCATAAAGAAAACCCCCGCTGCCGAACAAAGCGCCGAACAACCCGCCCGCCGCGCCCATCGGCACGGCCCAGGCGCCTGCCAACCGCGCGGGCCGCACCTTTATCGCAAGGCCATACACGGCATACCCCGTCACGAACAGTCCCATCAGCAACAACAGAAGGTCTGACTTCAAATGCAGTAGGAAGACCACCCCCAGGGTGCAGCCCACCGCCATGCACGGCAGCAGCCTCAACAGCTCGCTGCGCGCCACCGCCCTGCGCGAGGGTAGCCAATTACCGAAGGCTGCCACGAAGTCCAACAGCACCAGCAGCGGGATGATCCGCGACAACGGCATGAAATGAATCAGTATCGGCCCTGCCACCAAGGCCGTGCCGAAGCCAGCAATGCCAAAGACGATGTAGGCAATGCCGACCCCTAGCAGGATGGGCAACCAATCAAGACCGGAAAACGGCAGTTGGGCGAGCATGGGCGTGATCCCTGACAAGACGCAGATAGGTTAGCCAGGCATGAGCCATGCCGACTAATATGCCTTTGCGCCCTCAGCCATCTCGAAAAGGCATGCCATGACTTCCATTCGCCAATTGCGCTATTTCGTGGAAATTGCCGAGAACGGCAGCTTCAGCGCAGCTGCCGAGCGGCTGTACATTGCCCAATCGGCCTTGAGCCGGCAGATCAAGGAGCTGGAACAGCAACTTGGCACGCCGCTGTTCGAGCGTACTGCCCGCCAGCCACGCCTGACCGCGGCCGGACTGGCGTTTCTCGACCGCGCCCGACACCTGCTGGCTGACCTGGACAAGGCCGAACGCCTGGCCCGGGAGATTGGCCAGGGCTTGCGCGGCAGCTTGCGCCTGAATCACTCCAGCACCGTTCCGTTGACCGGACGGCTGCTCGAGCGCCTGGGCGGCTATCTGGAGGCCAACCCCGGCGTTTCCCTGGAGATCGCTCAGCAATCGTCGGAAGCGCAGTTGGAAGATATCGCCGAAGGACGTCTGGAAATCGGCCTGCTTCGCCTGCCCGTATTGCGCCAACATCAGGACGTGGAAACCCATATCTTGTTCAGCGAGCCGTTGCTGCTAGCCGTGGCGGCAAGTCATCCACTGGCAAACGCCACGCAGGTGGACCTGGAGCGATTGCATGAGGAGCGCTTTATCTCCATCCCCCATCGGCAGCGAGGGGGGTTGAGCTATCTATCCGCTTCGTTGTGCATGAAGGCGGGGTTCTTTCCCCGGGCCGCGCAGGTCGTTTCTCGCAAGACCACCCAACTGCAACTGATCCAGGCCGGTTTCGGAGTGGCGCTGTTGCCGGCGTGCATGCGCGACATTGCGCCGGCCTCGGTGCACTTCGTACCGCTGGATGAGCCTTGCCAGAGCACCGTAGCCCTGGCGTGTCGACGAGAGGCCGGGGACCTGGTGCGCCAGTTCGTCTCGGCGATGCAAGGCTCGAGCGCCAGCACAGACAACCAGGTGTGATGTCCTTTATCATGCCCGCCATGATCAGAGACCCCTTCGAACGACTCGGGCTGGACCGCGAGGTCCTCACCGTCAGCCAGCTCAACGGCCGCGCCCGCGTGCTGCTGGAGGACGTGTTCCGCAGCGTCTGGGTGGAAGGCGAGATTTCCAACCTCGCCCGCCCGGCCTCCGGGCACATGTATTTCACCCTCAAGGACAGCGGCGCCCAGGTGCGCTGCGCACTGTTCCGGCAGAACGCCGCGCGTGTGCGCCAGGCCCTGCGCGATGGCCTGGCCGTGCGCGTGCGCGGCAAGGTCTCGCTGTTCGAGGGGCGTGGCGACTACCAGCTGATCCTCGACACCGTCGAACCAGCAGGCGATGGCGCCTTGCGCCTGGCCTTCGAGGCACTGAAGGAAAAGCTCGGTGCCGAGGGCCTGTTCAGTGCCGAACGCAAGAAACCGCTGCCGGCCCACCCGCAACGCATCGGCATCGTCACCTCGCCCACGGGCGCGGTGATCCGCGACATCATCAGCGTGTTCCGCCGCCGCGCGCCACAGGTTGAACTGAACCTGATCCCCACCGCCGTGCAAGGGCGCGAGGCCATCGGCCAGATCGTCCGCGCCCTGCGCCTGGCCGACAGCCAAGGCTACGACGCCCTGATCCTGGCCCGCGGCGGCGGTTCGCTGGAAGACCTGTGGTGTTTCAACGAAGAGGATGTGGCCCGTGCCGTGGCCGCCTGCGTGACGCCCATCGTCAGCGCGGTGGGCCATGAGACCGACGTGTCGATCAGCGATTTCGTCGCCGACGTGCGCGCACCGACGCCCTCCGCCGCCGCCGAGCTGCTGGCGCCGGACAGCAGTGGCCTGCAGCAACGCCTCGACAGCCTGCAGCGCCGCCTGCTGCTGCGCATGAAGAACCGCCTGGCCCATGATCACCTGCGCCTGGAAGGCCTGGCCCGGCGCCTGCGCCACCCCGGCGAGCGCCTGCGCCAGCAGGCCCAGCGTCTGGATGACTTGGACATGCGCCTACGCCGCGCCTTCATGCTCACCATGAACCAGCGCCACGAACGCCTGGGCCGTCTCGACACGCGCCTGGCCGCCCAACACCCGGGCCGGGCGCTCAAGCTGCTCGGCCAACGCCTGGACACCCTCGCCGAACGCTTGCCGCGGGCGATGCGCGACGTGCTCAAGGACCGCCGCCAGCGCTTCCAGGCACAGCTGCAGACCTTGCAGGTGGTCAGCCCTTTGGCCACCCTGGCGCGTGGCTACAGCATCCTGCTCGACGAGCACGGCCAGGCCATCCGCAGCGCCGCCCAGACCCACAACGGCCAGCGCCTGACCGCACGCCTGAACGAAGGCGAGCTCAAAGTGCGGGTCGAGGACAACCACCAGACCCCGGTCACCCTTTCGCTACTGGACTGACACATGCCCCGCCTGCTCGCGCCTTTGCTCGCCCTTTCCCTGCTGTTGCTCGGCACCCATGCCCAGGCCAGCTACATCACCCGCCAGCTGAACAAGCCGGTGCCCGGCGGCGTGGCAGTGGTCAACCTCGGCCCCGCCGCCACTGCGCCCGGCGCACGTTTCGACGGCAAGCCGGTGCTGGTGGTCCAGGAGCAGGGCAACTGGCTGGCCATCGTCGGCATCCCGCTGACCCAGAAACCCGGCACGGCCGTGATTACCCAGGGCGCTCGCACGCTGCCCTTCACCGTCGCCAGCAAGAAATACCCCGAGCAGCACATCACCCTGAAGAACAAGCGCCAGGTCAACCCCAACCCCGCCGACCTCAAGCGCATCGACCGCGAGCTTGCCGAGCAGATCAAGGCCTACCGCAGCTTCAGCCCTACGCTGCCGAGCAACCTGATCCTCGACAAGCCGGTCACCGGCCCCTTGTCGAGCAAGTTCGGCGTGCGCCGCTTCTTCAACGGCGAGGAACGCAACCCCCACGCCGGCCTGGACTTCGCCGTACCCGCCGGCACGCCGATCAAGACCCCGGCCAATGGCAAGGTGATCCTGGTGGGCGACTACTTCTTCAATGGCCGCACCGTGTTCGTCGACCACGGCCAGGGGTTCATCAGCATGTTCTGCCACATGTCGAAGATCGACGTGAAACCGGGCCAGGCACTGCGCCGCGGCGAGGTGGTCGGCCGCGTGGGAGCAACTGGGCGGGCGACCGGGCCGCACATGCATTGGAACGTCAGCCTCAACGATGCACGGGTCGACCCGGCGATCTTCATTGGCGCCTTCCAGCCCTGAACACTGCGGTACGCCCTTCACGGGGCAAGCCCGTTCCCACAGGTTTCATGTTGACTCGAGTCGCGCAGTGAACCTGTGGGAGATTACCCAGCCTTTCGGGCTGCGCTGTCGCGCAGAGAACAAGCGGCTAGCGCCGCCCCCCTGTAGGAGCGGGCTTGTCCCGCGATCGGGCCAGCCTACCCGACGGCATTTGCGCCCCCTGTAAAGACCGCGCAAGCGACGCTGCCTTTTCCAAAGCAATGAGCGATAAAATCTCGAAAACCTGGGGTTTTTGAGCATTTATATCAATTTTTCACAGAGGCTTGCCATCTCTCACCCCACTGGTTAGGGTTGAGGCATGAAAACCTCCAACACCCTCATTCTGCTTCGCCAACACCGCAGCCTCTGCCTGGTCAGTGCACGACTACCAGGGTGAATCGCGTCGCCTCGCCTTTTCATCTCGTTACGTTCGGCAGGCCCGATCACGGCCGCACACTAAAGGATTGCTTCCATGACCATGCTCAAAGACCCTTCGAAGAAATACCGCGCGTTCCCGACCATCGACCTGCCTGACCGCACCTGGCCGTCGAAGACCATCACCCAGGCGCCGATCTGGTGCAGCTCCGACCTGCGTGACGGTAACCAGTCGCTGATCGAGCCGATGGACTCGGAGAAGAAGCTGCGTTTCTGGAAGACCCTGGTGCAGGTGGGCGTGAAGGAAATCGAGGCCGCGTTCCCTTCCGCCTCGCAAACCGACTTCGACTTCGTGCGCACCCTGATCGAAGACGGCCACATCCCGGACGACACCACCATCCAGGTGCTCACCCAGGCCCGCGAAGACCTCATCGCCCGCACCTTCGAGTCCCTGCGCGGCGCCAAGAAGGCCATCGTGCACCTGTACAACGCCACCTGCCCGTCGTTCCGCCGCATCGTCTTCAACCAGGACAAGCAAGGCGTGAAGGACATCGCAGTCAACGCAGCCAAGCTGTTCGTCAAGTACGCAGCCCAGCAGCCAGACACCCAGTGGACCTTCCAGTACTCGCCGGAAACCTTCAGCGCCACCGAAATGGAGTTCGCCAAGGAAGTCTGCGACGCCGTGATCGAGGTATGGAACCCGACGCCTGAGCACAAGATCATCCTCAACCTGCCAGCCACCGTCGAAGTATCGACGCCGAACGTGTACGCCGACCAGATCGAGTGGTTCTGCCGCAACGTCAACCGCCGTGACAGCGTGATCATCAGCCTGCATACCCACAACGACCGTGGTACCGGCATCGCCGCCACTGAACTGGGCCTGATGGCCGGCGCCGACCGCGCCGAAGGCTGCCTGTTCGGCAACGGCGAGCGCACCGGCAACGTCGACCTGGTGACCTTGGCGCTGAACCTTTATACCCAGGGCATCGACCCACAGCTGGACTTCTCCGACATCGATGGCGTGCGCAAGGTCGTCGAGGAATGCAACCAACTGCCGGTGCACCCACGCCATCCGTACGTCGGCGACTTGGTCCATACCGCGTTCTCCGGCTCGCACCAGGATGCCATCCGCAAGGGCTTCGCCAAGCAGAAGGACGGCGAACTCTGGGAAGTACCGTACCTGCCGATCGACCCGGCCGACATTGGCCGCAGCTACGAGGCGGTGATCCGCGTCAACAGCCAGTCGGGCAAGGGCGGCATCACCTACCTGCTCGAGCAGGAATACGGCATCAGCCTGCCGCGCCGCATGCAGATCGAGTTCAGCCAGGTGGTACAGGGCGAGACCGACCGCCTGGGCCTGGAAATGACCGCCCAGCAGATCTACAGCCTGCTGCACAAGGAATACCTCCAGGCCAATACACCGTATGCATTGGTCAGCCATCGCCTGCAGGAAGAAAACGGCCACAGCGCCGTGGAAGTGGAAGTCGCCGGCGAAGGCGAAACCACCCTGCACTGGCGCGGCAAAGGCAACGGCGCGCTGGAGGCACTGGTCGCCGGCCTGCCGATTTCGGTCGAAATCATGGACTACAACGAGCACGCCATCGGCGCCGGTACCAACGCCAAGGCTGCGGCCTACATCGAACTGCGCGTGGCCGGCGGCCGCCCGGTGCATGGCGTGGGTATCGACGAGAACATCACCACCGCCAGCTTCAAGGCACTGTTCAGCGCCCTGAACCGCTCGCTGAGCCAGCAGGCTGCCAAGGCGGCGTAAACCGTCAGGCAGTGATCAAGGCCCGCATCCTTCGATGCGGGCTTTTTTATGTGCGCCAGGCATGGCGCGTTGCGCGTTAGCGCAACCCGCTTGGCTGTGGTGGCCGAGCAGGTGACTTGGAGGTGAAAGTCCTCTACACACCCGGCAAGGGGA
>NZ_JBLUPY010000041.1:0-37073 GCF_048068215.1 Pseudomonas sp. NY15372
ATACTCGATACGATCAACAGGCTTAGCCGCATAACCTGAACCGCCGTGTACGGAACCGTACGCACGGTGGTGTGAGAGGACGACGGGTGAGAGCCCGTCTCCTACTCGATCTCTGAATTTTGGTTAGCTACAGGTTCGCGTTAGCCATCGATGGCGAGGTCCCGCGATCGCTTCATACCTGACCCACGTCATCGCACATTCCTGATTCTTGACTAGAGTTACAGGTTGGTGGCCATCCCGATGGCCGCTACCGTGAGTCCTAGAGGCGCCGGCACGTTCCAGGCGCCCAGAACCTGATCAGGAGTGCACGATGGACCTCAACCGTCGGCAGTTCTTCAAGGTCGCCGCCGTCGGCCTTGGAGGCTCGAGCCTTGCGGCGTTGGGCATGGCCCCTACGCCTGCGTTCGCCGAGCAGGTGCGTCACTTCAAGTTGGCGCATACCAAAGAAACCCGCAACACCTGCCCCTACTGCTCGGTCGGCTGCGGCCTGATCATGTACAGCCAGGGCGATGCGGGCAAGAACGTCAAGCAGAACATCATCCACATCGAGGGCGACGCGGACCACCCGGTCAACCGCGGCACCCTGTGCCCGAAGGGCGCCGGGCTGCTGGACTTCATCCACAGCCCCAACCGTCTGCAGTACCCCGAGGTGCGCAAGCCAGGCAGCAAGGAATGGACTCGGATCAGCTGGGACGAGGCGCTCGATCGCATCGCCGACCTGATGAAGAAGGACCGCGACGCCAATTTCATCGAGAAGAACGACCAAGGCCAGACGGTCAACCGTTGGCTCACTGTGGGCTTCCTCGCCGCGTCGGCCGCCTCCAGCGAGGCCGGCTATCTGACGCACAAGGTGGTCCGTTCGCTGGGTGTACTGGGGTTCGATAACCAAGCGCGTGTCTGACACGGCCCGACGGTGGCAAGTCTTGCCCCGACGTATGGCCGTGGCGCCATGACCAATCACTGGTCTGACATCGCCAACGCGAACCTGGTCCTGGTGATGGGTGGCAACGCAGCAGAAGCGCACCCGTGCGGCTTCAAGTGGGTGACCGAGGCCAAGGCGCACAACAAGGCGCGGCTGATCGTGGTCGACCCGCGATTCACGCGTACCGCCTCGGTGGCGGACTACTATGCGCCGATCCGCACCGGTACTGATATCGCCTTCATGGGCGGGTTGATCAACTACCTGCTGAGCAACGACAAGATCCAGCACGAATACGTGCGCAACTACACCGACGTGTCGTTCATCGTCAACGAAGGCTATGGCTTCGAAGATGGGTTGTTCAGCGGCTACGACGCGGACAAGCGCATCTATGCCGACAAGTCCGGCTGGGGCTACGAGCTCGGCGAAGACGGCTTCGCCAAGGTCGACCCGACCCTGCAGCACCCGCGTTGCGTCTTCCAATTGATGAAGCAGCACTACAGCCGCTACACCCCGGAAGTGGCGAGCATGACCTGTGGCATGCCCCAGGACGCCATGATGAAGATCTGGGAAGAGATCGCCACCTGCTCGCAACCGGGCAAGACCATGACGATCCTCTACGCGCTGGGCTGGACACAGCACTCGATCGGTGCGCAGATCATCCGCAGTGCAGCCATGGTCCAGCTGCTGCTGGGCAACGTCGGTATGCCGGGAGGTGGGGTCAACGCACTGCGTGGGCACTCCAATATCCAGGGCCTGACCGACCTGGGGCTGCTGTCCAACTCGCTGCCTGGCTACCTGACCCTGGCCGGCGACGCCGAGCAGGACTACGCCACCTTCATCGACAAGCGTGCCTCGAAGCCGCTGCGCCCAGGGCAGCTGTCCTACTGGCAGAACTACGGCAAGTTCCATGTCAGCCTGATGAAGGCCTGGTATGGCGCCAACGCCACCGCCGAGAACGACTGGGGCTATGAGTGGCTGCCCAAGCTGGACGTCGGCGCCTACGACGTGTTGCGCATGTTCGAGATGATGGGGCAGGGCAAGGTCAACGGCTATATGTGCCAGGGCTTCAACCCCATCGCCGCATTGCCGGACAAGAACCGCGTCACCGCCGCGCTGGCCAAGCTCAAGTGGCTGGTGGTGATGGACCCGCTGGCCACCGAAACGTCCGAGTTCTGGCGCAACGCCGGCCCGTTCAACGACGTCGACACAACCAACATCCAGACCGAGGTGTTCCGCCTGCCCACCACGTGTTTTGCCGAGGAGGACGGCTCGCTGGTCAACAGCAGCCGATGGCTGCAGTGGCACTGGAAGGGTGCCGACGGCCCGGGCCAGACCCGCACCGATGTGCAGATCATGAGCGAGCTGTTCCTGCGCCTGCGCCATCGCTACAAGGCAGAGGGCGGCGCCTACCCCGACCCGATGCTCAACATCAGCTGGCCCTACAAGATTCCTGAAGAGCCATCCCCGGAGGAGCTGGCCAAGGAAATGAACGGCTGGGCGATCACCGACCAGGTCGATGCCGCCGGCGCTACGCTCAAGGCCGGCCAGCAGCTTTCCGGCTTCGGCCAGCTCAAGGACGACGGCAGCACCGCGTCTGGCTGCTGGATTTTCGCCGGCAGCTGGACCGAGCAGGGCAACCAGATGGCCCGGCGCGACAACAGCGACCCCTACGGCATGCACCATGTGCAGAACTGGGCCTGGGCGTGGCCTGCCAATCGGCGCATCCTCTACAACCGTGCCTCCAGCGACCCGCAAGGCAAGCCGTGGGACCCGGAGAAAAAACGCCTGGTGTGGTGGAACGGCAAGGCCTGGACCGGCACCGACGTGCCGGACTTCAAGGTCGATTCGCCGCCGGAGGCCGGGATGAACCCGTTCATCATGAACCCCGAAGGTGTGGCGCGGTTCTTCGCCATCGACAAGATGGCCGAGGGGCCGTTCCCCGAACACTACGAGCCGTTCGAGACGCCCATCGGCATCAACCCGCTGAACCCGCAGAACAAGCAGGCCACCAGCAACCCGGCCGGGCGGGTCTTCGACTCGGTGTGGGACACCCTCGGCAAGGCCGACGAGTTCCCCTACGCGGCCACCACCTACCGGCTGACCGAGCACTTCCACTTCTGGAGCAAGCATTGCCGCCTCAACGCCATTGCCCAGCCCGAGCAATTCGTCGAGATCGGCGAAGTGCTGGCCAATGAGAAGGGCATCAAGGCGGGCGACCGGGTGCGGGTCAGCTCCAAGCGGGGGCATATCGAGGCAGTGGCGGTGGTGACCAAGCGGATCCGCCCGCTGAAGGTCAACAACCAGACCGTCCACCACGTGGGTATCCCGTTGCACTGGGGCTTCACCGGCATCACCCGGCATGGCTACCTGACCAACACCCTGGTGCCGTTCCTGGGCGATGGCAACACCCAGACACCGGAGTCCAAGTCGTTCCTCGTCAACGTGGAGAAAATCTAAATGGCCCAGCAAGACATCATCGCCCGCTCGGCCACCACGACCGTACCCCCTTCGGTACGCCAGCAACAGGAAGTGGCCAAGCTGATCGACACCACCAAGTGCATCGGCTGCAAGGCCTGCCAGGTGGCGTGCTCGGAGTGGAACGAACTGCGTGACGAGGTCGGCCACAACCATGGCACCTACGACAACCCTCAGGACCTGACCGCCGACACCTGGACCCTGATGCGCTTCACCGAGCACGAGCGCGACGACGGCAACCTGGAATGGTTGATCCGCAAGGATGGCTGCATGCATTGCGCCGAGCCTGGTTGCCTGAAGGCCTGCCCGAGCCCGGGGGCGATCATCAAGCACGCCAACGGCATCGTCGACTTCAACCAGGATCACTGCATCGGCTGCGGCTACTGCATCACCGGCTGCCCGTTCAATATCCCGCGTATCTCGCAGAAGGACCACAAGGCCTACAAGTGCAGCCTGTGTTCCGACCGTGTGGCCGTAGGGTTGGAGCCGGCCTGCGTGAAGACCTGCCCGACCGGGGCGATCGTCTTCGGCAGCAAGGACGAGATGAAGGTGCATGCCGCCGAGCGCATCGTCGACCTCAAGTCCCGTGGTTACGATAACGCCGGGCTGTACGACCCGGACGGCGTCGGTGGCACCCATGTGATGTACGTGCTGCACCATGCCGATACGCCCACGTTGTACGCCGGCTTGCCCGACCAGCCGGTGATCAGCCCCCTGGTGGGGTTGTGGAAGGGCATCAGCAAGCCATTGGCATTGCTGGCCATGGGCGCGGCGGTGTTGGCCGGGTTCTTCCATTACGTACGGGTCGGCCCACAGCGGGTCGAGGAGCAAGACCACCCGGCAGCGGGCGAAGACGGCGTGCATCAGGTGGACCCGTCGGTCCATGTCTATGATCCGACCAAGCCCGGTGGGCAAGGGGAGCCACGGCCATGAGCGACCACAAACCTATCGTGCGCTACAACGCCAACGAGCGAAGCAATCACTGGATCGTCGCGATCCTGTTCGTGATGGCCGGGCTGTCGGGGCTGGCGCTGTTCCACCCGGCACTGTTCTGGCTCAGCCACCTGTTTGGCGGCGGGCCGTGGACACGCATCCTGCACCCGTTCATCGGGGTGGCGATGTTCGTGTTCTTCCTTGGCCTGGTGTTGCGCTTCTGGCGCGCCAACTACATCACGGCCAACGATCGTCTATGGCTGCGTCGCATCGACCGGGTCATGCTGAACAAGGAAGAGGGCGTGCCACCGATCGGCAAGTACAACGCCGGGCAGAAGCTGCTGTTCTGGACGCTGCTGTTGTGCATGCTCGTGTTGCTGGTCAGTGGTGTGGTGATCTGGCGAGCCTGGTTCAGCCAGTACTTCGATATCGGTGCCATTCGCCTGGCCACCTTGCTGCATGCCCTGGCGGCGTTCGTGCTGATCCTAGGCATCATCGTGCACATTTACGCTGGCATCTGGATCAAAGGCTCGGTGGGCGCGATGCTGCATGGCACGGTGAGCCGTGCCTGGGCGCGCAAGCACCATGAACTGTGGTACCGGGACGTGACGGGCGACAAGGCCCCGCCAAGCCCGGGTAGAAAAAAAGGATGAGCGCTTGAGCACGATTCTCGAACCTGGGCAGATCGAGGCGGCGGCGACTGCGCCGCCGTTCCTGCATCTTCCATCAGCCGAACTGTTCCAGCTGCGTGCCGAACGGCTCGAGCATCTGGCCGAGGGGCATGCCTTGGGCGATTACCTTCGGCTGGTCGCTCGGCTGTGTCGTGTCCAGCAGCAGTTGCTGGCGCAGCCACCCAGCCCCATGCCGTTGGCCGAAGAGCGTCGGCGCCTGTGCCTGAGCCACGGCCTGCCGCCGCTGGCCGCCGACAGCCTGGTGCGCGAGGGGCATTGGCTGCCTTGGCTGGACGCATTGCTCGAGCACTTCCAGGACGCGCCGGGCGGCCCGCTGGCCGATGCCGTGCGGTCCTTGGGCAACAGTGATCAAGCGCAGCGCAAGGGCTGGGCCATCGCCCTGCTCGGCGGCCAGTATGATGCTGTGCCGGCGGCGTTGGTGCCTTTCATTGGCGCTGCGTTGCAGGCGGCGTGGAGCCATTGGCTGCTGAGCCTGCCGGAACCGGACCTGAAACCAGGTAGCAGCCTTTCGCAATGCCCAGCCTGTGGCTCGCCGGCCATGGCCGGGGTGGTGCGTAACCGAGGCAAGCACAATGGCCTGCGTTACCTGGCCTGTTCGCTGTGTGCCTGCGAGTGGCATGTGGTCCGGGTCAAGTGCGTGTACTGCGACTCGAGCAAGGGCCTGCGCTATACCAGCTTGGAGGATGACCGCCATGCCCCGGGCAAGGCGCCGCTGCGTGCCGAGTGTTGCCCGGGCTGCAACAGCTACCTCAAGCAGTGCTACCTGGAGAACGACAGTGCTGCCGAGCCCTTGGCCGACGACCTGGCCAGCCTGGCACTGGACATGCGCCTGGACGAAGAAGGCTTCCAGCGCCTGGCGCCGAACCTGCTGCTGGCGCCGGGTGGGGGGTGAGTGTCTACACTTCACTATCGAGTTGCCCCCATCGCCGGCAAGCCGGCTCCCACAGGTACAACGCAAGCCTGTAGGAGCGGGCTTGTCCCGCGATAAGGCCCGCCCAGACAACGGATCAGTCCAAGGTAGTACTGCATGTCTTCCAACCTCGCCAGCGATACCCCCCGCTTGCCCTCCATCGATACCCTGCTACGCCACCCGACCTGCGAGCCACTGATCGAGCGTCACGGCCGCGACGCCGTGCTGGCCACCCTGCGCCAGTTGCTCGATGACCTGCGCGAGCCCACCCGTCTCGGCCAGCTGGACGCAGTGGAGCTGGCGCCGGGAGGCCTCAATGGCCGTGCTGCAGAGCGCCTGACCGCTCTGCAGCGCAGCCAGGTCCGCCGGGTCTTCAACCTCACCGGCACCGTGCTGCACACCAACCTCGGCCGTGCGCTGCTGCCGGAAGAGGCCGTCGAGGCCATGCAGACCGCTGCCCGCTACCCGCTCAACCTGGAATTCGACCTGGCCACCGGCAAGCGTGGCGACCGCGACGACTTGATCGAAGGCCTGATCCGCGAGCTCACCGGCGCCGAAGCGGTCACCGTGGTCAACAACAATGCCGCTGCCGTGTTGCTGGCGCTCAACAGCCTGGGCGCTCGCAAGGAGGGCATTATCTCCCGCGGTGAGTTGATCGAGATCGGCGGTGCCTTCCGTATCCCTGACATCATGGCCCGCGCCGGCGTGCGCCTGCACGAGGTGGGCACCACCAATCGCACCCACGCCCGCGACTACCAAGGGGCGATCAACCCACGCACCGGCCTGCTGATGCGTGTGCATTGCAGCAACTACAGCATCCAGGGCTTCACCACCCAGGTGCCCACGGCCGAGCTGGCCACCATCGCCCACGCCCACGGCCTGCCCCTGCTCGAAGACTTGGGCAGCGGCAGCCTGCTCGACCTCACCCGCTGGGGCCTGCCGGCCGAACCTACGGTGCGCCAGGCCTTGGCCGATGGCGCCGACATCGTCACCTTCAGTGGTGACAAGCTGCTCGGCGGCCCTCAGGCCGGCATCATCGTGGGGCGCAAGGCGCTGATCGCCAAGATCAAGAAGAACCCGCTCAAGCGTGCCCTGCGCGTCGACAAGATCACCCTGGCTGCCCTGGAAGCGGTACTGGCGCTCTACCGCAACCCTGACCGCCTGGCCGAGCGCCTGCCTAGCCTGCGTTTGCTGACACGCCCTCAGGGCGAGATCGCCGCCCAGGCCGAGCGCCTGGCGCCGGTATTGGCCCACTGCTTGGGGTCGCAATGGGCGGTCAGCGTGGAGCCTGCGCTGGGCATGATCGGCAGTGGCAGCCAGCCGGTGGCACGCCTGCCCAGTGCCGCGTTGTGCCTGCGCCCGCTGGTGTCGAAGAAGCTGCGCGGGCGCAGCCTGCACGTGCTGGAGCGGGCCCTGCGTGCCTTGCCGGTGCCGGTGCTGGGCCGCATCGACGACGATGCCTTGTGGCTCGACCTGCGCCAGCTGGATGACGAGGCGCAATGGCTGGCGCAGCTTCCCGAGCTGCAGTTGGGGCCGGTCCAGTGATCGTCGGCACCGCCGGCCATATCGATCATGGCAAGACCGCGCTGCTCCAGGCCCTGACCGGCCAGGCGGGCGACCATCGCCAGGAGGAGCGCGCCCGGGGCATGACCATCGACCTTGGCTATCGCTACGCCGCCCTGGCCGAAGGGGCACCGCTGACCGGTTTCATCGATGTGCCGGGCCACGAGCGCTTCATCCATAACATGCTGGCCGGTGCCCATGGCATCGACCTGGTACTGTTGGTGGTGGCTGCCGACGACGGCGTGATGCCACAGACCCGTGAGCATCTGGCGATCATCGAGCTGCTGGGAATTTCCCAGGCCCTGGTGGCAATCAGCAAATGCGACCGCGTCGACCCGCAGCGCGTGGCGCAGGTTCAGGCCGAAGTCAACGACCTGCTCGCCCCTGGCCCTTATGCCGATGCGGCGCAGTTTCCGTTGTCCAGCGTCACCGGTGAAGGCATCGAGGCGCTGCGCCAGGCCTTGCTGGCGGCCGAGGGGCGCGTGCGCCAGCGCAGTGCCCGGGGTGGTTTCCGGCTGGCGGTGGACCGGGCATTCGCCGTGGCCGGTGCCGGTATCGTAGTCACCGGCACGGCACTGGCGGGGCGAGTCAGCGCCGGGGATACCTTGCTGCTGGGCAAGGCAGGCAAACCTGTACGGGTCCGCGGGCTGCATGCGCAGAACCAGGCTGCGCTGGTGGCTGACGCCGGCCAACGGGTGGCCCTGAACATCAGTGCCGAGCGCCTGGCTCTGGAACAGATCCACCGTGGCGACTGGCTGGTGCCGGACTGGCTGCATGCCCCCAGCCTGCGGGTAGACATCGAACTCACCTTGCTGGCAGGCGAAACACGCACCTTCGAGCATTTCAGCGCCGTGCATGTGCACCTGGGCACCCAGGATGTCACTGCGCGTGTGGCGTTGCTCGAAGGCGAGATACTGAGGGCTGGCCAGCGGATGTTCGCCCAACTGCTGCTGAACGCGCCGTTGCAGGCGGTGCACGGCGATCGCCTGGTGCTGCGTGACCAGCGTGCCCAGCGCACCTTGGGCGGCGGCCGGGTGCTCGATCCTTTTGCCCCCAGCCGCCAGCGGCGCAGCGCAATGCGCCTACGCCAGTTGCAGGTACTGCGCCAAGCCACGGAGCTGGAGCAAGCCTTGCCAGGCTTGCTGGAGGCGGCGCCGGGTGGGCTGGACCCCCAGCGCCTTGAGCGCCAGTTCAATCGCTTGCGTGAGGGCTGGCGGCTGCCCGACGGCGTGCAAACCATCACCACGAAACAGGGTTCGCTGCTGTTTGCCCAGCATCATTGGCAGGCACTCAAGCAGCAGGTCATCGCACAGCTTGCGCACTTCCACGAACAGGAACCGGACCAGCTAGGCCCTGACCGCGATCGCCTGCGCCGTTTCGTCGCCTTGGCCGTGGAGCGGCCGACGTTCATCGCCCTGCTGGAAGAGCTGTTGGCATCGGGCGATATCGTCAACAGCGGCCCCTGGTTGCACCTGCCGGAACACAAGGTGCAGTTGAGTGATGACGATGCTGCCTTGTGGGCGCGTCTGGAGCCGGCATTGCTGGAGGGATTGTATGACCCGCCGTGGGTCCGTACCCTGGCCACGGCGCAAGCGCGCGACGAAGGCGAAGTACGTCTGCTGCTGCGCAAACTGGCCCGGCTGGGGTTGGTGCACCAAGTGGTGCGTGACCTGTTCTACCCTGAAGCGACGATCCGGCGCATGGCCGACATGCTGTTGCAGCATTCAGCCAGTACACCGATAGTGCAGGTCGCGGCGTTTCGCGATATGTTGGGCATCGGTCGCAAGCGAAGCGTACAGATTCTCGAATACTTCGACCGCCTCGGCCTGACCCGGAGGGTCGCCGACCAGCGTCACATCCGCGCCGACAGCGCCCTGGCCCAGCAACCGGCCAGGCACTGAGTACAAGGAAGGCAATCGCGCCCGGTGGCGCGGCCGGGCTTCAAACCCGGTTGGGGACGGCAGCCGTTCCCGGGCAGGTTCGACTCCCGCTGCCTTCCGCCATTTTCTTCTGCCTGTCAGGTCCCTATCGCCGGCACGCCAGCTCCCACTTGGACCGCGCAGCTTTCAAGGCCTGTGCAGTCCCTGTGAGAGCAGGCTTGCCGACGATGAGACCTGATCAGGCAACGCTCACGCCCGCTCCCCACACAGGTCCAGGGCAAACCACCGCTCAGCTGTGTCGACATCCAGCCCGGCTCCCAGCAGCGCGAACAGCTTGCCCAGCGCCGCCTCGCGGGTCATCCCGCCGCCGCTGACCAGCCCGGTATCACGCAACCGGCTCCCTGCGGCATAGGTATCGAACACCACCGAGCCCTCCGGGCACTGGCTTATGGCGACGATCATCACACCGCCCAGGCGGGCATCGTGCAATGCGTCGAGCAGGGCCTGGTCGTCGGACGGGCCGGTGCCGCTGCCATAGCATTCGAGCACCAGGCCCTGGATGCCGGTGGCGAGCAATGCCTGGACGAAACCGGCCTGCAGGCCGGGCACTACCGGCAAGACCGCAAGCCTCACCGGTTCGCGACGCTGCCGGTAATCGAGTGCTGGGGGAATCGCCGCGGCTCGCTCGCCCTCGCGATGGCGGGGCAGGGCCGCGAAGGCATCGAATGCCTCGCTACGCAGCTTCGAGGCTCGGCAGCCATGCAACAACTGCCCGTGGAAATACAGCTGTACCCCACTTTCCAAACCTCGTTCCAATAGCCGCAGGGCGCCGAGCAGGTTGTCCCAGGCATCGCTGTCGGGTGCACCGGCGGGCAGCATGGAACCGGTCAGCAACACCGGCACCGGCAGGCCCAGCAGCAGGAACGACAACGCCGCCGCGCTGTAGGCCAGGGTGTCGGTGCCGTGCAGCACCAGCACACCGTCATGGCCATCGCGCTCCACCGCCTCGACGATGGCATCGCGCATGGCCAGCCAGTTGGCCTGCTGCATGTTGGCGCTGTCGATCAGCGGGTCGAGCTCACGCAGCGACCAGGTCAGGCCTGGTCCGTCGGCCTGCGAGGCCAGATAGTCGCGCATCCGCGCCTCGAAGCCGCTGGCCGGGGCCAGGCCTTCTGGGGTTTGCAGCATGCCGATGGTGCCACCGGTATAGAGGACGAGAAGATTCTTGACTGCACGCATGGAAAGCTTCCGTAGCGATGAGCGGAGAAGAGAGCCGCCCCGGATGGGGCGGCTGGGCAGGGGAGGATATCAGCGCTGCGGTTGAGCCTGGGCGGCGGCTTTGTCAGCGGCTGTGTCAGCCTGTGGGTTGGCTGGCCAGGCGTTGCGGTCCAGGTCCAGGTCGGCGAACTTGCTGGAATCGAATACCGGCTGCTCGATGCCTGCGCGGCGTTGGTCGTCGTAGTCGCGCATCACCCGCAGGCCGGTCTTGAACAGCAGGGCCAGAGCGATCAGGTTGACGAACGCCAGGCAGGTCATGGTGATGTCGGCGAAGGCGAACACGGTGGACAGGTTCTGCACCGAACCCCAGATCACCAGCGCCAGTACCAGGCCACGGAAGATCATCAGCACGACGCGGTTGCGGCTGAGGAATTGCAGGCTGTTCTCGCCCAGGTAGTAGTTGTAGAGGATGCAGGTGAAGACGAACAGCGACAGCGCGACGCTGACGAACAGGCGGCCCCAGTCACCGACCACAGCGGCCAGCGAGTTCTGGGTCAGGACGATGCCATCACCTTCGAAGCCTGGGGTGTAGAAGCCCGACAGCAGGATCAACAGCGCGGTGCAGGTGCAGATCACGAAGGTGTCGAGGAACACGCTGAAGGCCTGGACCACGCCCTGGGCGCCGGGGTGCTTCACGGCGGCTACGGCGGCGACGTTCGGCGCGCTGCCCAGGCCCGCTTCGTTGGCGAACACGCCACGCTTCACGCCCATGACGATGGCGCTGCCGAGCAGGCCGCCGAACGCCGGGTCGAGGCCGAAGGCGCTCTTGAAGATGGTTTCCAGCATGGCCGGCACGTGTTCGATCTGGGTGCCGATCACATACAGGGTCACACCGATGTAGGCCAGGGTCTTGACCGGTACCAGCAGGTCGGACACCGCAGCGATGCGCTTGATGCCGCCGATGAAGGTGATGGCCAGCAGTGCGGCGAGGACGATACCGGTGGTGCCCGGATCGAAGCCGAAGGCGTTCTGCAGCGAGTGAGTCATGGTGTACGACTGCACGCCGATGAAGGCGAAGCCGTAGGTGACCAGCAGCAGGATCGAGAACACGATCGCCATGCTTTTCAGCTTCAGGCCGTGCAGGATGTAGTAGGCCGGGCCGCCGCGGTACAAACCGTCGCCGTCGGCGCGCTTGTAGACCTGGGCCAAGGTGCATTCGAAGAAGCTGCTGGCCATGCCCACCAGTGCGGTGACCCACATCCAGAACACGGCGCCTGGGCCACCGAGGGTCACGGCGATGCCGACCCCAGCGATGTTACCGGCACCGACACGGCCGGCCAGGCTCAGCATCAGGGCCTGGAAAGAGCTCAGTTGGCCTGCCTGGCCGCGAAGGGATTCCTTGAAGACACCGAACATGTGGCCGAAATGACGGAACTGGACGAAGCGAGAGCGGATGGTGAAGTAACCGCCGAGTCCGACGATCAGCACGATGAGAAGTTTCCCCGAAAGGAAATCGTTGAGTGCTTCGAGCATTGGGAAATGACCTCGATTCTTGTTCTTCGCGTGGAAAGACCAGCGGGCGGCAGAGACGCACCGCTTTCATTGGCGCGCATGGTTGGCCATGACAACTGTGGTTACAATTTCGCGGGTTGCTCTGACTTGATGCGACTTGATGCTAGAATTGCGTCATTCGCATCATCTGGACCCTTCTCATGGGCGATCATTTCGCTATCAACCTCAAACTGGCCTGCAGCCACTACCGCTCTATTTCAGAGGTTTGCCGGCAGCTGTCGATCAACCGCGCGCAATTCAACAAGTACCTGAGCGGCCAGAGCCGCCCGACGGCCTACAACCTCAAGCGCATCGGTGACTTCTTCGGCGTGGAGGACTACGAGCTGGGCCTGCCGCCGGAACAGTTCGCCCGCCTGATCGGCGCCCGCACCTTATCTGCCCAGGCCGAGCAGCAGAACGACCCGATCTGCGAACTGTTCAAGCCGCTGCACGCGCAGGCCGGCAACTTGTCGCGTTACTGTGGCTATTACTTCGAGTATTCCAACTGCATGTCGGTACCCGGCTCGATCCTCGTATCGCTGGTGCACCTGTGGGAGGAACGCGGCAGTTTCCTGTTCGAACGCCTTGAACGCCAAGAGCGCTCCACTGCAACCGATCCGCACGCCGAAGTACGGTGTCGCTACCTCGGTGCGGCGTTCCAGTTACAGGACAGGGTATTTCTCATCGACTACGAGTCGCTGACATTCAACGAGATGAGCCAGACCATTCTCATCCCGAGCTTCAAGAGCCGCATCACCCGCCTCAATGGCCTGAAGAATGGCGTCTCCAGTGGTGACCGCCGCAACCCGGCCTGCACCCGCGTGGTCTGGGAATACCTGGGCGAAGAGGTCAACCGCATCAACGCCTACCGCCAGGTCAAGCTGTACCGCCCGGACGACCCGCGCATCGATGATGACGTGCGTGAACGCCTGAGCGTCGGGCCGCTCAAGAATGGGTTGTTTGAAATCGAGTGAGCCTGCTGTCGAGTGTTCATTTAATTTACTCGATATTTCCTACGGCTATATAGGAAGTTTCTGGCTATATAGGCTGTTGATCATGTTCGCGGCGTTGTTAAGAATACGTATTGGCTGATTTCTAGATGTCATTCGGAAAATACGGAGTGAATAAGTGTGTGTGTTCTGTGAAATAGTCGCAGGGCGCGTCCAAAGTCATATCGTATGGCAGGACGAAAACTACATGGCCTTTCTTTCCATTTACCCCAATACGCCTGGTGTAACGGTCGTGATACCCAAGGCTCATCATTCAAGCTACCTCTTCGAGCAGGACGACCTTGTCATCGCAGGCCTGCTCGCGGCAACGAAGAAGGTCGCGAAACTATTGGTCGAAGGCCTGGAGGGGGTGGGGCGTACAGCGCTGGTGTTCGAGGGGTATGGCGTCGATCACCTTCACGCAAAGCTGTATCCCATGCATGGAACTGGTGAAGACAGCGCCTTCCGGAAGATCGCCTCTGTTGTCGAAACGTACTTTGATCGCTACCTGGGCTATGTCTCTTCCCATGATGGGCCACGAGCGGATGATCTGCAGCTAGCTGAAATGGCGCAGCGGCTACGTCACCCTTTGGACACCTAGCTAGTGTGGTGTCACTACCTCGGTGTCGCGCTCCTGTTGCAGTGAATACGAGTCGCGGATGTGCAACGAGACAAGCCTGACCATCCTCCCTTCACAGTTGCCTTATCCAATCGCCGATCGGGTTGCCGTCGCTGAGCAAAAGTTTCAATGCCATGAGGCAACATACGCAGATCAGTAACGGTTTTATAAGTCGTGTGCCGAAATGGATGGCGCAACGGGCGCCGACTTGAGCGCCGATAGTGGCTGACAGCGCCATGGTCAATGCGAGTGGCCATAGGATGGCACCACTGATAATGAACACCGATAGCGCACCCACATTGCAAGAGGCATTGAGCAGCTTGCTGTTGCAAACTGCTTGAAGAACGCTTTGTCCTAATAGAAGCGTGAATGCGACCATCAGAAATGAGCCGGTTCCTGGCCCGAAGACACCATCATAGAAACCGATTAGCGGAACGATAGTCAGCGCAAAGCAAGTCAGCGATATTTTTGCGGTGCGTTGGCGTCCATCCAAACTCGGGCTGCTAGCGAAGTAGATCGCGACGACAATCAGCAGTACAGGAATGGATGCTTCAAGAACAGTCCTCTCCAGCAGACTGATTGATAGGGCGCCTATCATGCCACCCGCGAAGGACAGGACAGCCATCGGCAAACCCGTTCGCCAATCGATCATGCGTTTTATGGCAAATGCCCACGTGGCGGAAACGCTGGCGGAAGAGGCCTGGAATTTATTGGTAGCGATGGCTGCCAACGGGTCCAACCCGGCGATGAACAAGGCAGGTAGTGTCAGCAGGCCACCGCCGCCTGCGATGGCATCAAAGAAACCGGCTAGGAACGCAACTGTGGCCAATACAAAAAGTGCGCTTAATTCAAGTTCCATTAGAGTCCTTGCCTTCAGCCACGTACGATCAATGGGTCGTGCTGTATAACGAGAGGTCTGGAGTAAGGCGCGTAGCCGAAAAGTCGTACGAGCAGCCGTCCGTTGTCCTTTACTATTTCTCTTCCATGCAGGGCTCGGCTGTTATTTATCAAGAGTGCAGTTGCGGGAGTCAGCACGAACTTGTAAACATTGGCCGTCTCCAGTAGAGACTGAAACGTCTGCAGAGCACGTTTGGCCTCGATGCTTGCACAGTTGGCCAGTGCAAAGCGGTAACTGCTATATCGTATGGTGAAGCCGCCATGCTTATCGAACTGAAGAATGGAGTTGGGGGCAGGCGTCTCGCTTTCATTTCTGACGAAACAGTCGCTTCTCGAAAAGGTAAAAGATTTCGAAGACAAGGCCAGTGCTTCAAATCCTCCCAGCTTTGAAATCACATCGTGTAGGGGAATTACATGAGTAGGTTCGTCTTGCGGGTTCCATCGGGCAGTCAATATCAAAGCGCTTGGGGCGGGAGAGTGGCCGTCCGAGGAAATGGTTGAACAGTAATAAGGCGGTTCTGTATGGGGGCCTAGACAGACTCCAGCGTGGGAACTGAGCTCTGGTTTGTGCGCCTTCGGCTCTTGTGCAAGGCGTTGTTCCCCTCCACCTTTGAAATTACCGACCAATCGCATGTGTTTGCCTTGGTTGTCGATATCAAATGCGAAAGAGCGAAAGCGTACCAGGGCCAGGAGGATTTGATTACGCGATGCCAGATAAAGATTGATCGGATCGCTTTCCATTACCCTCATTCGAGGAAGTTGGTCCGGCGCCTGTCCTACCTTTGGCGTTAACATGCCTGCGAATTCAAGTGCCGCAATTCGGTTGTACAAAAAATCGTTCAGTGCTGTTTTTTGATTCGGTTCGAAAGATCTATGGATTTTCCTGGCCCATTGGTTGGCCAATATCGCAACACCACTGGCGTCAGGCCCTCCACGTGCTGCAAGTACCTGGCTGGCGTGGTCAAGCCTATGAGCCTGTGCAAGGGTGAAGAGAAAGTGAGTGCTTCCTTTGTTGGGCATTGGCTGGTGTCCTCTCGCCGAGTATGCAGTAGTCACTCGGGCTTTATTGTTCTTGAAGATATTCAGCCAAGTATTTTGATCTTTTGATGCAGGATCGAGCCTACCGCGCCATAGGAAATTTCCTTAAGGGGAGTAGGAAATGAAGATTCAGATTGCAGCGCCTCCCCAGGGTTGGACTTCCCCGAGAGGAACCCGCAAAATGTCCGCCTCTTTCCCTCAACCTGTCCGGACCTGCTGACTCTATGCGTATGCGCCTGATGCTGTTGGGTGGTGGCAATGCCCTCGGGCAAGCGCTGATTCGTCTCGGAGCCGAAGAGGACATCGGGTTCCTGGCGCCACGCCCGCCGGAGAATGGCTGGGCGCCGGCCAGTCTCACGCAATTGCTCGATGACCACCGCCCCGATGTGGTGATCAACCTGGCCTATTATTTCGACTGGTTCCAGGCCGAGTCGGTCAGCGAGCAGCGCCTGGCGCTGCAAGAGCGGGCCGTGGAGCGTCTGGCCGAACTGTGTCAGCACCACCAGATCATCCTCGTGCAACCTTCCAGCTACCGGGTATTCGACGGCTCGCGGGCCACGGCCTACAGCGAGAAGGACGAGCCGGTGCCGCTGGGGCTGCGCGGCCAGGCGCTGTGGCGTATCGAGCAGAGCGTGCGGGCGACGTGCCCGCAGCATGTGCTGCTGCGTTTTGGCTGGGTGCTGGACGAGAGCATCGACGGTGCGCTCGGGCGTTTCCTCACCCGCGCCGAGCAGCCCCAGGAGCTGCTGCTGGCGGATGATCGTCGGGGCAACCCGACGCCGGTGGACGACGCGGCACGGGTGATCCTTTCGGTGCTCAAGCAGCTCGATTGCGACGCGCCGCTGTGGGGTACCTACCACTACGCCGGCAATGAAGCGACCACGCCGCTGGCGTTGGGCCAGGCAATCCTGACCGAGGCGGCGCAGTGGCAGAAGCTGGCCGTACAGGCACCCACGCCCCAGGCTCACGCCGCACGCCCCGATGCCGCCGAGGAGCCGCAGAACGCCGTGCTGGCTTGCAAGAAAATTCTTCATACCTTCGGTATCAAGCCCCGCGCCTGGCGCGCCGGCTTGCCGCCCCTACTGGACCGATTCTACCGAAATGGCTGATGCCCCCATCCTGATCACCGGCGGTGCCGGCTTCATTGGCTCCCACCTGTGCGATGCGTTGCTGGACAAAGGCTATGCCGTGCGGGTCCTCGACGACCTCTCTACCGGCAAGCGCGCCAACCTGCGGCTCGACCATCCGGGCCTGGAACTGATCGAAGGCGATGTCGCCGATGCTGCCTTGGTCAAGCGTGCCGTTGCAGGTTGCCGCGCCGTGGTGCACCTGGCTGCAGTGGCCTCGGTGCAAGCCTCGGTCGAAGACCCGGTGCGTACCCACCAGAGCAATTTCATCGGCACCCTCAATGTCTGCGAGGCCATGCGCCTGCATGGCGTGCGCCGTGTGTTGTTCGCCTCCAGCGCGGCGGTGTACGGCAACAATGGCGAAGGGCAGTCGATCGCCGAGGACACCCCCAAGGCACCACTGACCCCCTACGCGGTGGACAAGCTTGCCAGCGAGCAGTACCTGGACTTCTATCGTCGCCAGCATGGGCTGGAGCCGGTGGTGTTCCGCTTCTTCAATATCTTCGGGCCGCGCCAAGACCCGTCCTCGCCCTATTCGGGGGTGATCAGCATCTTCTGCGAGCGTGCCGCCCAAGGCCAGCCGATCACCGTATTCGGTGACGGCGAGCAGACCCGCGACTTCCTCTACGTAGGCGATCTGGTCAAGGTGATGGTCCAGGCGCTGGAGCTGGCGCAGGTGGAGGAGGGGGCGGTGAACATCGGGTTGAACCAGGCCACGTCCTTGAACCAGTTGCTGGCGGCTCTGGAAAAGGTCATCGGTGGCTTGCCGCCGGTCAGCCATGGTCCTGCGCGCTCGGGCGATATCCGCCATTCCCGGGCGGACAACGCGCGTTTGCTGGCGCGGTTCGAATTCCCGCGGCCCACTTCGATGGTCGAAGGCTTGGCGAAGTTGTTGGGCAAAGCTTGATCGTTGTCGCAGAGCGCGTGATCTGAACCTGCTCTGCTCCTACAGGAATCGTGTAGGCCGGCGAGTTCGGAGCAAGAAAGGCTGGATGGCGACCGCGGCCGCCATCCGGAAAGGCATCAGAACTTGTAGCCCAGGCCCACCATGTAGACCCACGGGTCTACGTCCACGTCGACCTTGGTCTTGCTGTAGCCCAGTGCAGTCGGGCCGTCGACGGTGGCCTTGGTGTCGATGTCGATGTACCAGACCGAGGCGTTGACCAGCAGGTTGTCGGTCAGCATGTAGTCCATGCCCAGTTGTGCGGCCAGGCCGACCGAGTCTTGCAGCTTCAGGTTGCTGAAGCCCTGCTGCTTGCGTGCGCCGCTGAGGTCTTCATCGAAGAAGGTGGTGTAGTTGATGCCGACGCCAGCGTAGGGCTGGAATTTCGAAGAAGGTGCCATCGGGTAGTACTGCAGCGACAGGGTCGGCGGCAGTTGCTTGATGTCGGCCAGCTTGCCGTCCAGGCCGCCGCCCAAGCCCTTGACCGCCACGGTATGGTTGAACGGCGTGGCGGCCAGCAGCTCGACGCCGATGTGGTCGGTAAGCATGTAGGCGAAGGTCAGGCCCAGCTGGGTGTCGCTGTCCAGGGTCGCCTTGGTACCCGACACCTTGGTGCCGTCGAATTTCAGGTCGCTGCTGTCTTCATTCGGCGCAACGGTGATGGCGCCGGCGCGCATGATGATGTCACCGGCCTGGTGGGCGTGGGCAACAGGGGCAGCGAGCGCCAGGGCGATAAGCGAGGCGCCGAGCAAGGACTTGTTCATTGAAGCTCCCAAAGGACGTAAGTAATCGAGTAGTCCAATGGTAGGGAGCCGGTCGAACGCAACTTTTGATACAGCTCAACGAAGCTGTGTCACAAAGCGGAAACAGTTCTCACTGCAGCTCATAAGCGTAGATTTTCTCGGCCTCCATCTGGTAGCCGGCCTCGGCCAGCTCGCTGCTGGTGGCTTTGACCTGCATGCGGCCCTCGATCCAATAGGGCTGGTAGAGGTCTTCGATGCGCACGCCCATCTCGCTGACGATGTGCACGATCTGGTTGGAAGGCGGCGGCGGCACATGGATGCATGCGCCGTAGTAAGGCACCAGGAGGAATTCGGTGGTGCGGCCTTCCTCGCTGACTTCCAGCGGCACGATGTAACCGGGCAGCTTGACCTGTTGGCCATCCAGCGCCTTGACCACCGGGGCGTCGGGCGCCTGCTGACGCGCAGCGGAGGCAGCTTCGGCCAGTGCGCTGCCCAGTTGCGAGAGGTCGTGCAGCGGTGCCTGTTGCACCGGCACCACCGGCGCGCCTTCGGGGATCAGGGCGGGCCAGTCCAGGGTACGGGGTTCGGCCGCCGGCAGAGGCAAGGCCAGCGACAGCAGTAACAGGAGCAGCAGGGCTTGTAGAGCCACCGCTGTGCCTGTGGGAGCCGGCTTGCCGGCGATGGGGGTAACGGGGGACATGGGGAACATGCGGGCTGCTCAGAGGTGAATGGACAAACCATCGGCCAGCGACTGCCGATAGGCACGCCAGGCCGGTATGCTGCCCATCAGCAGCGCGGCGCCAAGAATGATGGCCAGCAACGTCCACTCATGGGTGCTGGGCCAGGCCAGCGGCAGGTAGAGGCCGTAGTTGGCCTGGACATAGCCTTGGGCCAGGGCGATGCCAGCGTACAGCAAGCCTAGCCCGGCGGCGATACCGGCCACTGCCAGTGCCAACGCCTCCAGCACCAATAACCCGGCGATATGCCAGGGCCGTGCGCCCACCGAGCGCAGGATGGCCATCTCCCGACGGCGTTCGTTGAGACTGGTGAGGATCGCCGTGAGCATGCCGATCAGCCCGGTCAGGACCACGAACAGCGACACCACGAACAACGCTTGTTCGGCGGTCCCCATCAGGCTCCAGAGCTCCTGCAGGGCGACGCCGGGCAGGATCGCCAGCAATGGCTCGCTGCGAAACTCGTTGATTTCCCGTTGCAGGCTGAAGGTGGCGATCTTGCTGTTCAACCCGAGCATGAAGGCGGTGATGGCAGCCGGCTGCAGGTCCATGGCCCGCGCCTGCTCGGCGCTGATACGCCCGGCGCCACGGGCCGGCACGCCGTTGTGCCAGTCGACGTGGATCGCTTCCATGCCCGCCAGGCTGATATGCAGGGTGCGATCTACCGGCGTGCCGGTGCGGGCGAGGATGCCGACCACGGTGAACGGCTTGTCGTCGTGCTTGACCAGGCTGATAGCGGCGACGCCATGGGCCAGCACCAACTTGTCGCCGAGCTTGTAGTGCAGGGCGTCGGCCACCTCGGCGCCAAGCACCACTTCGAACGGGTCGTCGGCGAACGGCCGGCCCTGGCTCAGCGCCAAGTGCTGACGACGGCCGAACTGGTAATGGCTGAAGTATTCGCCAGTGGTGCCCATCACCCGGTAGCCGCGATGGGAGTCGCCCAGCGAAATCGGAATCGCCCATTTCACTCGCGGGTCCTTGGCATAGTGCTCGAAGCTGTCCCAGCGGATGTTGTTGGTGGCGTTGCCGATGCGGAACACCGAATACAAAAGCAGGTTCACCGAGCCTGAACGAGCGCCGACGATCAGGTCGGTGCCGCTGATGGTGCTGGCAAAGCTGGCACGGGCCTCGGTGCGCACGCGCTCCACCGCTAGCAACAGGCACACGGACAGGGCAATGGCGAAGGCGGTCAGGAACGCAGTGAAGCGACGGTTGGCCAGGCTGGCCAGGGCAAGGCGGAGCAGGTACATCAGGCCTCCCGGGGCTTGGCCGCGCGGTTGAGCTCGGCCAGGGACAGGTGACGGTCGAACAGTGGGGCCAGGCTCTGGTCATGGCTGACGAACAACAGGCTGGCGCCGGCGGCGCGGCATTCGTCGAACAGCAGGCCGATGAATGCTTCGCGGGTATCGGCGTCGAGCGCCGAGGTCGGCTCGTCGGCGATCACCAACTCGGGTTGGCCAATCAAGGCCCGGGCCGCCGCAACCCGCTGCTGCTGGCCGATCGACAGGCTGTCGGCGCGGCGGGCGAGCAGGGCTGGGTCATCCAGGCCCAGGTGCGCGAGCAATCGGGCGGCTGCCTGGTCGACGCTGCCATGGCGCTGCTGGGCGCGTTCGGCGCGGCTGCGCGAGAAGCGGCAAGGTAGCTCGACGTTCTCCCGCACCGACAGAAACGGCAGCAAGTTGAATTGCTGGAAGATATAGCCGGTGTGATCGACCCTGAAGCGATCCCGGGCGCCTTGGCCGAGGGCGGCGAGGTCCTGGCCGAGCAGGCGGATGCTGCCTTGCCCAGGCTTGTTCACCCCGCCCAGCAGGCCGAGCAGGGTGGTCTTGCCACTGCCGCTGGGGCCTTTGAGAAACAGCGCTTCACCAGCCTCCAGGCGAAACGCGGGGATATCCAGCAGTGGCGGCTGGCCGGGCCAGGCGAATACCAGCCCCTGCAGGTCGATTAGCGGCTGGCTCATTCAGAATGCGACCAATGGCTTGCCAGGCGTGGCTTGCAGGCCCTTCTGGCCGTTCGGGCCGATGACCTGCACGGTGATTTTCTGAGTCGCCGGGAAAGCCTTGAACAGCGGTGTCAGGTCGACCTGGGTGAGCTTGGCCGGTGTGGCGCAGGTCAGCTGGTAATGGGCGTTGATGTCGGAATGGCCGTGCTCGTGCTCATCTCCATCCGCATCGTCGTGGCCGGCCTCGCCAAACAGGGGGCTGTCGAGGTCCTGGGCGTCTTCCATGCAGCCTGCAGCCTGGGCCAGGCCGAACAGTTGCAAGGGTTGCTCCAGCTGCTGGCGTGTGGCGGCGACCTTGGCCTTGTCAGCATCGTTGCCAGGAGCATGTTCGAAGCCGACCAGGTTCATCGCCGGGCTGTCCAGCGCCAGTTCCAAGGTGTTGCCGTCGAGCACGACATCGAGCTTGGCCGCACCGTGTTCGTGGGCTGCGAGGGTGCCGTGGGCATGGTCATGGTCGTGATCGTCATGGGCCTGGGCCATGGCCAAAGGGAGCAGAGCGAAGGGCAGGGCGAGGAACAGGCGGCGCATGGAACACTCCGGGGCGGTCAGAAGTCGAGGTCGTAATGTTATAACAACTTTTCTCGCGCTCGCCAGCGGCCTGCGGCAGGTTTCATGTAGCCGTGCTGCAGGCTCGACCAATCGCGGGGCAAGCCCGCGCCTACAGGTTGTGGGGTGTGCTATGAGAGCATAGAGGCCATTGATTTCGGATTCGAGGATAACAGCGTGAGAATTCGCGGACAGATCGGCGACTGGCCGGTGGACCTGACCATCGAGTTGGAGCCTGCGGAATGGGCGCGGCTCGGGCGTCAGTTGGACGTGCCTGCGCTAGCCGAGGCAGCAGCGGTGCCAGCGGGGGCTGCGCCGCGCCAGGACGACGGGCAATGGCTGGCGGCGCGCGAACTGTTGCGCCAGGCCGGGCAGGTCAGCGGGCCGGAACTGCTGGAGCGCTTGGAAGGTTTGGCCGGAAGCACGGCGGCGGGCAAGCGGTTGCTGGTGCGCTTGCGCCATAGCAGTGAGGTGAAGGTGGAAAGCGGGGTGGATGCGCCGGTGTATCACTGGGTCGGGTGATGTCGACCTGAGCTGGCCCAATCGCCGGCAAGCCGGCTCCCACAGGGCCAGCGCTGACATCATTTAGAGACACCGCCGTACCTGTGGGAGCTGGCTTGCCAGCGACTGGGCCTGTGCGGTTCAGAACATCGCCGCCGACAATTTGCGCCGATACACGCTCACCAGCGGGTGCTCGTTGCCCAGCAATTCGAACACCTGCAGCAGTGCCTTCTGCGGTAAGCCGTTCTCGTAGCCACGGTTGCGCTGGAACAGTTTGAGCAACCCATCCAGCGCCGCCTCGTATTGCTGGCGCGCCAGTTGCTGGATGCACAGCTGGTAGGTGGCTTCGTCGTCCTGCGGGTTCTGGGCTAGGCGGCTCTTGAGTTCGGCGGCCTCCGGCAGGCTGGCGGCCTGGCGCAGGAAGGTCAGCTGGGCCTTGGCGCCCGCCAGGGCAGCCTTGTGCTCGTCGGTCTTGACCGCGTCCAGCACCACTTCGGCTTCACCCAGCTCACCCCGTTCTGCCAGGCAGCGTGCGTAGTAGATCAGCGCTTCGGCATTGCTGTTGTCTTCGCCGAGCAGCGCCTGGAGCACGGCTTCGGCTTCTGCGAAGCGGCTCTCGGCGAACAGGGCCTTGGCCTGCTCCAGCGGCGCGGCTGCAGGTGGTGCGGGCATCTGCACATGAGGCTCGAGCATGGCGCGGATAGCCGACTCGGGCTGGGCGCCAGCGAAACCGTCGACTGGTTGGCCGTCCTTGAACAGCACCACCGTCGGCAGGCTGCGGATACCGAACTGCGCGACGATCTGCTGTTCAACGTCACAGTTGACCTTGGCCAGCAGCAATTCGCCCTGGTAGCCCTCGGCGATCTTGGCCAGCAATGGCATCAGCGCCTTGCACGGCGCGCACCATTCGGCCCAGAAATCGACCAGCACCGGCTTGTGGAAGGAATTCTCGATGACCAGTTGCTGGAAGGTGGCATCGGTGGCATCGAAGATGTATGGCAGATCTTTACTAGGAGCTTGGCTCATCGCGACTCTCGCAAACCCGTGAATGGCACCACTATAAAGGCTCGCGGCTGGCGTGGTACAGGCTGACCCGGCGGAATTCGTGCGGCTCGGCCAGGTCCGGCAGGGTCAGGGCTTCGAGCACGCCGAGCTGGCGGTAGCGTGGGTGATTGAAGTCGCGCACCCGCGAATCGGCCACCAACGCCTGGCGACCGCGGCCCAGGAACGCGTCGAGCAATGGCAGGTTGGCGCGGTCGTAGAGCACATCGGCCACCAGGACCAGGTCGAAACGGTCCTCTTCGGCGAAGAAGTCATTGCTGTAGCCAAGCGCCACCTCGTTGAGCGCGGCATTGGCCCGGCAGGCATCCAGGGCCAGCGGGTCCAGGTCGCAGGCCACCACTTCCAGTGCGCCTGCGCGCGCCGCGGCGATCCCGGCGATGCCGGAGCCTGCGCCAAAGTCCAGCACGCGCTTGCCACGTACCCATTCAGGGTGTTCGGCCAGATAGCGAGCCATGGCCAGGCCGCTGGCCCAGCAGAAGCTCCAGTAGGGCGGTTCGTCGAGGATGCGGCGGGTTTCCTCGGGGCTGAATGCGCGGTCCATGTTCTGCGCATCGATCAGCCAGAGCTTGATCTCGCAGCCGGGCAGGTCGCTGGCGACCAGGTGCGCTTCGCCGATCAGGCCGCTGAGTGCCTGCTGCAGATGCAGTGGGGGCATTTATGGCGCCTTCTCGAAACGCAGCGGGCCGGTGACCTGGTTGGTGGCCTGGGCGATACGCAGAGGCGGCAGGTGCAGGATCAGCTGGCCGGAGCGGCTGGCGCGGCCACGCAGCTCGACGCGGGCACCGGCCGGGAAGGCCTCGGGGTTGAAGCGCAGGCGATAGGGCAGGGCCTGGCCGGTACCGGTGAGGGTGCTGCTGGCCAGCAGGCGCTGTGGCCTGCCGCGTTCATCGATGACCAGCAGGGCCAGCTCCACTTCGGCACCGACGGGTATTTCCAGCAAGGTGCCGCTCACCTCGCGCTGGTAGGCGGGCAGCGGGCCAAGCTCCTTTGGCTTCTTGACGGCCTTGGCAGGCGGTACTGCAGAGGCTTGCTCGGTCTTCGGTCGGTCGCTGCCGCAGGCGGCGAGCACGCCGGCGAGGCACAGCACGACGAGCGCTCGGTAGTGCATGGGGTAGTCCTTCACGGGCAGAATTGCATGGATGGTAAACCCTTTGGCTTGTCTTGCCAGTGGGATGCGCTACCATGGCCCTCCCTTTTTTTGTTGCCTGCCACCATGCACTGTCCCTTTTGCGGTGCCAACGACACCAAGGTCATCGACTCGCGCCTGGTCGCCGAGGGCGAACAGGTGCGTCGCCGCCGTGAGTGCGTCGCCTGCGGCGAGCGCTTCACCACCTTCGAGACCGCCGAGCTGGTCCTGCCACGGCTGATCAAGCAGGACGGCACGCGCCAGCCTTTCGACGAAGAAAAACTGCGTGCTGGCATGCAGCGGGCGCTGGAAAAGCGTCCGGTCAGCGTCGAGCGCCTGGAAGCGGCCCTGGCGCACATCAAGCACAAGCTGCGTGCCACCGGCGAACGCGAGGTCAAGTCGCTGGTGGTCGGCGAGCTGGTGATGGCCGAGCTGCGCAAGCTCGATGAAGTCGCCTATATCCGCTTTGCATCGGTCTACCGGCGCTTCCAGGACCTCGACGAGTTCCGCGAGGAAATCGACCGCCTGGCCCGGGAACCGGCCAAGGAATGACCATGCCGAGCCAAGCCGCCATTCTCGACGCCCATTACATGGCGCGCGCCCTGGAACTGGCCCGCAAGGGCCTGTACAGCACGCACCCGAACCCGCGCGTAGGCTGCGTGATCGTGCGTGACGGCGAGGTGGTGGGTGAAGGCTGGCACGTGCGGGCCGGCGAGCCCCATGCCGAGGTCCACGCCCTGCGCCAGGCCGGCGAGCGCGCACGCGGCGCTTGCGCCTATGTGACGCTCGAGCCGTGCAGTCACCATGGTCGTACGCCGCCCTGCGCCGAGGCGCTGGTCAAGGCCGGTGTGGCTCGGGTAGTGGCCGCCATGCAGGACCCCAACCCGCAAGTGGCCGGCCAGGGCCTGCGGCGTCTGGCCGAGGCCGGTATCGAGGTCAGCAGCGGCGTGCTCGAAGCCGAGGCTCGCGCACTCAACCCGGGCTTTCTCAAGCGCATGGAGCATGGCCTGCCGTTCGTGCGAGCCAAGCTCGCCATGAGCCTGGACGGCCGCACCGCCATGGCCAGCGGCGAAAGCCAGTGGATCACCGGCCCTGCCGCCCGCGCCGCGGTGCAGCGCCTGCGTGCCCGTTCCAGCGTGGTGGTGACCAGCGCCGAAAGCGTGCTGGCCGACAACGCACGCATGACCGTGCGCGGCGCCGAGTTGGGGCTGGACGCCGAAACCACCGCCCTGGCCCTGGCTCGGCCGCCCCTGCGCGTGCTGGTCGATGGCCGCCTGCGCCTGCCGCTGGAGGCGCCGTTCTTCCAGGCCGGCCCTGCACTGGTGATAACCGCCTGCGCAGACGACCCGCGTTATGCTCAGGCCGGCCATGAGCTGCTGTGCCTGCCCGGTGACGCCGGCCGTGTCGACCTGTCTGGCCTGCTGCCGATCCTGGCCGCCCGTGGTGTCAACGAGGTCCTGCTGGAAGCCGGCGCCGGCCTGGTCGGCGCCTTCGCGCGCCTGGGCCTGGTGGACGAGTTCCAGCTGTTCGTCGCCGGCACGTTCCTCGGCAGCACCGCGCGCCCGCTGCTGGACTGGCCGTTGGCGCAGATGGCCGAGGCGCCGCGCCTCAAGATCACCGAGGTGCGCGCGGTCGGCGATGACTGGCGGATCACGGCCATCCCCTTGCCGGCCTCCGGCGTATAATGCCCGGCTTGCCACGCGCAGCCCTGTTCCCGAGGAGGACACCATGTTCACCGGCATCATCGAATCCATCGGCACCATCCGCAGCCTGACCCCCAAGGGCGGTGACGTGCGCCTCTATGTAGAAACCGGCAAGCTCGACCTGGGCGACGTCAAGCTGGGCGACAGCATCGCCGTCAACGGCGTCTGCCTGACCGCCGTGGAGTTGCCCGGCGACGGCTTCTGGGCCGACGTCAGCGTCGAGACCCTCAAGCGCACCGCCATGGTCGACCTCAAGAGCGGCAGCCGGGTCAACCTGGAAAAGGCCCTGACCCCCACCACCCGATTGGGCGGCCACCTGGTCAGCGGCCACGTCGACGGCGTCGGCGAGATCATCTCGCGCAGCGATAACGCGCGCGCCATCCAGTTCCGCGTGCGTGCGCCCAAGGAGCTGGCCAAGTACATCGCCCACAAAGGGTCGATCACCGTCGACGGCACCAGCCTGACGGTCAATGAGGTCGATGGCGCCGAGTTCGAGCTGACCATCGTCCCGCACACCCTGTCCGAAACCATCATGGCCGACTACCGCGCAGGTCGTCGGGTCAACCTTGAGGTCGACCTGCTGGCCCGTTACCTGGAGCGTCTGCTGCTGGGCGACAAGGCTGCCGAGTCGAGCAAGGGCAGTGGCATCACCGAAAGCTTCCTGGCCGCCAACGGCTACCTGAAATCCTGATTGAGAAGGGGGTGCCGAGTGGCGCTCAACAGCATCGAAGAGCTGGTGGAAGACATCCGCCAGGGCAAAATGGTCATTCTCATGGACGACGAAGACCGTGAGAACGAAGGCGACATCATCATGGCTGCCGAGTGCTGCCAGGCCGAGCATATCAACTTCATGGCCAAGCACGCCCGCGGCCTGATCTGCATGCCGATGACCCGCGAGCGCTGCGAAACGCTCAAGCTGCCGCTGATGGCGCCACGCAACGGTTCTGGCTTCGGCACCAAGTTCACCGTGTCGATCGAGGCCGCCGAGGGTGTCACCACCGGTATTTCCGCTGCCGACCGCGCGCGCACCGTGCAGGTGGCCGCCGCCCGTGATGCCAAGGCCGACGACATCGTCAGCCCCGGCCACATCTTCCCGCTGATGGCCCAGGCCGGTGGCACCCTGGCCCGTGCCGGGCACACCGAAGCGGCCTGCGACCTGGCGCGCATGGCTGGTTTCGAGCCCAGTGGCGTGATCTGCGAAGTGATGAACGACGACGGCACCATGGCCCGTCGCCCGGAGCTGGAGGCCTTCGCCGCCGAGCACGGCCTGAAGATCGGCACCATCGCCGACCTGATCCACTACCGCATGATCCACGAGCGCACCGTACAGCGCATCGCCGAACAGCCGCTGGACAGCGAGCTGGGCCAGTTCAACCTGGTCACCTACCGCGACGCGGTGGAAGGCGATGTACACATGGCCCTGACCCTCGGTGACATCCGCGCCGAAGAGCCGACCCTGGTGCGCGTGCACAACATGGACCCGCTGCGTGACCTGCTGCTGGTCAAGCAACCGGGCCGTTGGAGCCTGCGTGCGGCGATGAGCGCCGTGGCCGAGGCCGGCAGCGGCGTGGTGCTGCTGCTGGGCCACCCGCTCGATGGCGACGTGCTGCTGGCACACATCCGCGAAAGCGCCGGCGATGCGCAGCCCAAGGCCCCGACCACCTACAGCACCGTCGGTGCCGGTTCGCAGATCCTGCGTGACCTGGGCGTGCGCAAGATGCGCCTGATGAGCTCGCCGATGAAGTTCAACGCGATATCCGGATTCGATCTGGAAGTTGTAGAATACGTGCCCTCCGAGTGACACAGGCGTAACTGTCGTCCTGCCGCTCGTGTCCAAACCCTCCCGCAGGCCGCGTGTGCGCGGCCTCGCTCTTTAAGATGAGAACACCGGAATGACCCTGAAGACCATCGAAGGTACCTTCATCGCCCCCAAAGGTCGCTATGCTTTGGTGGTTGGCCGCTTCAACAGCTTCGTCGTCGAAAGCCTGGTAAGCGGTGCCGTTGATGCCCTGGTACGCCATGGCGTCAGCGAAAGCGACATCACCATCATCCGTGCCCCGGGCGCCTTCGAGATCCCGCTGGTTGCACAGAAAGTCGCCCAGCAAGGTGAATATGACGCGATCGTCGCCCTGGGTGCGGTGATCCGTGGTGGTACCCCGCATTTCGAATACGTGGCGGGCGAGTGCACCAAGGGCCTGGCCCAGGTGTCCATGGAGTTCGGTGTTCCGGTGGCCTTCGGCGTCCTGACCGTCGACTCCATCGAACAGGCCATCGAGCGTTCCGGCACCAAGGCTGGCAACAAAGGTGCCGAAGCTGCCCTGTCCGCCCTGGAAATGGTCAGCCTGCTGGCGCAGTTGGAGGCCAAGTGATTAGCGACGAAAGCGATCGTTTCAACCCGCGCGAGCCACGCGCGGCGGATGCTGGCAAGCCCTCCAAGAGCGCCAAGCGCCGCGAAGCCCGCAAGCTCGCGACCCAGGCCCTCTACCAGTGGCACATGGCCCAGCATTCGCTGAATGAGATCGAGGCTCAGTTCCGGGTCGACAACGATTTCTCCGATATCGATGGCGCCTATTTCCGCGAGATCCTGCATGGGGTCCCGGCGATCAAGGGCGAAATCGACAAGGCCCTGGCTCCGTGCCTGGACCTGCCTCTGGAGGAGCTCGACCCGGTCGAGCTGGCGGTGCTGCGCCTGTCCACCTGGGAGTTCATCAAGCGCGTCGACGTACCGTACCGCGTGGTGATCAACGAAGGTGTCGAGCTGGCCAAGGTCTTCGGTGCCACCGACGGCCACAAGTTCGTCAACGGTGTGCTGGACAAGCTCGCGCCGACTCTGCGTGACGCGGAAGTCAAGGCGGCCAAGCGCTGATCGCGGCGCCGACCGACCATGGGTGAGTTCGAGCTGATCCGTCATTACTTCGCCGCTGCGGCCTGTGCGCAGGGCGGCGAAGGTGTGGTCCTCGGCATCGGTGACGACTGCGCCCTGCTGGAGCTGCCTGCTGGCGAGCAGCTGGCGGTGTCCACCGATACCCTGGTCGAAGGCGTGCATTTTCCTGTCGCCTGCGACCCCCTGCTGCTCGGCCAGCGCTCGCTGGCCGTGGCGGTCAGCGACCTCGCGGCCATGGGGGCCGACCCCATCGGCTTCACCCTCGCCCTGACCCTGCCCCAGGTCGGTGCCGACTGGCTCCGGCAGTATGCCGATGGCCTGAACCGCATGGCCTTGCGCTGTGGCGTCAGCCTGATCGGTGGCGACACCACCCGTGGCCCCCTGGCTATCACCGTGACTGTATTCGGCAAGGCGCCTGCAGGGCAGGCCCTGCGCCGCAGCGGTGCAAGGCCGGGCGACCTGCTGTGTGTGGGCGGTTACCTGGGCAATGCGGCCGGAGCCCTGCCGCTGGTACTGGGCGAACGCACGGCGCCGGCCGAGGTCGCCGAACCGTTGTTGGCCCAGTACTGGTCGCCCTTGCCCCAGCTTGCCCTGGGCCAGCTGTTGCGTGGCCGGGCCACGGCGGCGCTGGATATATCCGACGGGCTGCTGGCCGACTGCGGGCATATCGCCAAGGCTTCCGGTGTCGCGCTCCAGGTAAATGCCGAGCAGGTACCGGTCTCGCCCGCCCTGCAGGCCTTCCTCGGCCAGGAGGCGGCCTTGCATGCTGCGCTGACCGGTGGCGACGACTACGTGTTGGCATTCACTGTGCCCGAGGCGCAACTTTCATCCCTGCCTGATCCTGGCGTCATCCATGTCATCGGCCGTGTGCTCGAAGGGCAGGGCGTGACGCTGCGCGACGGGCAGGGCCAGGACATCACCCCGGCGCAACGGGGTTACCAACATTTTAGGGAGACACCGTGACCGACCACCCCAACCAGGTGCCTGCGGAGTTCGTTCCGCCTTCGGTCTGGCGCAACCCCTGGCACTTCATCGCCTTCGGCTTCGGCTCCGGTACCTTGCCCAAGGCGCCCGGCACCTGGGGCTCGCTGGTGGCGCTGCCGTTCATCCCGCTCTGGCAGATGCTGCCGGACTGGGGCTACTGGCTGCTGCTGGGCATCACCATGCTGTTCGGCTTCTGGCTGTGCGGCAAGGTCGCCAACGACCTGCGTGTGCACGACCACGAAGGCATCGTCTGGGACGAGATGGTCGGCATGTGGATTACCCTGTGGCTGGTGCCGGAGGGTTGGCAGTGGTTGTTGGCGGGGTTCCTGATGTTCCGCTTCTTCGACATCCTCAAGCCTTGGCCGATCCGCTGGATCGACCGCCACGTGCATGGCGGCGTCGGGATCATGCTCGACGATATCCTGGCCGGTGTGTTCGCCTGGCTGGGCATGCAAGTGCTGGTGTGGGTGGTTGCTTGACCCGACGCTGATCCCCTGTAGGAGCGGCCTTGCGCCGCGAAAGGCCGCGCAGCGGCCCAATCGCCGGCAAGCCGGCTCCCACCGCCCCTGCGCTGACGGCGTACCTGTAGGAGCGGCCTTGCGCCGCGAAAGGCCGCGCAGCGGCCCAATCGCCGGCAAGCCGGCTCCCACCGGCCCTGCGCTAACGGCGCACCTGTAGGAGCGGCCTTGCGCCGCGAAAGGCCGCGCAGTGGCCCAATCGCCGGAAAGCCGGCTCCCACCGAGCCTGCGCTAACGGCGCACCTGTAGGAGCGGCCTTGCGCCGCGAAGGGCCGCGCAGCGGCCCAATCGCCGGCAAGCCGGCTACCACCGAGCCTGCGCTAACGGCGTACCTGTTGGAGCGGCTTGTCCCGCGATCAAGGGCGACGATGATATCGGGCCCGGCCCAATCGCGGGGCAAGGGGGGGGGGGGGCGAGCTCGAAGCCCAACCATCAAACTTTTCGATCTTAAGCGGCGATATTCAGCCTGCGCATGGGTGGCAACCTGCTGATACAATCGGGCAATTGGAACTGCTTATTTTTTAGGAGCACAACGTGCCCGTCGTCTTTGTCGCCGCCTCGAAACTCCCGACTCCCTTCGCGATCTTCACCATGCATGGCTTTCTCGACGAAGCCACGGGCCGTGAGCATGTAGTGCTCAGCCTGGGTGATATCGCCGACGGCGAGCCGGTGCTGGGGCGCCTGCATTCCGAATGCCTGACTGGTGATGCGCTGTTTAGCCAGCGCTGCGATTGCGGCTCGCAACTGGAGGCCGCGTTGCAGGCCATCGCCCGTGAAGGTCGTGGCGTGCTGCTGTACCTGCGCCAGGAAGGCCGTGGCATTGGTTTGCTGAACAAGATCCGCGCCTACGAGCTGCAGGATGGCGGTGCCGACACCGTCGAGGCCAACGAACGCCTGGGCTTCGCCGCCGACCAGCGCGACTATGCCATGTGCCAGCCCATGCTCGAGCACCTGGGTGTAGGCTCGCTGCGTCTGATGACCAACAACCCGCGCAAGGTCAAGGCCCTGACCGACATGGGCATCAAGGTCGCCGAGCGCGTGCCGCTGCACACTGGCCACAACCCGCACAACCGTCTTTACCTGGCCACCAAGGCCGGCAAGCTTGGCCACATGATGGGCAACGAACACCAGGGCGAGCCGCAGGCGTGACCCGCAGCCAGGTGAAGCGGCGCCTGGCGCTGGCGTGGTGGCAATACCTGGCGGTAGGCCTGGTGCCGCTGCCGGTGATGGCGTGGGCCTTCGGTGGCGGCGATACCTTGATCCCTGTCCTGGCCATGCCGCTGTTCATCGCCGGCGCTGCCTCCATGTTCCTCAGCCTGCCGCGTTTCGGCGCCTACAAGCGTGCCTTGATCGCCACTTCGAAGGCCCTCGGCTCGTCCGAGGAGCCCCAGGCATGGATCGAGCTGGCAGGAGTGCGACGCATGGCCATGCTGTTCGCCTGTTTCCCGGCCTGGGTGGCGGCACTTTCGGTGCTGGTCGGCTTGGAGGCGGTGCCGCAGATTCTTCTGGCACTGTCCACCGTGGTGCTGCTCTACCTGTACCGCATCCCCCGCCAGCTGGGCTGATGCGCATTCTTTTCTGCCTGCTGGCCCTGTTGGCCTTCGGCGTCAAGGCCGAAGGCGTTTCTCGGGTGGTCAGCCTGGCCCCTTCGATGACCGAAATCATGCTTGAGCTGCATGCTGACGACTTGTTGGTGGGTGTGCTCGACGGTGGCCAGCGACCGGCGTCACTGCAGGGCCTGCCTTCGGTAGGGCGGTACAGCCAGCTCGACATCGAGCGCCTGCTCAGCCTTGCACCCGACCTGTTGTTGTTGTGGCCCGACAGCGTGGCGCCGGCCCAGCGCGAACAGCTCAGGCGCCTGGGCATCCCGACTTTCGTCGGCGAGCCCAAGGACATCGACCAGTTGATCGGGCAGATCGAAGCCATCGGCCAGCGGGTAGGGCGTGCCGAGCGAGGCCGGCAATACGCGGCCGCCTTGCGCGAGCGGCTGCAGGAGTTGCGCGGGCAGTACCGGCGACAACAGCCGCTGCGGGTGTTCTACCAGGTGTGGGACCGACCGCTGTACACCCTCGGCGGGCAGCAGATCGTCAGTGATGCGTTGGAGGTTTGCGGTGCGCGGAATGTGTTTGCCGACCTCACCCAACCTGCGCCCCAGGTGAGCGTGGAGTCCGTGCTGTTGCGCGATCCGCAGGTGATCCTCGCCGGCGACCAGGCCCAACTGGCCAGCTGGAAGGCCTGGCGCACCCTCGATGCGGTGGCCAATGACCGCTTGCTGGTAGTGCCCGACAAGGGGCTGGAACGCCCCAGCGGCCAGATGATCGAGGCCACGGCGCGCCTGTGCGAGCTGCTTGCGGCTAGAGCGCCGGCGTCCAGGTGACGCTCAGCAGCCAGGTGCGGCCTTCTTCGCGGTAGCCGTAGTTGGTGCCCTGATAGTTGTAGTGGGTGCGGCTGTACTGTTTGTCCAGCAGGTTGTCCAGCTTCAGATCGAGCTTCAGTTCACGGCTTGCCGCCCAGCTTCCACGCAGGCCCAAGGTGCCATAGCCGGCAATTGGGTCGGTATTGGCTTCATCGTTGTAGCTGCTGCTGGCTGCTTGCCAGGTGGCGCCAACGGCGAAACGGTCGAACTGACGGTCGAGATCCAGGCTCAAGGTACGCCGCGCTTTCGAGGGCTGCGCCTTCGATCACGGCACAAGGCCGCTCCTACAGGGGCCACGCAGTCCTGTAGGAGCGGCCTTGTGCCGCGATGGGCCGCCAAGCGGCCCCGGGGATTACAGGCCGAGCCTGGCCAGGCGGGCTTTCACCGAAGCCTCGATCCCGGCCGCATCCAGGCCACATTCAGCCAGCATCTGCGCCGGCTTGGCATGCTCGACATAAATATCCGGCAGCCCCAGGTGCAGCATTGGCTTGAGCACCGCCTCGCGAGCCAGGAACTCACTGACCGCAGCGCCGGCGCCGCCCATGATGGCGTTCTCCTCGACGGTCACAAGCAGCTCATGGTTGGCCGCCAGTTCCAGCACCAGGGCCTCGTCCAGTGGTTTGACGAAACGCATGTCGACCACGGTGGCGTTGATCTGCTCTGCCACCTTCATCGCCTCGGCCAGTTGTACGCCGAACACCAGCAGGGCGACCTTCTCACCCTTGCGGCGCACCACACCCTTGCCAATCACCAGCGGTTCCAGATCGCCGCTGATCGGTGCGTTGGGGCCGGTACCGCGGGGGTAGCGCACCGCCGCCGGGCCGTTGTACAGGTGGCCGGTGGTGAGCATCTTGCGCAGCTCGTTCTCATCGCTCGGGGTCATTACCAGCATGCCCGGGATGCAGCGCAGGTACGACAGGTCGAAGCTGCCGGCGTGAGTCGGGCCGTCCTCGCCCACCAGGCCCGCACGGTCGATGGCGAACAGCACATCGAGGTTCTGCACCGCCACGTCGTGGATCAGCTGGTCGTAGGCACGCTGGAGGAAGGTCGAGTAGATGGCGACCACCGGCTTGGCGCCCTCGCAGGCCATGCCTGCGGCCAGGGTGACCGCATGCTGCTCGGCAATGGCGACGTCGAAGTAGCGCTCGGGGTAGCGTTCGCTGAAGGCCACCAGGTCCGAGCCTTCCTTCATCGCCGGGGTGATGCCCACCAGGCGGTTGTCGGCAGCGGCCATGTCGCACAGCCATTGGCCAAACACCGCCGAATACTTCGGCCCACTGACCTTCTTCGGTGCAGCGGGCTTGTCGACGGGCTCGAGCTTGGTGATGGCGTGATAGCCGATCGGGTCCAGCTCGGCCGGGGCGAAGCCCTTGCCCTTCTTGGTGATCACGTGCAGGAACTGCGGGCCCTTGAGGTCGCGCATGTTGCGCAGGGTGGCGATGAGGGTCGGCAGGTCGTGGCCGTCGATCGGACCGATGTAGTTCCAGCCCAGCTCCTCGAACAGGGTGCCGGGTACCAGCATGCCCTTGGCGTATTCCTCGGTGCGGCGGGCGATTTCCCAGGCACCTGGCAGGCGCGACAAGACCTTCTTGCTGCCCTCGCGCATGCTTGCGTAGGTGCGGCTGGAGAGGATCTTGGCCAGGTAGTTGGACAGGCCGCCGACATTGCGCGAAATCGACATGTCGTTGTCGTTGAGGATCACCAGCATGTCGGCATCGACTTCCTGGGCGTGGTTCAACGCCTCGAAAGCCATGCCAGCAGTCAGGGCGCCGTCGCCGATCACCGCGATGGACTTGCGCGGGTCGTTCTGCAGGCGAGCGGCGATGGCCATGCCCAGTGCCGCGCTGATCGAGGTGCTGGAATGGCCGACGCCGAAGGTGTCGTACTCGCTTTCCACGCGGCGTGGGAAGGCGGCGATGCCGTCTTTCTGGCGCAGGCTGAGCATACGATTGCGCCGGCCGGTGAGAATCTTGTGCGGGTAGGCCTGGTGGCCGACGTCCCACACCAGGCGGTCGTCCGGCGTGTCGAAGACGTAGTGCAGGGCGATCGTCAGCTCGATGACGCCCAGGCCGGCGCCGAAATGCCCACCGGTCTGACCAACGGTATAGAGCAGCTCCTGGCGCAACTCGTCGGCCAGGGTCTCCAGGTCGGCTTCGGCCAGCCGGCGCAGGCCGGCAGGCGTGTCAGCGCGGTCCAGCAATGGCGTGACCGGGCGTTCGCGGGGGATCTCTTGAAACGTCGTGGGCATCAGGCGAGTCGTTATAGATATGAAGACGCGGCAGTTTACCCCATTGTGGGAAAAGCTGCCCATGCAGGTGTGGTGGACGCTGCCCCTGTGGGAGATCAACCAGCCCTTCGGGCTGCGCCGTCGTGCAGGGCACAAGCGGCTAGCGATGCCCCTGTGGGAGCGGGCTTGTCCCGCGATGCGATGTTGGATTCACCGACGTCATCGCGGGGCAAGCCCGCTCCTACAGAGCAGGCGAGCATGCTTTAATGGCGACGCTCGACGATATAGCGAGCCAGTGCGCGCAAGGGTTCGGCGCTGTCGCCAAAGCCTTCGAGCGCGCCCAGGGCCTGGTCGCGCAGTTCCAGCGCGTAGGCCTTGGCCGCCTCCAGGCCCAGCAGAGCCGGATAGGTGGGTTTGTCGCGGGCGATATCGGCGCCCTGGCGTTTGCCCAGGGTGGCGGTGTCGCTCTCTACATCGAGGATGTCATCCTGCACCTGGAATGCCAGGCCGATTGCCTGGGCGTAGGTCTGCAGGGCGCCCAGCTGCGCCTGGCTGGCGCGGGCGCTGGCCAAGGCGCCGAGGCGTACGCTGGCTTCGATCAGGGCGCCGGTCTTGTGCCGGTGCATGTATTCCAGGGCCTTCTGGTCGAGCTTCAGGCCCACCGAGCCCAGGTCGATGGCCTGGCCGCCGACCATGCCGGCCGGGCCGGCAGCCTGGGCCAGGGCTTGGACCATCTGCAGCCGAACGGTATCGGCCTGGGGGCTCAGGCGCGGGTCGAGCAGGGCGCTGAAGGCCAGGCTTTGCAGGCCGTCGCCAGCGAGGATGGCGCAGGCTTCGTCGAAGGCCTTGTGGGTGGTCGGCTGGCCGCGGCGCAGGTCGTCGTCGTCCATGGCCGGCAGGTCGTCATGCACCAGCGAGTAGGCATGGATCAGCTCGACCGCACAGGCCGCGCCATTGGCCTGTTCGGCCGGGGCGCCGAAGGCTTCGCAGGCCGCGTAGGCCAGCAATGGCCGTACACGCTTGCCGCCGTTCATCACGCTGTAGCGCATGGCTGCATAGAGCCGCTCGAGCTCCTTGGACGGCGCCACGAACAGCGGCTCGAGGGCCGCATCGACACGCGCCTGGCAGCTTGCCTGGTACTGGCCGATCATGCTTCGGGCTCCGCGTCGAACGGCTGGGCCGCCAGCTCACCGTCGCGTTCGAGCAGGATCTGCACCTTCTGCTCGGCCTGGGCCAGGGCGGCCTGGCAATCGCGGGTCAGGGCGATGCCTTGTTCGAAGGCGGCCAGCGACTCTTCCAGCGACAATTCGCCGTTCTCCAGGCGCTCGACCAAGGCTTGCAGGTCGGCGAGGGATTGCTCGAAATCGATGGAGGCTTTTTTGCGGGCCATGGCGACTGTCTCGGTGGCTTTCAGAACGGCGCGACACTAGCAGAGCGGGGCAAGGGGAGCAAACTTCCCGGCCCTGAGGCTGGATTTACCGACCCGAGCGTTGGCCCAGCGGATGGTGATCGTGGGGCCGCTGCGCGGCCCTTCGCGGCGCAAGGCCGCTCCTGCAGATACGCCGTTAGCGCAGGGGCGGCGGGAGCCGGCTTGCCGGCGATTGGGCCGCTGCGCGGCCTTTCGCGGCGCAAGGCCGCTCCTACAGGTGCGCCGTTAGCGCAGGCTCGGTGGGAGCCGGCTTGCCGGCGATTGGGCCGCTGCGCGGCCTTTCGCGGCGCAAGGCCGCTCCTACAGGTGCGCCGTTAGCGCAGGCTCGGTGGGAGCCGGCTTGCCGGCGATTGGGCCGCTGCGCGGCCTTTCGCGGCGCAAGGCCGCTCCTACAGGTGCGCCGTTAGCGCAGGCTCGGTGGGAGCCGGCTTGCCGGCGATT